>NZ_JBYCZS010000020.1:0-132847 GCF_057586355.1 Caulobacter sp. SRI_008
TGGGCCGCGCCGGCGCCGGCCATGGCCAGGCCCCCGACCACCATGCCCGTGCCGACCGCCGCGCCGACGCCCAGCTGCGGCGCGCCCGAGACCAGGCCCGAGGCGACGCCGGGACCGAAGATCGACAGGCCCAGCAGCGTCAGGGCGGCCAGGGCCATGGCCAGGACCGCTTCCAGGGTCGGCTGGCCCGACGAAGCGCTGGTGAACTCGGAAAACAGCGTCGAGCCGATGCCGACGATGACGGCCAGCACCATGACCTTGACGCCCGAGGCCATGACGTTGCCCAGGACCTTCTCGGCCAGGAAGGCGGTGCGGCCAAAGAGCCCGAACGGGACCAGGACAAAGCCGCAGAGGCTGACGAGCTTGAACTCGATCAGCACCACGAAGATCTGCACGGCGATGATGAAGAAGGAGACGATCACCAGGATCGCCACGACCAGCAGGATCAAGATCTGGACGATGTTCTCGAAGAAGCCGGGAAAGCCGCCCAGATCGCTGGCCGCTTGCAGGATCGGCTTGCAAGCCGTGATCCCCAGGGCCGCCAGCTTGCCCGGGCGCAGGAAGTCGTCGGCCGAGACGCCCACGCCGCCGGCCTTCAGGCCCAGCCCTGAAAAGCTCTTTAGAACGATGGTCGTCAGAGTGTGGAAGTTGCCGATCAGGAAGGCGAAGAACCCGACATAGAGGGTCTTCTTGACGAGGCGCGCGATGATGTCCTCGCCATGGGCCCAGGCCCAGAACAGCGCCGCCAGGGTGACGTCGATGGCCACCAGGGTGGTCGACAGCCAGGCCACCTCCCCGCCCAGCAGGCCAAAGCCGCTGTCGATGTAGGACCCGTAGACGTCGAAGAAGCGATCGATGACGCCGGTGTCGCTCATGACCGACCCCCATCGGGGCCGCCACCGAAGAAGTGAGCCCGGGCCGAGGCCCAGGCCGCCCGGCAGCCCGGATCATCCTTGGCCGCCTCGCCCAGATCCCGGCAGCGGCCAAGCTCGCCGTCGCCCTTGGCGCGCGAAGCCTCGACACGCGGGGCGGTCGCTGAAGGTTTGGGCCCCCAGACCCCCACGACGACGGCGCCGATCAGGATCCAGGCCCCGCCCAAGGCGATGAGCCACCTCATTGCGGCGCGCTCCCCATGAACTTGGCGAACCGGGCCTTCGCGTCGGCGCGGGCGGCGGCCCGATCGGCCGCTTCCAGGGCTTCGGCGCGGCCTTGGGCGGCGCTGAGCGCGATCAGGTCGGCCAGTTGCTGGGCCTGGAGGGCCAGGAGCTGGTTGCCGGCCTGGGCGGCCTGCAGCCCGCCGACCGCGCCCTGGCTGGCGCCGACCAGGCTGGTCAGTTGGTCGCGGCTGGCGCCCAGCCCGCCGACCACGCCGGCCTGGACCTTCAGGGCGTCTTCGAACCCGGCGACCGCCGCGGTCCAGCGCGCGTCGGCGCGGGCGGTCAGGGCCGCGTCGCTCGCCGACAGGTCCACCGCGCCATAGGTGGTGCTGAAGGCCTGCTGGATGGCGGCGACGTCATAGGCCAGGGCCTGGGCCTGGCCGAGCAGATCGCGGGTGCGGTCGACCTGGGCCTGGAGGGCGGCGAGCGACGAATACGGCAGGCTGGCCAGGCTCTTGGCCTGGCCGATCAGCATCTGGGCTTCGTTCTGCAGCGAGCTGATCTGGTTGTTGATCGCCTGCAGGGTGCGCGCGGCCGTCAGGACGTTCTGCACATAGTTGGCCGGGTCATAGACGGTCCACTGGGCTTGGGCCGCCGGCGGCGCGAACACGAAACTCACAGCCAGCGGGCCAGCCAGCAGGGCCGCCGCCAGCCGGCGTCGGGAAAGGGTCATGACAAAGGCTCCGGTTGGGAAGGATCGGACGGCGACGCCGAGGTCGGCATCGAGGCCAGAAGGTCGGCGGCCCAGGGCAGGCCCCGCCGGCGCAGCCAGGCCGCGGAGAAGCCTTCAGGCCCATGGGCGGCCAAGACCTCGCCGATGGCGGCTTGGTCGGCCTTGGACGAGGCGGCGCTGAAGGCCAGTGCCACTGGACCCAGATCGAGCTGGAAGAGACGATCCCCGGCCGCCGAGCGCAGGTAATAGTCGCGCTTGGGAATGGACCGCGCGATGATCTCCAGCTGGCGTTCGTTGAAGCCGAACCGCCGGTAGGCCGCCGCGCCTTGAGGATCCAGGGCCCAGGCGTTGGGCAGGAAGATACGGGTGAGGCAAAGCTCGGCGATGGCTTCGGCGATCGGGCTCTTTTCGACATTGCCCAGGGACAGGGTCGTCAGGACGACCGCGCCGTTCTTCTTGCGCACGGTGCCGAGCCACGTCTCCAGCTGGGCGCCGAAGGCCGGGTCAGAGAGCGCCAGCCAGGCCTCGTCGACGAGGATCAGGGTCGGGCGGCCGTCAAGGCGCCGGGCGATCCGATGGAAGAGGTAGGCCAGGACCGCCGGCGCGGCGGCCGTGCCCAGCAGGCCTTCGGTTTCGAAGGCCTGGACCTCATCGGCGCCGGGCGTCTCGTGGTCGCTGTCGAGCAGGACGCCCCACGGGCCGCCCAGCGCGAACGGCGCCAGGGCCTCCTTCAGGTCGCGCGAGGTTAGGACGGCGATCAGGCCGGTCAGGGTGCGCTCGGCGAGCGGCGCGCTGGCCAGGCTCGCCAGGGCGGTCCAGACATGATCGCGGACCGCCGGAGTGATGGCCACGCCCTGACGCATGAGGATCGCGATCAGCCAGTCCAGCGCCCAGGCGCGTTCGTCGGGCGCGTCGATCAGGGCCAGGGGCTGCAGGGCGATCGCGCCTGACCGCCCCGCCAGGACGCCGCCCAGATCATGAAAACTGCCGCCCATGCCCGGGGCCGCGGCCCGGATCGAGGCGCCGAAGTCGAAGGCGAAGACCTGGGCGCCGGCGTAGCGCCGAAACTGCAGGGCCAGCATCGCCAGCAGCACGCTCTTGCCCGCGCCGGTCGGCCCCACGATCAGGGTGTGGCCGACATCGCCGACATGGGTGCTGAGGCGAAAGGGCGTGGAGCCGGCGGTGCGGGCCACCAGGAGCGGCGGGCCGTTCAGGTGGGCGTTGCGCTCGGGTCCGGCCCAGACCGCCGACATCGGCGCGATGTGGGCCAGGTTCAGGGTCGACAGCGGCGGCTGGCGGATATTGGCGTAGGCGTGGCCGGGAATACTGCCCAGCCAGGCCTCCACGGCGTTGACGGTCTCGCGGATGACGGTGAAGTCGCGCCCCTGGATGACCTTCTCGACCAGGGCCAGCTTGGTCTGGGCGATGGCTGGGTCCTCGTCCCAGACCGCCAGGCTGGCGGTGACATAGGCATAGGCCACCGCGTCGCCGCCAAGATCCTGTAGGGCCAGATCCGCCTCGAGCGACTTGTTGGCCGCGTCGTTGTCGACCAGCGGCGAGGGCTCCTGGGTGAGCGCCTCGCGCAGCAACACCAGCACCGACTTGCGCTTGGCGAACCACTGGCGGCGGATCCTGGCCAGGAGGCTTGTGGCGTCGGTCTTGTCCAGGCAGAGGGCCCGGGTCGTCCAGCGATAGGCCAGGCCCAGGCGATTGAGCTCATCCAGCAGGCCGGGGACCGTCGCCGCCGGAAAGCCGGTGAGGGTCAGGACCCGCAGGTGCGCCCCGCCCAGGCGCGGCTCCAAGCCGCCGACCAGCGGCTGCGTCGCCAGCAAGGCGTCCAGCTGCATCGGAGTCTGCGGGACCGCCACGCGCTGGCGCGTCGTCGAGATCGCACCGTGGAGGAAGCTCAAGGTGGCCGCGTCATCAAGCCAACCCAGCGTTGGCATCAGGCCGTCGAGCAGACCCAGCAATCGATCGGCGCGATCGATGAAGCCCGCCAGCTCAGCGCGCCAGTCTAGGGCCGCGCCGGCGCGGCCTTCGACGAACAGCCCCTCGATGCGGCCGCGCCGATCGGCGGGCGGCAGATAGGTCAGGGTCAGGTAATAGCGGCTCTCGAAATGCTCGCCGGACTCGACGAAGGTCGCGCGCCGCTCGGCGTCGACCAGGGCCGAGACCGGGTCGGGAAAGACGCTGCCCGGATAGGCGCCGACGGGATCGCGCCGCGCTTCCACATAGAGCGCCCAGCCCGAGCCCAGGCGCCGCAGCGCCCCGTTCAGTCGGGCGGCGACCGCGGCGACCTCCGCGTCGGTGGCCGAGTCCAGGTCGGGACCCCGAAACTCCGCGGTGCGTTGGAACGCGCCGTCCTTGTTGAGAACCACGCCGGGGCCCACCAGGGCCGCCCAAGGCAGGAAGTCGGCCAACATGGCGGGCCGACGGCGGTATTCGCGAAGGTCGAGCATGCTCAGACCTCCAGGTGGGCGGGCAACCGGACATGCCGGCGGCCGACGTCGAAGATCTGCGGGTCGCGGCGGGCGGCCCAGACGGCCAGGCCATGGCCGACCAGCCAGACGAGGAGGCCCACGCCCCAGAGGCGCAGGCCCACGCCCAGGGCCGCGGCCAGGGTGCCGTTGACCAGGGCGATCGCGCGCGGGGCGCCGGCCAGCAGCATCGGTTCGGTCAGGGCCCGATGGACGGGCGCGGCGAACCCCATCGCGCGATCGCCGGCCATCAGGCGAGCGCTCCGCCGCCGAACGAGAAGAACGACAGGAAGAAGGAGCTGGCCGCGAAGGCGATCGACAGGCCAAAGACGATCTGGATCAGCTTGCGCGACCCGCCGGAGGTCTCACCGAAGGCCAGGGTCAGGCCAGTGACGATGATGATGATCACCGCGATGATCTTGGCGACCGGGCCCTCGATGGACTCGAGGATCTTCTGCAGCGGCTCTTCCCAGGGCATGGAGGAGCCGGCGGCCTTGGCCGTCGAAGCCGCCAACAGGGCGGCGAGGGTCAGGGGGGCGGCTTGGCCGACATGGCCGAGCCGGTCGAGCATCGAGCCCGACAACAGGCGTGCGCGCAGGCGCGAGGGATCTCGCGGGGTCATCTACAAATCTCCGGGGGTTTGGGGGCTAAGGTCTCAGGCGGGGCTGAGCTGGTAGGCGCCGTCGGGCGCGAGCCCCTCCAGGCGCGCGAGGTCCACGAGGCGGCGCTGTCGGCCTCGCCCCTGCAGGACCGCGATCAGGTCGATGGTTTCGGCGATCAGGCCGCGCGGCACGGTGACCACCGCCTCCTGGATCAGCTGTTCGAGGCGCAGCAGCGCGCCTAGCGCAGAGCCAGCGTGCAGGGTTGCGATCCCGCCCGGATGGCCCGTGCCCCAGGCCTTCACCAAGTCGAGGGCTTCAGGTCCCCTCACCTCGCCGATGATGATGCGGTCCGGGCGCAAGCGTAGGGTCGAGCGCACGAGGTCGGTCAAGGTGACCACGCCCTCGACCGTGCGCAGGGTGACGAGATTGGGTGCGGCGCATTGCAGTTCGCGCAGATCTTCGCAGAGGATGACCCGGTCGTTGGTCCGGGCGACTTTCTCTAGCAGCGCATTGACCAAGGTGGTCTTGCCGCTGGAGGTTTGGCCGACGACGACAATGTTGCGCCGCTCGCGTACGGCGTCCCAAAGGACCAACGCCTGGGCAGCGTCCATCACACCGGTGCGGACGTAGTCGTCGAGGGTGAAAAGCTCATGCGCGGGCTTGCGGATCGCAAAGGTTGGGGCGGTGACGACCGGCGGCATCTGCCCCTCGAACCGCTCGCCGGTCCCGGGAAGCTCGGCCGAAAGACGTGGCCGACCAGCATGAACCTCTGCGCCGACATGATGAGCGACCAGGCGCAGGATCCGCTCGGCGTCGGCCGGGCCGATCGACAGGTCCGCCGGGGTCAGGCCGCCGTCGAAGCGGTCGACCCAGACGCGGCCATCGGGGTTGAGCATGACCTCGGCCACGCCCGGATCCTCCAGCCGCGCCAGCAGCAGGGGGCCAAGGGCGGTGCGCAGCATCTGGCGGCTGCGCTCACGTCCGATCTGGTTTTCTGAAAGGTCCACGGCGGGTCCCCGTTGCTTACGGGGATGAGTAAGAAGACCTGGAATCCGCCGATCTCAACAGTCAAATCGGGCCGTCGTACCGTGGCGTACAAAGACAGGGGATCGGCGGAGTCGGGCTGCAAGCAGATCGTCGAACGGCTCCAGACACACGTCCGGCCTGCAGGCCGGCTGGCGACGAGGCGTCGTTTGCAGACGCCTGTTCTCAAAGGCTCGCCACGCTGCGAAAATTAAACAGACGGCCCCGCCTCCAAACAGCGTCGATCGCGCCTCTAGTCTGTGGAGGCCATGTTCGTATGCCGATCAGCACGATCCTTTCCGCGTCGTCCGACCACAAGCTGGTGCTGAGCCACTATGAACCCGGCGAAGAGTCTCGGGCCCATCGGCATGGCTGCTGGCAAGTGTCGCTGCTGCTCGCCGGCGGCTATGTCGAAGAAAGTCTCGATGGCGCGCTGGCCGTCGACAGGGTCAGCTTGAGCCGCAAGCCCAGCGGCTTCGAACATCAAAACCTGTTCGGCGAGGCCGGAGCGCTCATCCTGTCGGTGCATGGCGCCGCCAGCACGGCCAACCCGCTTCGCTATCAGGTCGCGGCTTGCGACAGCCGCGAGACCGGACGAGCGCTTCTGGAGCGGGCTGCGTCCCGGGGTGGTCAAGAGCCGGTGGCGACAGGGTCCCATGATGATCGGCCAGTTTCCGTCCCGGCCTGGCTGGATGAGGCGCGACAGCGGCTGACAGAGCTTCCTCCAGCGCCCGTCGCCCGGCTGGCCCGGTCCATGGAGCGCCATCCGATCGCTTTTGCCAGGGCGTTTCGGACCGCTTTCGGTCGGCCGCCCTCGCAGTTTCGCCAGGATTGGCGGATGGCCAGCGCGATCGAGCGTATCGTTCGCTCCGATCTGGCCCTGGCTGAAGTCGCCGTCGCGACGGGCTTCGCCGATCAGGCGCACATGACGCGCGCCGTCACGGCCGCCGCCGGCTGGTCGCCCGCCGCGCTGCGGCGGCTGCTCAGCCGTTGAGGTCGACGGTTTCATCGGTTCAAGACGTCGGCGACGCCGAAGGGCTTGGCTAAGCGCTCACGCCAACACCAAGGATCCCATGACCCGTTCTCGAACGCCCGTCTCACTTTTGCTGGCTGCCGTCTTGTGGAGTTCCGCCGCCTTGGCCGCGCCGAGCGCTCGTCCAGAAGCCAGGGACATCGACGCCTTCACGCGCAAGGCGATGGCGCGCGTCGGCGTCGTGCCGGGCCTGGCCCTGGCGGTCGTCGAGGGCGACAAGGCGGTGATCACGGCCGGCTATGGCGTCGCGGACCTGGAGACTGGAGCCGCGGTCGATGCTGACACGCGATTCTACATCGCCTCGGCGACCAAGGCGTTCACCGCCCTGGCGATCGCCGGCATGGCGGCGCACCGTCAGATCACCCTGGACGCGCCCTTGGCCGACTGGACCGGTTCGACCGCCTTGCCGCCCGAGATCGCCGGCGCGGTCACCCTGACCGACCTGCTCAGCCACCGCTCCGGCGTCGAGAATGCGCCGATCGCCTTTCGGGCGGCGTTCTCCGGCGAGCAAACGCCAGAGGTTATGCAGACGCTGCTGTCTCGAACGGTCAGGAGCGCCACAACGCCCCATGGGACGTTCCGCTACACCAACACCGGCTACAATCTGGCCACCACCCTGATCGAAGCACGGTTCGGCCGCGACTGGCGCGCGCTCGTCGCCGACGACGTCCTCGCGCCGGCGGGTATGACCCATACGACCGCCTGGATTTCCAAGGCTCGAAAGGCTGGCGTCGTCGCGTCCGGCCACGTGCCCGGCCCGACCGGCGCCATGGCGCCCAGTCCGCTCCAGAAGACGGACGCCACCATGCAGTCGGCGGGCGGTCTGGTCTCCACCGCCGGCGACATGGCCCGCTGGCTGGAAATCCAGATCAATGACGGCGTTCTGGATGTTCGGCGCGTGTTCCCGGCTGGGCTGGTGAACGCCACCCACCGTTCGGTCGTTTCCCAGAAGGCGGTCTTTGGCCCCTATACGCGCGACGGCTACGGTTTGGGCTGGCAGACCGGGCGCTACGGCGAAGACACCCTGATCCATCACTTCGGCAATTTCGCCGGCTCGCACGCCCATGTCTCGTTCATGCCCGATCGCAAGCTGGGCGTGGCGGTGATGGCCAACGAGGATCTCGTCGCCGGGGAGCTGACGGATCTGGTGGCCGATTATGTCTACGATCGCTTCGCCGGCCGCCCCGATCTGGAGGCGCACTTTGAGGCCGAGTTGGCCGCCCTCGTGGCCCGCCGCGACAAGCGCCTTGCGGGCCTGGTGGCGGCGCGGGCCGAACGCGCCGCCCGGCCCTGGTCGCTCGCTCGGCCGATAGGCAGCTATGTCGGAACCTACGCCAACCCGGCCATGGGGCGCATCGCGGTCACGCAAGAGGGCGAGCGCATGAAGATCCGGATCGGGGTGATGTCGGATCTGGCCGAAGCCTTCACCAAGCCCGAGACCGTGCGGGTGGAGCTCGTGCCGCTGCAAGGCCAGACGATCCTGTTCGATGCGCCAGGCCGCCTGACCTTCGAGGGCGAAACCTTTGTTCGCAATTGACCCGGCCAGGTCAGCGGACGCAGCCTGCCTCATCTCCATGACGAGCGTTGGAGGCCGCGCGCCTCGGCTCCGACGGGCTCACCTTTCAACCGCGCCGATGTAACCCATGCCCATCGACCCTTCCCACGGCTGGAACGCCGTCGCGCAGAGCTTCATTCAAGCGCGCTCCCGCATCGGCGCCGACACCGTGCGTCGATGGGCCAAACAGTTGCCGCCGGGCGGTGTCATCCTGGACGTGGGCTGCGGCTCTGGAGAACCGATTTCCGCCGCCCTGGTCGCGGACGGCTTCCGGGTCTTCGGCATCGACGCCTCTCCGGTTCTGGTCGCAGAATTTCGCCGTCGATTGCCGTCCGCCGAGGTCGCCTGCGAACCGGCGGAAACGAGCAGCCTGTTCCAGCGAAAGTTCGATGGCGCGGTGGCCATCGGCCTGTTGTTCCTGTTGCCGGCGGAGGATCAGCGCCGAGTGATCGAGCGCGTGGCGAGGGCGTTGGAGCCCGGCGGCCGCTTCCTGTTCAGCGCGCCACGCCAAGCTTGCGAATGGGCGGATACGCTGACGGGGCGTCCCTCGCGTTCGCTGGGCGAGGCCGAATATCAGCGCGTGTTGGACCAGGCCGGCCTGCGCCTGTCGGGTCATTTCGTCGACGAGGGCGACAACCACTATTTCGACGCGGTGGCGCCGTCGCTTGGCGACCAGGTTTGAAGACGAGCCGGCGAGGGCTTGCGTCGATCACGGACACCCCTGCCCCGCACCTCGACCTTTCAAGCTTGTAACTTGATCGGCCCCAACCGGCCGACGCAGCTTTCTCCCTGGCCCGATCTGCAAAGACCGGGTTCACCAGCGGGCCTGTCGCGCGGGTGTTCGGCAACCCCTTGCAGCGAGCCATCATGCGCCCTTCCCCTCCCCCTCCGCGCGTCAGCTCAGGCATCGGCGCGCGTCGCACCCGACGGCGTGAAATGACCTTGGTCGCCGTCCTGGGTCTCATCGCCGCCACGCCCGGCCTCGCCCGCGCGCTCCCCGTTCCGAACACCATCCCAGCCGCCTCGGTGATGGCGGCCGACACGCCGCTTAAGACCTTGAACGGGACCGGGCTGGTCGCGCCGCGCGGCTGGTCCGTCCGCAAGGCCGCCGGCGTGATCCGTCTGGACGCGCCGGAGGGCGGATCTTCCATCCTGGTCTTCGACACGATCGGCGGCGAGGCCGATGCGGCGGTGGCGGCGGCCTGGGCGGCCTATGGCTCCGCCGCCGCGCCGGCCTTGGTAGGCGCCAAGGATCGCCCGGTTCGCGACGGCTGGGACCAGATCCGCGTCTACAGCTATCGAGCGCCGGCTGGACAAACGCGCACGATCTGGGCCCGCGCGCTACGCAAGGGCGACCACTGGACAGTCGTCGTGCATGACCTCGCCGACGAGGTTCTGGAAAAGCGCGATTCCCAGGTCGAGGTGATCCTCGGCAAGCTGCTGCCCGCAGGCTATGCGCGCGAAACCTTCGCTGGGCGCAAGGCCCACAAGATCGATGCGACGCGCCTAGCCGCCCTGACGGATCTGATCGAGACCGCGCGCGCCGAGCTCGACATTCCCGGCGTCGGCTTTGGGCTGATCCAGGACGACAAGATCCTGTTCGAAGGCGGCTTTGGCGTGCGCGAGCTGGGCAAGCCCGAGCCGGTCGATGCCGACACCGCCTTCATGATCGGTTCGAACGGCAAGGCCCTGACCACCCTGATGCTGGCCAAGCTGGTCGAGCAGGGGAAGATGGACTGGGAAACGCCGGTCTCAGCGCTCTGGCCGGCCTTTCGCCTCGGCGACGCGGCCACGACGGCCAAGGTTCGCGTCAAGCACTTGGTCTGCGCTTGCACGGGCCTGCCACGCCAGGACCTGCCGTGGATCTTCCAAGGCGACCAGGCCCAGGCCTCGAGCGTCCTGACCTGGCTGTCGACCATGCAGCCGACCAGCGGCTTTGGCGACCTCTACCAGTACTCCAATCTGCTGGCGGCCTCGGGCGGCTATCTGGGCGCCCATGTCCGCGAGCCCGATCGCGAGCTCGGCGCGGCCTATGACGCGGCCATGCAAGCCCTGGTGTTCGACCCGCTGGGCATGTCGCGCACCACCTTCGACTACGCCAAGGCGCTGGCGGGCGACCATGCCGCGCCGCACGCCCTGGACATCGACGGGCGCCAGCAGGTCGCCGTCATGGGCCTCAACGCTGCGGGCATTCCCTCGCGTCCCGACGGCGGCGAGTGGAGCACGACGCGCGACATGCTGCGCTACATGCGCATGGAACTGGCCAAGGGGCGGCTGCCGAACGGCCAGCGCTACATCGCCGAGGGCCCCCTGTTGGCGCGCCGGATCCCGCAGGTCACCGAAGGCAGCGACGAATACTACGGTATGGGCCTGAAGATCGACCGCATCTGGGGCGTGCCGGTCATCCACCATGGCGGCACGCAGTACGGTTATCGCGCCGACATGATCTGGTTGCCCGATCAACAGGTCGGCGCGGTGATCCTGACCAATGCCGATTCCGGCGTGGCGCTGCGTTCGGCGTTCCGGCGACGATTGCTGGAGGTCCTGTTTGACGGCGAACCGCGCGCGGCGACCGACCTGGCCAACTACGGCAAAGCGTTCAAGGCCAGCCGCGGCGAAGGCCGCCAGACCCTGACCGCACCGGCCGACCCCGCGGTCGTCGACACGCTCGCGGCGCGCTACAGCAACACCGACCTAGGCGATCTTGTCGTCCGGCGCGAGGGCGACAAGACGGTGTTCGACTTCGGCGGCTGGGCCAGTGAGGTCGCCAGTCGGAAGAACGACGACGGCAGCGTTACGTTCGTGACCATCACGCCCGGCGCCGACGGCTATGAGTTCGAGGTCGCAGACACCCCGCAAAGCCGAGGCCTGATCATCCGCGAGGCGCCCCGCAGCTATCGGTTTACGGCGGTGCGCTGACGCGCCATCCGTCCGCGCCCCGAACGTGGCGGTCCAGCGCCCAAGAACCGAAGGCGCAGCGGGTTCAGGCTCCTGCGGCTATGGCTCGGGCCATCAAGAGAGGACCACGCCAAAGGCCAGTCTTCGACAATATCCCTGGGGACGGCTGCTCTTGGGGTCTCGCCTTGGACCGCCTAGCCTGTACTGATCCACCCCCAAGGTGGCTTAGGTGGCGTTCATGCGTTTTTTCCTGCGGTCGGCGCTCTTCGCAACGACCATGCTCCTGAGCGCGTGCGGTGACGCGCGACAGCCCGCCGCCATGACGGGCGCCATCGCCGAGGCCGGCTCTGGCGCGGTAGGCCCCGCTGCGCCGAGCGCGGCCGGCGGCTTCGTCATCGAAAACAGCACGGTGATCCCGCTGCGCTCAGCCCTCTTGGGGCGCGACTATGAGATCTACATCAAGACCCCGCCGGGATATGACGCGCCGGCCAATAAGGGCCGCCGGTATCCCGTGCTCTATCTGACCGATGGCCCCTACACCTTCCAGGTCGCTTCAGGTCTGACGCGGGTGCCGTTCAATCACGGGCGTTTTCGCGAGTTCATCATCGTGGGTCTGTCCTACGCGCGCGGCGAGGTCGCCGCCGACAGCCGCAGACGCGATCTGACGCCCTGGCGTGATCAAGAGATCAACGGCGTCACGGGCGGCGGCGAAGCCTATTTCACCTTCTTGAAGCGGGCGGTGATGCCGCTGGTGGAAACACGCTATCGCGTCGATCGCGCCGACCGCACCTTGGCGGGGCAGTCCTATGGCGGCCTCTTTGGACTGTGGGTGGCGTTCCATGAGCCGACGCTCTTTGCCAACTACATCCTGACCAGCCCTTCGATCTGGTTCGCCGACCGGGCGGTCCTGCAAAGCGAAGCGGCCTACGCGGCGACCCACAAGGATTTGCCCGCCAGGATCTATCTGGCGACAGGGTCGCGCGAGCATCCGGGACCCGGCGGATGCGCCGATTGCGACAACGACATGGTCGCAGACCAGTCGCGCCTGGCGGCGACGCTGAAGAGCCGCGCCTATCCGAGCCTGGAGATCAGGACGAACGTCGTGGACGATGGCTTCCACGAAACCACCTTCCCGATCGGCCTGATGCAAGGCCTGCAGTGGCTTTACCTGAAGGGGTGAGCCGCTCGGCCCTGCCCCTCAAAGCAGCGGTCGCTGACAGTCTTCGGCGTTCAGCGATCGGCGGCGCTCAACAGCCGGATCGCATCGTCGCTCTCGCTCAACCTGTTCAGTCGAAGCGGGTGGATCTGACGAGATTTCGCTTGGCCGCCGGCGACGAGAACCGTCCAGCAGACCGCCGGCGTGGGGGTGCTCGTTCTTCCTCCAGCCCCTTTGGCTTTGCGGGGGTGCGACAAACTGCACTTTCGAATTTTACCGTTCATTGAGTCACACTGGCGCTTCTGCCGTGATGGCCAGGCTTGTGGGACATGCCGTGAACAATCCGCGCCGTCGGCCCGAAGACACCGCCGCGTCGCCGGCGCGGCCGCGCGCCGGTCCTGTCGGCGCCTCCCGGACCGGCTTGGCCTAGGCATGGCTTCTCGCCCTCAGCTCTATCGCGCCTCGGCCCACCGACCCGGCCTGAGCGTCGCTGCGGCGCTGTTCACGGCCTATGTCGCCGTCGAACTCTGCATTTGGCTGTTCTGCAGAGACATCAGCGACGCGGTGGCGTTCTTTCCTTCGAACGGCATCCTGCTGGCCGCGATCCTGATGCTGTCGCCTCGCTTGGGCCTGGCCTTCTGCCTGGCTTGCTTCAGCGTCGATCTGGTCCACAACTGGATCGGCCGGATCGACCTGACACATGCGATCCTGTTTAGCAGCCTCAATCAGGCCCTGGCCTTTGCCGGCGCGGCGCTGACCCGCACCTTTTGCGGCGCCGCGCTCGACCTGTCGCGTCCCCGGCGCCTGTTCATTTTCGGGCTGATCGCCATGGGCGCTGCGGCGACAGAGGCCCTGATCGGCCAAATCCTGCTCGTCCTGATCGACGGATCGTTCAACGACTTCTTCCACGCTTGGCTGCAATGGATGCTCGAGGACGGCCTGGGCCTTCTCATCGCCACGCCGGCGGCGCTTCTGCCGCTCAAGCAAGAACGGCTTTTTCGCGCCGATGGCGGCGGTCTTGAGCGCCCTTTACTGCTGGCCCTCACCATCGTCGTGGCGGCGACCTCGTTCGCCTTGGACCAGTTCATCGCCCTGCCCCTTGTGATGCCGTTCCTGGTGCTGACCGCGTTCAGGGCCGGACCAGGCTGGGTCTATGTGTCGGTGCTGGCGACCAGCCTCATCGCCATGTCCCTGACGGCCAATGGTCATGGGCCGATCGCCTTCATCGCCCCCATGGCTCCCTACCGTCAGGAGTTCATGGTCCAGCTCTTCATCGCCTCGATCTTCGCCACGACCGTGCCGGCCACCGCCGCACTGGGCGCGCACAACCGAAGCGCTCGGCGTCTGGAGCGCGCGTTCGCTGCGGTGCGTCAGGCCAAGGACAAGGCCGAGGCGGCCAATCGATCAAAATCGGAGTTTCTGGCTAATATGAGCCACGAGATCCGCACGCCCATGAACGGCATCATCGGCGTCGTCGGGGCTCTGGCGCGAACCGACCTGGACGCCAAGCAGCGCGACATGTTGGGTCTCGTCGAGACCAGCGCCGACTCTCTGCAGGTCTTGCTCAACGATGTCCTGGACATGGCGCGGGTCGAGGCGGGCGAGGTCGCGATTCATCCCGAGCCCTTTGATCTGCGGGCCACCTGCCACGCCATGGTCGAACTGTTCCGCGCCAAGGCGGAGGAAAAGGGGCTGGTTCTCGAGTTGCGGATCAGCCCCCAAGTCGCCGAGGGTCACGTCGGCGACGCCGCGCGCTTGCGACAAGTTTTGGGCAACCTCGTCTCGAACGCGATCAAGTTTACCGAACGCGGCCGCGTCGAGGTCAGGGTCGACGCCGCCCCCGAGGTCGACGGCGCTCAGGCGTTGACTCTGGCGGTCTGCGACACGGGCATCGGCTTCGACGCCGAGACAGGACAACGCCTCTTCGCACGCTTCGCCCAGGCCGATAGCTCGATCACGCGGCGGTTCGGCGGTACGGGCCTTGGCCTGTCAATCTCACGCGCTCTAGCGCGCCTGATGGACGGCGAGATCGAGGTTGCGTCCACGCCTGGTGAAGGCTCGTGCTTCACGGTCCGCCTGACGCTGGCCCTGGCGAACGTGGCCGGCTCGGCTACGCCCTTGCCCGCTTTGGCCAGTTCCACCGTGGATGCAGGGCGCCCCTTGAAAGTCCTGCTGGCTGAGGACCACGACATCAATCGTCGGGTCGTGGCCTTGATGCTGGAGGGCATGGATGTCGAGATGACCATGGCCGTCGATGGGAGGGACGCGCTCGCCTGCTTTCGCCCCGACGCCTACGATCTCATTTTGATGGACATGCAGATGCCGGTCATGGGCGGCCTTGAGGCCATCGCCTCCATTCGCCGAACCGAGCGTGACGCTGATGCGCTCGCGACGCCGATCGTGATGCTCACGGCCAACGCCCTGCCGGAACACCAAGCGGCCGGGCTATCGGCCGGCGCCGACGCCTTCCTGACGAAACCGATCGCGGCCGCTGATCTGATAGAAACCATCTGCCGACTCACCTCGGCGAGATTTGCGGAACACGAGCCATCGGGCTGACTGACCTCGTCCGTTCGATGCGGCTGACTTGGCGCCTTGAGCTGCTCTTGGATCACCTCCAAGAACCCGACTTTCGCGTTCAGGGGCGCATGCGCCTCGGGCCAAGAAGCCGATCGCGCCGCGCGCTCAACTTCCTCTGTAGACTTCGTCAAACAGCCAGCAGCGCTCAGGCCCGAGGCGATGCGGCAGATCGTCGCTAGAAATCTTCGAGCTCATTTCACAATTTCCCGCATAGCGCGAAATTAATCCAGGATTCTCAATCACCGATTTCTCTATGCGGGAAATAGCTACCTTTAACTCAGAGCAAACAACTCAAATCGGGCTCGATTTTCTAAGACCTCAACAAACCACGCTTTAGAATTTTACCGTTCATTGACTACGGATCGCTTTCCTTGAGCGCGGGGCTGACCTCCGGGGAATGCGATGATCGGGCTACGCAATCGTTTGAATGGCAATCCGGCCCATATCTTGGCGGCGCTGGATCGTTCACTGGCCACGATTGAATTTGATCTGTCGGGAAAGATCTTGGCCGCCAACCCCAGCTTCTGCGACGCCATGGGTTATGGGCTCTCCGAGATCATCGGCAAGCACCACAGCCTGTTCGTCGAGCCCGACTATGCGGCGAGCCAAGACTATCGAGACTTCTGGTCCAAGCTCGCCCGGGGCGAGTTTGATGCGCGGGAATATCTGCGCATTGGCAAGGGCGGACGAGAGGTCTGGATCCAGGCCTCCTATAACCCCGTCCGCAACGGCGCGGGCAAGGTTGAGCGCGTGGTGAAGGTCGCCACGGTGATCACGGACCAGAAGCTGCGCAATGCTGACTTTGAAGCCAAGCTCGCCGCCATCAGCCGCGCCCAGGCGATTATCGAATTCTCGATGGACGGTCTGATCCTAGACGCCAATCAGAATTTCCTCGACGCGCTGGGCTATGGCCTCTCGGAGATCAGAGGACAGCACCACCGGATGTTCGTCGACAAGGCCTACGCCAGATCGTCCGACTACGCCGAGTTCTGGCGCAATCTGAACGCGGGCGAATACGTCGCCGCCGAGTTCAAGCGCATTGGCAAGAGCGGCAAGGAAGTCTGGATCCAGGCCTCCTACAATCCCGTGTTCGGACCCAAGGGACGCGTCGAAAAGGTCGTGAAGTTCGCCACGGTGGTGACCGGACGGGTCGACGCCATCAACCAGATTGCGGCCGCCCTGGAGCGCCTGGCGGCCAACGACCTGACCTGCCGGCTCGACCAGCCGATCGATCCGCAGTTCCAGAAACTGCGTGACGATCTCAACCGGGCTCTGGCCGCCCTCGACGAGACCATGAGCTCGGTGACCGCGGCCACCGGCAGCGTCGGCGCTGGCGCCGACGAGATCTCCATAGCGTCGGACGACCTCTCCCGTCGCACCGAGCAACAGGCCGCCAGCCTGGAGGAGACCGCCGCCGCGCTCGACCAGATCACCGCCACGGTCAATCGCAGCGCCGAGGGCGCGCGGCAGGCTTCCGCGGCCGCATCCAGCGCCCGGGCGGACGCGGCTCGTTCGGGGGAGATCGTTGGCGACGCCGTGGCCGCCATGGGCGAGATCGAGAAGTCGTCGGGCCAGATCACCAGCATCATCGGCGTCATCGACGAGATCGCCTTCCAGACGAACCTTCTGGCCCTCAACGCCGGCGTCGAGGCCGCCCGCGCGGGCGAGGCTGGTCGCGGCTTCGCGGTTGTCGCCCAAGAGGTCCGCGCTCTGGCCCAGCGCTCGGCCGAGGCGGCCAAGGAGATCAAGACGCTGATCGCCAACAGCGGCTCGCAAGTCGAACGCGGCGTAAAGCTGGTTGGCGAAACTGGCCGCGCGCTCGGCGAAATCGTCGAGAAGGTCGGCCAGATCGATGGCCTGATCTCCGAGATCGCCCAGTCTTCCAAGGAACAGGCGACCGGCCTTAACGAGGTCAATGTCGCGGTCAACCAGATGGATCAGGTTACCCAGCAGAATGCGGCCATGGTCGAGGAGGCCACCGCCGCGTCCGCCAGCCTGAAGTTCGAGGCCAGCGAGCTTCGCCAGATGGTCGGACGGTTCAGAACCAGCGCGGTCACGGCGGCAAAAGCCGCGTCCAGACCGCCTCGTGAGCGTCCCGACGCGGTCCAGAGGAGGCGCCCGATAATCCGCGCGCGCATGCCGAGCGGGAGCTCAGAGGCGCTGGCGCTCGATAGCTGGGAAGAGTTCTAAGACACGCCGGCATCGGAACGCGCCCTGACCTCTGATGAATCCACATGGCCAGTGGCCGACTAAAGTCCCGTTTCTGACCTTGGGCTCACGCTAGGAAGGCGACATTCAAACGCCTGCTGAGCCCCGGGCGGCAAAGTCGGGGTTGGCTGGCGGATCGTTACGCTCCCCCCTCACCGGCCGTCCAGCCCCTCCGTCGCCCAACATCTCGCCAGCCGCGCTACTGCATGAACCAGCCGTGGCTGACCACGATCGATTGGCCGGTCAGGGCGTTCGTCGGGAAGCCGGCCAGGAACACCGCAGTGCGGGCGACATCGTCCACGGTGGTGAACTCGCCATCGACGGTGTCCTTCAGCATCACGGTCTTGACGACGTCTTCCTCGCTGATTCCCAGTTCCTTGGCCTGCTCCGGGATCTGCTTTTCCACCAACGGCGTGCGGACGAAGCCGGGACAGATGACGTTGGCGCGAACGCCATGTTTGGCGCCTTCCTTGGCCACCACCTTGGCTAGGCCTTCCAGCCCGTGCTTGGCGGTGACGTAGGGCGCCTTGAGCACCGAGGCCTCCTTGGAGTGCACCGAGCCCATATAGATCACGCTGCCGCCACGGCCCTGGGCGTACATGTGCTGCAGACAGGCCCTCGTGGTCAGGAAGGCGCCGTCCAGATGGATGGCCAAAAGCTTCTTCCAGTCGGAGAACTTGTAGGTTTCCAGCGGGCCGACGATCTGGATGCCAGCGTTGGAGATCAGGATGTCGATCCCGCCGAACTTGTCGACCACGCCTCTGACGCCCGCCTCGACCTGTTCTTCATCGGTGACGTCCATGGCCACGCCGAACGCGCGCTCGCCGGTCGGGTCGAACTCGGCGGCGGTGGCGTTGGCCGCGTCGATGTTGAGGTCGGCGATGGCCACCTTGGCGCCGTTGGCCAGGAACGCCTTGGCGATGTCCTTGCCGATGCCGCTGGCGGCGCCGGTGATGACGGCGACCTTGTCTTGAAGGCTCATGGGATCAGTCCTGTTTGGGGGAGGCAGGCGGGGTGGTGAAGTCGAAGGTCCGCACCGAGTGGGCCGCCGTGGGCGGGGTCAGCACCTCGGGATGGGACAGGGTTGCAAGCGCGTCGCGGCGGCCGGCGGCCCAGTGCTCTTCCATGGTCCGGCGCGAGAACTCGTAGTCCTTGGACTGGCCCTCGTATGTGGCCGAGCGATAGACCAGCTGGACGATGTTGTAGACCGCCGGGTCGGACGCCTCGGCCAGCAGCCTTGCCTGGGGCGTGGCGGCCAGCTGCGGCGGCATCTGGGCCAGCAGCTCGTTGAAGGCCGCCCGCAGCTTCTGCAACCTCTTGAAGCCGTCGGTGGCCGCCCGGGTGCGGCTGGAGAACTGCACCTCCTTCATCCGCACCGCCACTTCCGACAGGTCGCGAGGCAGCCCGCCCTGGGCGCTCCACAGGTCGACCTGGAAGATCAGGGTGTCGAGGTCCGAGCGCGCCGACAGCACCCAGTCCAGCGGGGTGTTGGAGACCATGCCGCCGTCCCAGTAGAACTCGCCGTCGATCTCGATCGCGTCGAAGGCCGGCGGCAGGGCCCCGCTGGCCATGACGTGCTCGGGACGAATGACGTCGGTCTCATTGTCGAAATAGGCGAAATTGCCGGTGCGCACGTTCACCGCCCCGACGCTAAAGCGCATAGTCCTGGCGTTGATCCGGTCGAAGTCGACCAGCCGCTCCAGGGTGGGCTTGAGGGCCGAGGTGTCGTACCAGCTGGTCGCGCCGCCCACGCCGGCCGGCATCAGGATCGGCGGCGGAAGGCGCGGGGTGAAGAAGCCGGGCACACCTTTGGCCATGATCTCGCCGGCCGCCAGCTGGTTGATCCAGCCGCGCGCGGAGTCGCCGTTCAGCATGTCCGACCAGTAGCTGGAAAAGCCGCCGTCGCGGGGCTGGCTGACCAGCTCCCAGAACTCGCGCAGCCGCGCGCAGCGCGTCTCGCGCGGATTGCCGGCGATGATGGCGCTGTTGATCGCCCCAATCGAGATGCCGGCGATCCAGGTGGGCTCGACATTGGCCTCCAGCAAGGCCTCGTAGACCCCGGCCTGATAGGCGCCGAGCGCGCCGCCGCCCTGCAGCAGCAGGGCCACGCTCTCGAAGGCGGTGGTGTTGGGCTTGGGGGTTTCCGGCGGGGCGTCCGCCTTCTGGGTGCGGCTATTCACGTTCCGGAACCGGCACGTTGAAGCCGTTCAGGGTAACCGACACCAGGGCGTACAGACCGACCAGGTAGATCAGCTCATTGGCCCCGTGCTGGCCGAAGGTCTTGACCGCCAGGGCGTAGAGCGGCTCGGGCAAGACACCGCCGCGGCTCAGCGCATAGGCCACGTCGAAGGCCACGCTCTCGTCCTTGGCCAGGTCGTTGGGCTTGAGGTCGGCCATCATCGTGGCCAGGCGCTCGGCCGGCATGCCCTCGCGCTCGGCCACGGCGATGTGAGCGTAGATCTCGTAGGCGGCGTCGTAGCGCGCGCCGACCACCAGGATGGCGATCTGACGGACGTTGTCGGGCAGCACCGCATTGGCGGTCATGGCCAGGGTGAAGTCCCAGATCGCCTTGCCAATCGCCGGCTCATGCAGCCAAGGGTTCCATGGCCCCATCAGGGCGCCGTCTTCGCGCTCGACCCTGAAGGCGTTGAAGTGGCCGGCGATGCCCTTTCGCATGTCGTCATAGAGAGGCTTTTGTTCAGGTGTCAGGTCGGCGGGAGCGATCAGCGGCAGTCGCATCAAGAATCCTTTCGAGACTGGGGCGAAAGCGGAGCTGGCCGCCGCCATGGTGCGGCGCAGCAAGCCTCCTAGATCATGGCCGCATCACGACCTTTGCGTCGCACTGATTTCGATTATTCGCCGGACTGTGCGGCGCAGCGAAATTGGGCGCTCGTCGATTGAAGTCGCACTACAGGCCCCAACGACCAGGCCGCCGGCCGTCCGATCTCGGCGTTGCCGCACGGCGCCGTTCGCAGCACGTCGCCCCCTTGCACGCTAGGCGCTGCGAGGCCAGCAACGGACCCTGGATCAGGACCTTGAAGTTCAGCGACCCGGCCTCAAACGCTTGGCGCTCCGGCCCTTGACCGAACTGCCAAGCTGCATCCCGAAATCGGGCGTCGGCTAGAGCCCGAGATCGGCGATGGCGTCGCAGAGTTCCTGCGCCCGGAAGGGCTTGGTCAGACGCGGTAGATCCGGCGCGATGCCATCCTCCTCGGCATATCCGGAGATGATAAGGGCCGGCATGGTGGGACGTGAGAACCTGACGGCGCGCACCAGCTGGGCTCCGTCCATCCCCGGCATCAAATGGTCTGTCACCAGCAAGACGAAGTCGTCTCGCTCCCTTATCAACATCAGAGCGCGATCGGCCGATCCGACCTCGACGACCTCGAACCCGAGATCCTCCAGCATGTGGGCCGTGCTCTGACGCACGATCTCTTCGTCGTCGACCAAGAGGACCGCGCCGTGCCGATCGCGCGTCGGCGACGGCTCGCCCTCCCCCTCCACAGTCGCCGCGCTCAGTTGTTGGCTGACGGGCAGCCAAAGCGTCACGCGCGTGCCGATACCCACCTGGCTGGCGATAACGAGCGCGCCGCCCAGCTGACGCGCCAAGCCATGGACCATCGACAGGCCAAGGCCTGTCCCCTTGCCGATACCCTTGGTTGAGAAGAACGGCTCAATCGCCCGTTCCAGGGTCGCCGCATCCATGCCCGCGCCAGTGTCGGCCACCGTGATCTTGATGTAACGCCCGTCCGGGAGGCCCTGAGGGTTTGCCTCGTCCGCGGCCGACATCGACACCGCGATCCTCAACTCGCCGCCGTCAGGCATGGCGTCGCGCGCGTTGACGCTGAGATTGAGGATGGCCATCTCGAGCTGGTTGAGATCGCCGTGGGCCATGGGCAGGTTTGGCGCGATGTCGGTCACCACCCGCACCTGCGGCCCGGTCGTGCTCGACACCAGGTCGGCCATGCCCGCCACAAGGCTCGCCGTGTCGACAGCGGTCGGCTGCAGGGGCTGTCGCCGGGCGAAGGCGAGCAAACGCTGGACGAGCGTCTTGGCCCGTTCAGCCGATTGCAAGGCGCCGTCGATCAGGCGCTGCTCGCGATCGGTGTTCAGCGCCTTTCGGCTCAACATGTCCAGTGAGCCGATGATCGGGGTCAGAAGATTGTTAAAGTCGTGGGCCACGCCACCGGTCAGTTGGCCTATCTGCTCGACCTTCTGGGACTGGCGCAATTGCTCCTCGGCGTCGGCCAGGCGGCGCTGTTCGGCGACCCGGGCGGTGACGTCGTAGACGAACTGATAGGCGCCGGCGATCTGGCCCGAGGCGTCGCGGTAGTTGCGGAACGTCATCTCGAACCAGCGGCGCTCATACCCCGCGCCGCCAAACTCGCGCATGTCGGTGTATTCCTCGCCGGCCAGCGCACGATCCCAAGAGGCCCGGACCTCGGCGATGTCGTCTCGCCGCTCGCCCAGCAGGGCGATCATGTTGTCGCCGACCTGCGGGCGGGGCCCGTAGGCCCGCTGGAAGGCGTCCATGCCGGCCCGATTGATCGCCAGCACCCGGTAGTCCCGATCCAACACGATGATGATGGCGTCGGTGTTCTCGACGAGGTCGACGAGCAGGCGCCGCTCGGCGATCCCCTCGGCGATCCGTCGCTCCAGCGTCTGGTTCAGCTCCCGCAGCGCCTGCTCATTGGCTTTGCGCGCGGTGATGTCGATCGCCGTGCCGATGACCCGCAGGCAGCGGTCGCCCTCGAAGACGCCTCGTCCCTTGGCGGCGACCCAGCGCAGGATCCCGTCTTCCAGACCGATCGTGCGGTACTCGACATCGTAGACATCGCGCGCGGCGGGATCGGCCGCCGCCGCGAAGGCCCGCGCCGTCGCTTCGAGGTCATCGGGATGCAGGCCGGCATAGAAGTCGGCCAGGGTGACGGGGCGATCCGTCGAAAGGCCAAACATCGCCCTGACGCGCGGCGGCCAGTAGAGGGTGTCTTTGACGATGTCGACGTCCCACAGGCCGATCTCGGCGGCGTCGGTGGCAAGGCGCAGCTGTTCTTCGCGCCGGCGCAGAGCCGCCTGCGCGCCGGCGCGTTCGATGTGGGCCCAGGAACGCTCGGTCACCGCGCGAAGAACGGCCAGTTCGTAGTCGGTCCAGGCGTGAGGGACCTTGTCGTGAATGGCCATCAGGGCCACCAGGCGTCCGGCCTTGATCAGCGGCATGCAGATCGTGGCGGCGACGCCGATATCCTGGAAGGTCTTGGCTTCGTGCGGCGCAAGTTCGGCGAGGTTGTCGTTGACGATCAGCGGACGCCCCGCCCCAAGTTCCTCGACGGCCAAGACCCCGAAATCGGCGAGGCGGTAGCGGCCGACGATCGAGGGCGAGCCCGGTTCGTGCCAGTCGCCGCGGATCGTGAAGCCGTCCTCATCGGCGTCCATATCGGCATAGGCGCAGTTGGAGACGCCCAGATGTTCGCCGACCATGCGCGTGGTCACCCGAAGGATTTCGTCGGCGGTGCTATAGGCGCTGAGCGCCAGTCCCAGATGGTCCAAAAACTGGAAAAGCCCCGCGCTACTGGCCAGTTGCCGTTCGGCCAGGACGCGCTGGGTGATGTCAAAGACCATCGCCAGCACGCCGCCCGGTCGGCCGGCGTCATCGCGAACAGGCGTGTACTCAAGATCCATCCAGACCTGCTCGGCGCGCCCAAGGCGCCAGAGCTCGAGGGGCTGGGCGGCGTAGTGGAGCGCCTCGCCCGCCAGGCCCTTCTCAAGGACGTTGCGGTTGAACGCCTCGGCTTCGGGCCAGATCTCCAGGAGCCTGCCGCCGAGCGATGCCGGGTGTCTGGGACCGCAAACCTCGGCATAGCCGTCATTGTAGATCAGGCGCCCCTCGGGTCCCCAAAGCACCACCATCGCCACCCGCGAGGACAGTATGGTTTGGACTGTGAAGAAAAGCTCCGCCGGCCAGGCGGCGATCGGCCCCAACTCGGTCGCGCTCCAGTCGTGAGCGCGGATCAGATCGCCGGTCGCGCCGCCGCCCTGCAACTGGCGAGGAACCGCAGGCGGCGGGACTTCATCATCCGTTCTGAAAACGTTCACGACCCACTCTCTTTGACCCAGTAGCGATAGCCGAACGCCTCAGGCTCGAAAAGCAGATCGGCCAGACCAAATCGATCACGCGCCTCGCCTCGTGGCGGCCCGCCCGTCCAGGCGGCGAACCAAGAGCGCGGCGCGCGTTGCTGCAAACCTGGACAGCGCCGCTTGGAAGACCACCTTGACCGCCGACGATGACGACCATTGGCCTCAACACCCGGAAGAGGACATCGAAGGCGGAGGCCAGAGCCGCGGCGTGCCCGCCGCCTTGCGATCGGATCGACACTGTCCCCTCGGTTGCTGGATCCACGGCGAGGGCGCCCGGCGTTGGGCCGGCAACCATGCCTTCCTGGGCTTGCTGGAAAGCCATCGCGCCTTCCACCACCAGGCGGGTATGGTCGCCGACCAAATCAATCGCGGGCAATGGTCCGCGGCGCAGAGATCGCTGCGCCATGGGTCGCCCTTCGTCCTGGCGGTTGCGGATTTAGCCGCCGCTTTGAGGCGAATGCGGGCGACGGCTCGATCGGTTGCGGCCTAGCTAAGCGCGCCGCGCCAAGGCCGCTTCGGTCTGCGGCCCGTGAGGTGGAAACAAGAAGCGGCCGGCGCGCGCGCCATCGCGCAGCCGAATCTCCAAGACCACAGGCTCGCCGGCGTCCGCCAGGCGATGGGCCAAGTCACGCGCGGCCTGCTCGGCGCGGGCGCCGGTGGGGAACTGGAGGGGACCGCCGCGAAAGTCGCCGCGAACGATCCAGCCGTCGCCCGACGGCTCGAGAAAGATGAAACAAGGCATGGTCGTTACGCAAAACAGCGTGGGGAATGAAGTGGCGGCCGGCCCTCCGCTGGCCGACCGCCCGCCCCAACTCAAGAGAACATGTCGCGGTCCAGGCGGCGCAGCGCGGACAGGACCTCGCTGAGCGGCACAGGTCCGGGCGTTCCCAAGAGCCATCTCTGACTAGGCCGGTGCTCGACCGCGCTGGCGTCCGACGCCCAGGCCGCCAGGATCTCGCGCTTTTCGGTAAGATCGAGATCCTGATCCTTCAGCACCTCCAAGGGGTGGAGGAAGCCGACCGCCGGTCGAACGGGCCATCGACGCGCCCGGTCGTTTGCATGGATGTGCGTGCGCATGGCCAGCTCCTTACGCGGCCTTGCGGGTCTTGGCCGGCTTGAGCTCCAGCGCCTGCTGGCGCGCGCCAACTCCGATCGCGATCTGCTTGGGCTTCAAGGCCTCAGGCACCTCGCGGACCAGATCGATCGACAAGACGCCATGGGCATGGACGGCGTCCTTGACCACGACATAGTCGGCCAGCTCGAACCGGCGCTCGAACGCGCGGTGGGCCAAGCCCTGGTGAAGGAAGGTTCGCGCGCCCTGGTCTTCGTTCGCCGCCCTTCGGCCCTTGATCACCAGGAGGTTGGGCTGGGCCACGACCTCGAGATCCTTTGGCGCAAAGCCCGCGACCGCCAGCGAAATGCGGTAGGCGGCCTCACCGGTCTTTTCGATGTCGTAAGGGGGATAGCTGGCGCTCGCTTCGGTGCGGAGCGCCGTCTCGACAAGATCGACCATGCGATCCACACCGATCATGGAGCTGTAGAGAGGGCTGAAATCAAAAACGGTGCTCATTTCCATCTCCTCGAAAGCAAGTTGGACATGAGGGGCGCCAAGCCACGCGCTATGCGCCCCAGGGCCAGGCCCTGTCGGCGCCCGGCAAGCACGCGATGAATTAGGACACGGCCGAAAAGCGTCAAGACGCTCGCATCAGAAATTTTTCGATCCCTGAACCAAAGCGTTGTCCAGCCGGCCTGAACCCGAGGCTGAACCTCGCCACGCTGCATCGCCCGTTGGAGGTTGGGTCAACGATCATCCCGAGCAATAATAACGGCGACCAAACACGCCCTGTTGGGAGAGCTGCGGCTTGTCGCCCCGGTCCCCAAACACGAAAGCTGAGGCCGCGCAATCAGCGCGGCCTCCCATCTCGTAATGGTCGCCCGAGCCATGCGCCTAATGGCGACCTTCGGCGAACTCCTCGACCATCTTGGCGCAAAACGCCGGCAGATCGTCGGGCTTGCGCGAGGTGACGAGCCCATCGTCCACCACCACGTCTTGGTCGATCCAGTTGGCGCCGGCGTTCTTCAGGTCGGCTTCCAGCGACGGCCACGAGGTCATCTCCTTGCCCTCGACGGCGCCGGCGTTGATCAGCGTCCAGGGCCCGTGACAGATCGCGGCGATCGGCTTCTTCGTCGTCACGAAGTGCTTGATGAAGTCGATAGCCTTGGGCTCCAGCCGCAGGGCGTCGGGGTTCATCACCCCGCCCGGCAGGACGATGGAGTCGTAGTCCTCGGGCTTGGCGGCCGACAGTTCGCGATCGACAGGCACGGTGCGGCCCTTGTCGTGGTGCTCCCAGCCCTGGATCTGCCCGCCCTTGGGCGAGACGACCTCGACCTGCGCGCCGGCGGCCTTCAGGGCCTCGACCGGCTTTTCCAGTTCCGACTGCTCGAAGCCGTCGGTAGCGAGCACGGCGACCTTGCGGCCGGCCAGGGTTTGATCGGGCATGGGGAGCTCCTTGATGGGCGTCTGGGGATCAAGTCTTCAGAAATCCGGTCCGGCGAGCGTCGGTTCCGCTCGGCGCCGGCAGCGGTAAAGCCAAGAGCCGCTTCCGGCCTTTTGGCGCGGCTCGAGGCGCTAAACGCCCTTAGGGATGGGCGTGATGCTCGGCGTTGCGCTTGCGTGTCGCGGCCGCTTTCTTGGCTGAGGCCGAGCGGTCGGCGGCGCCACGGTGGGCCGAGGCTTCGCCACCCGCCTTGCCGCCCTTATGCGCCGCCGGATGACCCGTGGACTTGCCGCGTCCGGAGCCGCCCTCCTTCTTGCCGCCGCCGTCGTCCTTGTTGACCGTGGCCCAGGCCCGGCGCTCGGCTTCCTTCTCCGAAACGCCCTTGGCCTCATAGCCCTCGGCGATGTGGTCGGCCTTGCGTTCCTGCTTGTCGGTGTACTTGGATTTGTCGCCTCGAGGCATTTGGCGTCTCCTTTGAGAGGGGTTCAAACCCACAAAATTCCCGCCGCTTCACCCCGTTCCCACAGCAAAGTCAGTGGTTTAGCTGCAGTTCGGATGTCGCATTTCCGACAGAGGAACAGGCCGCGGACATCCATCGTTTGCCTCTCGCCACGTCCATCGGCGCGGCCAACATCAAGATGGGAAGCAGACGACCATGAGCGACAACCGCGACAATCAAGGCCTGCAGCAACAGCCCAATGACGCCCAGCGCCGGCAGGCCGGGCAGCAGAACCAGCAGGGCGAAACGCGCCAGCCCCAGCAGCAAGACCAGAACCCCCAGCAGGCCCAGCCGGGTCAGCAAAACCAACAGGCCGATCGTGAGCGTCGCCCCAATGAAGGCGTCGAAGGCACGGGCCAGGATGGTCTGAATGACGGCGGTGTCACCGGCGGTAACGGCGACATCCGTCCGGACCGCAGCGACGCCGGCGGCGCTGAACGCTAAACTTTCGGAGGGCCGCTCTCGAGCGGCCCTCTTTCCATCCACGATCTTGATTGTATGGCCGTGCGTAGCGAGCCTGCGCCTCGATGCGGCGAAATCGGAGGCGACAATGACCTGCGTTTTCGAGATCTCCCCGTTTGAAGGGGGCTGGTCGGTCAAGCTCTGCGACACCGGTGAAGTTCTGTTTTTCGAAACGGGCGGACAGGCCGAGCGAGAAGCCAGGCGGCTGGCCGCAAAGCATCCCGGCGGCGCGCGCGTGCGGGTTTTGGATCTAAGGCGCCAATTGGCGGGTGAGTGGACGCCGAAAGGCGACGCGATCTTGCCAGTCGGGTCGCACGCCCAGGCCTAACACCACGCCTTTGCTGAGGCGCAGGCCCTGGAACGGAGACAAATCATGTCTGATCAGAACGCCGAAGGCCGAAAGGCCAACGGGGCGGAGGCCCCGGGCGAATTCACGGCGCTGGGCGGGAGGAAAGCGGTCCAGCGAACGGGCAAGCGGTCACAAGCCAAGGCTGGGCCGGATGGCGGCGCCTCCGCGGACGTAGGCGACACCTTCAAGTCCGGTCCTAAACAAAGGTGAGCGGATGAAGAGCCATTGGCAAACACAGAAGGGAATTGGTCATGCCCAAGGTCGCTGACGACCATAAATGGTCGGCCAAGCTCACCGAGGCGAGTGACGCGCTCGACCTGAAGGCCCACCTTTTCGAGCAGGACGATCCGGCCGAAATCGCCGCCTCCCTCAAGCGTTCGGCCGAGCATAGCCACCGGCGCAAGGGCACGCCGTTCCAGTCGGCGATGTCGATGCTCACCTTCTACATCAACCGTGCGGGCGACAACCTGTCGGCCGAGCGCAAACAGGTGCTCAACGCCGCCAAGGATGAACTGCGCCAGCAGTTTGGCCGCAAGCCGGCTTAGCGACACGTTCGGCGCCCCTGCGCCAGGAGCCGACCTTGGATCGATCCGGGATCCAGACATTGGCCAGAGGTGAACACTCCCCTCGACGCACCTGGTCCCATGACGCATCGGCCAGCTCGATGACACCCCCAGGGTTTTGATTTTCCCCCGAGGCGGAGGGCGCGGCACAACATTGTCTTCGTCAGGAGACTTGTCATGACCGCCTCCCCCCGTCGCATCGACGTCCATCACCATGTCGTCCCGCCCGCCTTCAGCCAGGCGATGGAACGCCATGGGCTGTCGAAGGTGGCTGGCGCGCCCCTGCCCGCCTGGACACCGCAGGGCTCGATCGGGGTGATGGATCTCTACGGGATCGAGGCGGCGATCACCTCCCTGTCGGCGCCTGGGGTCTATTTCGGCGACCTGGGCGAGGCCTGCGACCTGGCCAGAGCGTGCAACGAGTATTCGGCGCACCTAGTCCAGGATCATCCGGGACGGTTCGGCTTCTTCGCCGTCCTGCCCATGCCCTTCACCGAGCAGGCCTGCGCCGAGGCCATCTATGCCCTGGACGTCCTCAAGGCCGACGGCGTGGTGCTCCTGGGCAGCACCGAGGGCGTCTTCCTGGGCGACCCCAAGCTCGACGAGCTGATGGCGGAACTGGACCGACGCGGCGCCATCGTCTTCGAGCATCCCAACATGCACGCCACCAGCACTCAGCTGGACCTGTCGATCCCAGGCTATTTCGTGGAGTTTCTCTGCGACACGACCCGCGCGGCGACCAACCTGATCTTCAGTGGAACGGTCGAGCGCTATCCCAACATCCGCTGGATCCTATCGCACGCCGGCGGATTTTTGCCCTACATCGCCTGGCGTCTGTCCCTGGCTAACGACCAGCCGCAGTTCGCGCGCCACATCCCAAAGGGCGTGCTGCACTATGTCCGTAGCTTCTACTACGACACCGCCCTTTCCCCTTCTCCGTGGGCCATGTCCGCGCTGAAGGCTTTGGTCGAGCCCTCTCAGATCCTGTTCGGTAGCGACTATCCGTTCGCGCCTGCCCCAGCGGTCGGGATGGAGGTCAAGACCCTGGAAGGCCCTGACGTCTTTGACGCGGCCACGGTGGCCAAGGTCAATCGCGACAACGCCCTGGCGCTCTTTCCGCGACTGGGAGACGCCCAGCCTTCGGCTGAACCGGTGAAGACCAAGATCCGGCGGGCCGTCACCGGACCAATTGTCGACCTCGCCGACCGGCTCCGTGATCGCTAGCCCCCCAGCGGGGCGTGGAGACCGAACGTTTGACTCAGATAGGTCAGTGGTGGCTGGTCGGTATGTTCGGTCGCCACGACCTCAGCGGCGATGACCCGATGGGTGGCGATGTCCATCACCTGGGTCACCCGGCAATCGAGATTGACGCTCGCCTGGTCCAGCCAAAGGCCGCAGCCGCCGCGCACCCAGGCCCCGATCCCGAAGCGCTCCTCCATGGCCATCGGCGGTCGCCCGGAGAACGCCATGGCCGTGGATAGGTTGGTCTCGGAGACGACGGCCAAGGAAAAGGCCCCGCCCCGCGCCACCGCTTCCGCGAGGGACGCGCTCGCCAACAGGCTGATCAGCAGACTGGGCGGATTGGCGCTCAACGACATCACCGCGCTGACGGTACGTCCGTAGCGCGCCTCGGGGGCCTGAACGGTCACCACCGAGACAGCGCCGGGCATGCGGGCCATCGCCTGGCGAAACCCCTCGGTGTCGACGGGCGGCAGCGCGCTCACAGGGCGAAGTCTGTGGTCTGCGACCCCATCAGAACCCCGCCAGCGTTGATCGCACCCTTGTCGGCGTTGAGATAGGCGTGGTTGGAGGCGGCGTGGACGTCGCGGAAGAACCGCTGCATCGGGTTCTCCTCGCGGATGCCGCGCCCACCAGTGGCCTTGAACAGCAGCTCGATGGCCTGCATCGCGGTCTTGGCGATGTGCTGGGCGTTCCACTTGTTCTGGACGCGCAACTCGATCGGTAAGGCCGTCCCAGCCGCCACGTGGCCGTCCATCTCGGCGAAGGAGGCCTCCAGGCTGGCGTGGGCGCCGCGGATCAGGGCTTCGGCCTCGGCCAGGCGCTGGCGCACGAACGGATCCTCCAGCGCCTTGGCGCCGTCATAGGCCCCTAAGCGTTCGCGCATCTGCTCGCGGAAGGCCTCCAAGGCGCCGTCGGCCATGCCGAGGGTCACGACCGACAGGCAGTAGGCGAAGACCACGCCGAACGGGTAGCGATAGCTTTGCGAGGTGAAGGTCTGGAGACCGACGTCCTGCATCATGAAGGAGTCGAGGAACTTGTGAGAGCGGTGCCCGGGGACAAAGGCGCCGTCCACGACGATATCCTTGCTGCCCGTGCCCTTCAGGCCCATCACGTGCCAGGTGTCGTCGATCACATAGTCCGAGCGCGGGATCAGGAAGACGCGCATATCGGACATGAAGGCGTCCGGCTCCTTGGGAGCGACGCCGCCAAGGAACACCCATTGACAGTGGTCGCTGCCGCTAGACCAGGGCCAGCGGCCGCTGACCCTGAAACCGCCCTCGGCCTTCTCGATCTTGCCGAACGGCGCATAGGACGAGGAGATCCGGGTGTTGACGTCCTGCCCCCAGACGTCCTCGGCGGCCTGGGGCGCGTAGAGCGCCAGTTCCCAGTTGTGGACGGAAACCAGGTTCATGCACCAAGCGCTCGACGGGCATCCCTTGGCCAGGGTCATCGCGACGCGGAAGGCCGCCATCGGATGCATCTCGTAGCCGCCGTAGGCCGCCGGTTGCAGCATCTTGTAGAAGCCGGCGGTCTCGAAGTCGGCCACGGTTTGCGGAAGCACTGAGCGGTTGGCTTCGCAGGCCGCCGCGCGTTCGCGCAGGATCGGGACCAAGGCCTCGGCGCGGGCAAGCATCTCCTCAGGCGTCGGCAGCTCGGTGAGCGGTTGGGAGACGGTCGAGCTCTGGGCGGTCATCGGATTCTCCGAAAGACGTAGGACGATCAGGAATGGACTGGATCAGCGTGCCTGGCCGGTTCGGTGGGTCCGGTTTCGCCCAGCGACAGCAGCGCCAAAGCGCCGACCAGCGAGGCGGCGGCCAGGCCGACCAGGCCCGCGCCGTATGCGCCCTGGGCATCGAAGACGCGGCCGAGGATCGCGGGGCCCAGCGCGATACCGATGGTGAAGAGCAATAGCTGGTAGCCGTAGATCTCGCTGAAGTGGGCCAAGCCGAAGTTACGCGACACCAAGAGCGCCACCAGGTCGATCTCCGCGCCCATGGCGACGCCGACGCAGACGGCGCAAGCGACCAGGACAGGCACGCCGCCCAAACCGCTGGCCAGGACGAGCAGCGCCAGGGTGACCGGCACGAACAGCCAGAAGGCCACCTTGGAGGCGGCGTAGCGATCGACGAACCAACCGGCGATCAGTCTGCCCAGGAGCATGGTGACGCCGAAGAGGCCGGCGATCGTCGCCGCCAGGCCCGGCGAGAAAGCGCGGTCGGTGATCAGCGCCGGCAGGTGGACGACCGCGCCGTTGACGGCTGCGGCGTTGGTGAAGAAGCCGAAGGCCATCACCCAGAACAGGCGACTCTTGAGGGCGGCGCGCACGCTGAGGCCTTCCAGAGCGGGGGCGTTGGCGATGGCTTTGGACGCGCCGGCCGGCGTCTTCAGGACCAGCAGGATCACCGGATAGGCGATGACGAGCAACGCTGCGCCCAAAGCCGCGTGGGCCACGCGCCAGCCCTCGGTCTCGATCAGGGCCTGGCTGATCCGTGGGCTGAGGGCCGCGCCGACCCCGACCCCGCTGAGCGCCACGCCCAGGGCGATGCCCCGGCGACGATTGAACCAGCCGACGATGATGCGCGCGTAGGGCATGGAGGATTGGACCGGCGCCGCCAGGCCGCCAAGCACAGCGAAGGCCATGTAGGTCAGTGGCGATCGGGCAAATGCCGCGGTCAGGAAGAAGCCCAGCGCCATCAGCGGCACGCCGACCAGCAGGGTGAAGCGCGCGCCCTTGCGGTCGACGATGCGGCCGATGAAGGGCGCGGCGAAGGCGGCCGTCAGCCCGCTCATCGCCGAAGCAGTCGAAAAGCCGCCGCGCGTCCAGCCAAGGTCGGCCACGATCGGCTTCATGAAGACGCCAGCGGTGTAGAGCGACAGCGCTGGTGAGCTGACGACCAGGCAAACGGCCACGGCGATAGCCATGCGCCAGGCCTGGGGGGAATCCTGGGCGATGGGGGCAGTTGGATCCATGTTGTCCCTCCCGGGGCGCTTTTCTTGTTTTGGAGACGGTGGGTCAGCCGCCGGGGCGGATGATCGAGCCGACCACGCGGCCGAGCGCGGCGGCGATCTCGCCCATCGAGGGCTTGAACTCGGGCTCGTGTCCCCACTGGCTGATGCCGCGGTAGGTGGTCGGCTCCCAGGCCGCCTCGTCGATCAGCACGGGGTTCCAGCCCAGCTCCATCTCGAAGCCAGACGGCGTGACCACGTAGAACGAGATGTTCTTGTCGTTGGGGTGCTGGCCCACGCTCATCGCGATGCGAAAGCCCAGGTCCTTGCAACGGCGATAGGCCTCGCTGACGTCGTCCAGGCTGGCGGCCTCGATCATCAGGTGCTGGACGCGCTTGCCGATCGGGTCGACCCGCTTGCCCTTGGTGGCGGCCACGGCCACCGAGTGGTGGCGCGGGTTCATGTGCAGGAAGGTGAACTCCATCTCGATGCCCGAGAGGCGATCGGTGATGTTGTCGGACAGACGCGCGTCAAACAGGGTCTCCAACTGCGCGATCACCGCCTCCGGGCGCTGTGTGATGATGGCCACGTGCCCCAGGCCAAGCTCGCCGGCCACGAAGCCCGAGCCCTTGATGCGCAGCGGCTGGTTGCTCTGGCGCGGCCCGGTGAACAGCTCCATCCGCAGGCGCTTGGGGCCGTCGAAGGCGAAGTATTCGTTGACGCCCCGCGCCAGGGCTTCGCCCCTGTCACCAGCCGCATGGCTCACGCCGTGGGCGGTCAACCGCTCGCGCATGGCGGCCAGGTCAGCTTCGTCCTCGAACTCCCAGCCCAGGGCCACAACGTCCTCGGCCCTGCCGGGCCGGACCAGGATCCGCACCTGGCGGTCGTCCAGGCGAAACACCAGAGCGCCGTCTTCCAGGGTGTCGACGTGCATGCCCAGGGCTTCGGCGCCGAAGACGCGCCAGCGGTCCAGGCGGTTGGACTCGACCACCACATAGCCGATGCGGGTGTCGATGCGGCCGTCAGTCTGAGGGGTCTTGGGCATGGCCTCACCTTGGTCCGTCGTCGCGACTTGACCCAGAGGCTGAAGGAGACCGGGCTCGCGGATAATTCGATAGTTCAGGGCGAGGTATCAGGCCGGTCGATAGGTGGCCGATTAGGGATGGATCTGACGCAGCAGGCCGCGGAACCAGGCGTGGGCCGGGTCGCGCTCCATTGAGCGTCCCCAGAAGGCGCAGACGTTCACCGGAGACATCTCGAACGGAGGGGGATGGATCTCGATGTCGAGCACGCGGGCGAAACGCTCGGCGATCCGTCGTTGGACCAAGGCCAGGCAATCGGTGCTGGCCACGATCGCCGGCAGCGCGGTGAATTGTTGGACGATGACGCGATTGCGTTGTTCCACGCCGCCCTCGCGCATGCCCAAAATCTGGTGGGTGGTCTCGATCTTGGGCGACATTTGGAACATGGCGTGGCGGCTGGTCTCGTAGATCTCGCGCGTCAGTGGCCCCTCGAAAGCGCGGTGCTCGCGCGAGGAGATCACGACCATCTCGTCGTCGAAGAGATGCATGGAACTGCCGTCATAGACCCCTTCGGCCGTGTCGGATGGGACCATGACGATGTCGATCGTGCCTCGCACAACCTCGGCGGTGACATTGCCTGGAACGTCGATGAAGTGGACCGAGGCGTTGGGAGCCTCCTGCGCCATCAGGCGGGTCAGGGGCGGCGCAACCAACAGCGAGACATAGTCGGCCGTTGCGACGATGAACCGCCGCGTCTCCTCCATGGGGTCGAACTGCGGCGGGCGCAGCAGGGTCTCGACCTCCAGATAGGCCCGCTCGGTCTGTTCGATGAGCTCGGCGCCACGCTCGGTCAGCTCTAGACGCCGACCGACCATGACGAGGAGATCGTCCCCAAAGGTTTCGCGCAGGCGCGAAAGCGCGGCGCTGACCGCCGACTGGGAAAGGCCGACCAGTTCGGCGGTCCGGCTGACGCTGCGGGTACGCAAGAGCTCCCGCAGGATCGGCAGCAAATTGAGGTTATGACGCCGCAGCAGCATTGACCGAATCCTCGCCTCAAGCGCCAACGAGGCGAGTCATCTTCGCGTGCGCCCTCAAGCCGGGGAAGCGGCAAGTTGCGCCGCGCCCTGCCCCCGAAGGCGCTGAACCAGGGCTTGGGAGTCCTTGGGCGCCGCGTCGCCACGCCAGGCCACCTGCTGGTCCTGGCGCACGATCAGGAGCTTGGTCTTGAACGCGCGATGCAGGTCAGGACGCGGCGCGTCGAGGACCTTCAGAGGCAGGCCTGCATCGGCGGCGGCGCTGACGAGCGGCTCGACATCAACGGACGGATCAAAGCGCAGAAGCGTGTAGTCCAGGTCCAACTCGTCATAGATCGAGCGCGCCCCAAGCCAGAAGTGGGGCATGCGGCAGCCCGGCACGGTCGAGGGGGTGATCTCCCCCATCGTGTAGGACGGCGGCGCCTCGCCGTCGTAGGCGATGATCGGCGAGTGGTCGTAGAAGTAGCCGAAGTTCAGGCCCTCAGGCGCGAACTGCGGGACGTTGATGTCGTAGAGCTTCTTACCGAGAACAGCCCGCAGGCCCATGCCGATCGGCCCCTTGGCCGAAAGGGCCGACGGCACGGAGCCGTTCCCCATGGCTTCCACGTTCTCCATCACCTTGCGCATGGCGAACTTGGAGACCTGTTCGGTGATCGGGTGGCGCTCGGCCTCGTAAGCGTCCAGCATCGAAGGCGCGGCCCAGCCGTTGGTGACGGCGGCCAGCAGCCAGGCCAGGTTCACGCCGTCGGCGATCCCGGCGTTCATGCCGTAGCCGGCGAAAGGAACCCACAGGTGGGCGGCGTCTCCGGCGATGAAGACCCGCCCGTCGCGGAAGCGTTCGGCGACCAGGCGGCGGCCGATCCAGTCCTCGTGATTGAGCACCTCCCAGGTGAACTCCGGTCCCACGCCCAGCACGTCGCGGATCGACTGGTCGAAGTCGAGCGCCTCGTAGTCGCTGACGCCGGCAGGCATCGAGCGGTGGATGAGCCAGGTCTCCTCGCCATCGATGGCCACGACATTGCCGCGGACCTTGTCGTTGACCACCCAGCTCATCCAGGCCGGGCGGCGCTTGCCGAACAGCGCCTTGAGACCCGGCGCGCGGACCAGGGTGCTGCGGGTGCGACCCAGCTCGGCGTCGCCGACCAGCTTCACGCCCATCGCCTTGCGGATTAGGCTACGGCCGCCATCGCAGCCGACCAGGTAGCGGGTGCGGATGGTAAAGGCCTCGCCATCGGGCTGGCGGCGACAGTGGACGGTGACCCCGTCCTCGTCCTGCTCGTAACGCTCGACGGCGGTCTCGTTGAGCACGGTGATTTCAGGCGTGCGCTTGACCCGCTCGAACAGGATCGGCTCCAGGAAGAGCTGGCTGACCCGCACCATCGGCTCGGGCGTGCGCCAGGCGCTGTCGAGGAAACCAGGCTTTTCGCGTTCGTTGCGCGCCGGCATGGTCAGGCGCGTCAGCTCCGGACCGCTGATGCTGGTGCAGTAGATGGTGTCGGTCGGGTAGTCGTCGGGCAGGCCGGCGGCGCGGACCGCGTCGGCAACACCGAACTGGCGAAAGATCTCCATCGTCCGGGCCGCAACCGTGTTGCACTTGGCGCTGGGCGGCGCACCGGCGGCCCGCGGTTCGACGATGAGCACGTCGACCCCGCGCAGGGCCAGAGCGATGGCCGTCGACATCCCGACGGGACCCGCGCCGGCGACGACGATCGAAGAGGTGTGAGACGGCGTCATGATCATCGATCCTTGAAGGCGCGCTGGCCCAGGAAGGCCAGGGTGATGGCGTTGAACTCCTCGGCGCGCTCCCACTGGACCCAGTGGCCCGTGCGGCTGAAGAGATGAAGGTCGGCGTTGGGCAGCCGGCGCAGGAGTGAGCGGCCGCCACTGGCGCGATTGACGCGGTCCTCGATCCCCCAGAGGATGAGGACAGAATTGGCGACCGCGGCCAGGCGCGGGTCGCGCGTGAAGTCAATATCGCGGAGCTTGAACCCCTTGGGCCGCAGGAGCGGCGGGCTGGCCACGGTCTGCGGGTCAATACTGGCCTGGTAGCGCTCGTTGAGCAGGGCGTCGGGAACCAGCGCCGGCTCGTAGACCAGATCGTCGATGAAGGCGCGCAGCTTCTCCAGACTCGGGCCATCGCCCTTGTAGTAGTTGAGAAGCTTCTGCAGGCCCTTGGTCGGCAGGCTGCGGGTGGAATCCACCCCGCCTGGCCCCATCAGCACCAGCGCCCCGACCCGGTCGGGCCGATCGATGGCCATGCGCAGACCGCAGGCTCCGCCCAGGGAATTGCCGATGACGTGCGCGCGCGGGATCTTCAGCACGTCCATCAACCCAAACATCGCACCGGCCAGATCCCCGAACGGATCGGAGCGGCTGACGCCCTTGGTGGAAGCGCCATAGCCGGGCATGTCGGGGATCAGCAGGCGGAAGGACTTGGCCAGCGCCTCGATGTTGCGGGAATAGTTCGACAGCCCCGTCGCGCCGGGGCCGCCGCCGTGCAGCATCAGGATCGGCGGTCCCGCCCCGATCTGGTTGACGCGGATGGTCCGCTGGCCGACGACGACATCGGTGGCGACGGGGCGGATCATGCCATCCCTCCTTGGTTCGCGGCTTTTTGGCGAGCGGCGGCCAGGTCGAGGGCCACGTCGACGATCATGTCTTCCTGGCCGCCGACCATGCGGCGCTTGCCCAGTTCCAAGAGGATGGTGCGCACGTCCAGGCCGTGGTCGGCGGCGGCCTTCTCGGCATGCCGCAGGAACGACGAGTAGACGCCGGCATAGCCCAGACTCAGGGTCTCGCGATCGACGCGAACCGGACGGTCCTGCAGCGGGCGCACCAGGTCCTCGGCCGCGTCCATCAGCTTGAAGAGGTCGCAGCCGTGGTTCCAGCCGTAGACTTCGGCGGCGGCGATGAAGACCTCCAGCGGGGCGTTGCCGGCCCCTGCCCCCATGCCCGCAAGCGAGGCGTCGACGCGGATCGCGCCGTTCTGGACGGCGGCGATCGAATTGGCCACGCCCAGGGACAGGTTGTGGTGGGCGTGGATCCCGCGCTCGGTCTCGGGCTTGAGAACTCGGTCATAGGCCTGGGCGCGGGCGGCCACGTCGTCCATGGTCATCGCCCCGCCGCTGTCGGTGATGTAGACGCAGTGGGCGCCATAGCTTTCCATCAGCAGCGCCTGCTGGGCCAGCGCCTCGGGCGGGCTCATGTGGCTCATCATCAAGAAGCCCGACACGTCCATGCCCAGGCTCCGGGCGTACTCGATGTGCTGCTTGGAGACGTCGGCCTCTGTGCAGTGGGTGGCCACCCGCACCGAACGCACGCCCAACGCGTAGGCGCGCTTGAGGTCATGCACGGTGCCGATGCCCGGCAGCAGCAGGGTCGTCAGTTTGGCGTGGGAAATCACCTCGGCCACCGCCTCGATCCAGGCCCAGTCGGTGCAGGCGCCAAAACCGTAGTTGAACGACGAGCCCGACAGGCCATCGCCGTGCGCGACCTCGATGGCGTCGACCTTGGCCTCATCCAGGGCCTTGGCGATGGCCCGCACCTGGTCGAGATCGTACCTGTGGCGGATCGCGTGCATGCCATCGCGCAGGGTGACGTCCTGGACATATAGCTTCGGGTTGGGGAGCTTCTTGTCGGTCATCTCAGGCGACTTTCTGAGCGCGGTGCGCGACGATGGCTTCGGCCGTCTTCAGCGCCGCCGACGTCATGATGTCGAGATTGCCGGCATAGGCCGGCAGGTAGTGGGCCGCCCCTTCCACCTCGAGGAAGATGGTCACCTTCAGGCCGGTGAAGCTGCGCTCCATTTCCGGGATGAACAGCGGCGCGTTGTCGCCCAGGCGCTCGAACTGAACCTTCTGCTTGAGGCGATAGCCGGGCACGTAGGTTTGGACCTCCGCGACCATGGCCTCAACCGAGGCCTCGATGGCGGCGGTGTCGGCGTCGTCGCAGAGGCAGTAGACCGTATCGCGCATGATCAGCGGCGGCTCGGCCGGGTTCAGCACGATGATCGCCTTGCCGCGTGTGGCGCCGCCGACCGTTTCGATGGCCCGCGACGTGGTCTCGGTGAACTCGTCAATGTTGGCGCGCGTGCCGGGCCCTGCCGACTTGCTGGCGATCGAGGCGATGATCTCACCGTAGTGGACCTTGGAGACGCGCCCGACAGCCGCGACCATCGGGATCGTCGCCTGGCCGCCACAGGTGACCATGTTGACGTTGGTCGCCGCCAGATTGGCCGAACCATTGATCGGCGGCACCGTGTACGGACCGATCGCGGCAGGGGTGAGATCGATCACCTGCTTGCCGTGGGCCTGCAGCACCGCGTCATGGTGCTTGTGAGCCCCGGCGCTGGTGGCGTCGAAGACGATGGCGATTTCAGGAAAGTTCGGCATGGCCACGAGGCCGTCGATGCCGCCCGCAGTAATCGGCACACCCAGGCGCTCGGCGCGCCTGAGCCCGTCCGACTCCGGATCGATGCCGACGAAGGCGCCCATATCCAGCGTCTTGGACAGGCGCATCACCTTGATCATCAGGTCGGTGCCGATATTGCCCGAGCCGATGATGGCCACCTTGGTCTTGCTCATGCCGCCCTCGCGGTGATGACCAGCGGCGAGAAGCCGTCGATCTCGATGGTGTGAAGGCCGGGCTCCAGCGGGATCATCTTTCCCAGGGCGCCAGCCAGGATGATGTCGCCGGCCCGTAGTGGCGCGCCGAGCCAGACGGCGGTGTCGGCCAGCCAGGCCAGGGCGATGATCGGGTCGCCGAGACTGGCTGCGCCACTACCGCTGGCGGCCAGCTCGCCGTCCTTGAGCAGACGCATGGTCGGCGAGCGAAGATCGCGACCCGATACGAACGGCTCGACGTGGCCCAGCACGAAGGCGCCGCTGGAAGCGTTGTCGGCGACGGTGTCGACGATATCGATGTCCCAGCCAGCGATGGCGCTGTCGACGATCTCGGCCGAAGCGGCCACGCCCTGGATGGACGCTTCGAGATCCTCGCGGCTCAGGTCCGGCTGGAGGATGTCGCGCCCCAGGACGAAGGCGATCTCGGCCTCGATACGCGGCGAGATCAGGTCCTTCAGCGACAGGTCGACCTCATCGCCGTGGTGGGCCATGAAATCGAACAGCACTCCGAAATCGGGCTGGTCGACACCCAGCTGCGCTTGGACAGCGCTCGAGGTCAGGCCGATCTTGCGGCCGACGATCCGCGCGCCAGCGGCTTGGTGACGGCCGACGTTACGCTGCTGGATGGCGTAGGCGGCTTCGATGTCCTTGGCCGGCAGCCTGTGACGGACCGGTTCGATAGCGCGAGCGTTCGCCCGCGCCTCGAATAGCGTGTCGGCGACCGCCTCGATCGTAGAGGCCAGCTCGATCGTCATGTACCCTCCCCGGGATGCTCGGGCTCTTGAATGGCCTCACCCTGGACCTTTGGAAAATCGATAGTTTGTAACCCAGGCATCAGCTGGATCGATGGATCAGCGCGACAGGAATTCGGCGACCAGGGCGTTGAACGCCTCGGCTTTTTCCCACTGCACCCAGTGGCCACAGCCGGTGAAAAGGTGCATCTCCGCGCCAGGGATCGACTTCAGGAACACGAAGCCGCCATCGACCGGGTTCACCCGATCGTCCATGCCCCAGAGGATCAGGGTCGGCGCCTTGAGCCCCGGCAGCCGCGGATCACGCCACAGCACCGGCGCCATGGCCGCTTCCGGGGCGAGGCGCAACGGCGGGGCCGCCAGGATGTCGGCCGCGGCGCTAGTGGCCAGACGTTCGCGGATGGTCTCGTCGGTAATCTCGCCCGGACTGAAGACCAGCTGTTGGATGAAGGCTTTCAGCTTGGCCTCGGTGGGCCCTTCACCGTGGTAGTAGGTCAGCAGCTGCATCAGGGCGTTGGTCGGCGTGGGCGTGAACAGAGCCTGGCCGCCACCCGGCCCCATCAGCACCAGGCGATCGGCGCGCTCGGGATGGTCGAGAGCCAGGCGTAGCGCCGCAGCGCCACCCAGCGAATTGCCGACAAGGTGAGCCTTGGGCAGGTCGATGGCGTCCATGAAGGCCGCCAGCCCGTCGGCGATATCGCCGAACGGATCGGCCATGTTCAGACCTTTGGTCGACTGGCCATAACCCGGCAGGTCGGGGATGTAGACGGTGTAGCGTTTGCCGAGCGCCTCGACGTTGCGGCTGTAGTTGCTCAGGCCCGCAGCGCCCGGGCCGCCCCCGTGCAGCAACATCACGGCCGGGCCCTCACCGGTGACGTGGTAGTGGATCTTGCGCGCGCCGGCGTCGGCGAAGTGGCTGGGCAGGGTCGTGCTCATGATCTTCCCGGTCCTCCTGGATTTTTCTCCAGACGCCGGGGTCGCGGCCCATCCCGCAAATCGATTTCACACAGCCAGCCTTCGGTCCGGTCGATAGGTGAACACGGCCGAACGGCGATCCATCAGCCGGGTCGATGGGTGCATATGGATTATCGACTGATCCCCTCCGCCTCTCCCGACGCAGCATGAGGTCAGCGGCGCACCGACGCCGCGCTCATCAATCCGGCCAGAGAGCCGGCCACGTCGCCTTCTGGCGCGATGGCTAGAGGGGGAAACGATGTCACAAGGCCTATCCTTGCGCTTGATGCTGGCTGCCGGTGTCTGCGCCGCCGCCTTCGCGACCCATGCCGAAGCCCGGCAGCCGAGCGCTAATCCCAGCACCGTCATTGAAGAGGTGGTGGTCACCGCTCAGAAGCGTGAAGAGTCGCTGCAGAACGTGCCGATCGCGGTCTCGGCGTTCAGCCAAGGCGCGCTGGAGCGCCAGAAGATCGACGGCGGCTCCAACCTGCAGCTGGCCATTCCGAACGTCACGTTCTCCAAGTCCAACACCATCGGCTACAACTTCCAGATCCGCGGCATTGGCTCCAAGCTGAACGCGGCCTCCGGCGACACGGCCACCGGCATCCACCTCAACAACGCTCCGCTCACGGCCAACAGCCTGTTCGAAGCGGAGTTCTATGACGTCGAGCGGGTGGAAGTGCTGCGCGGCCCGCAGGGCACGCTCTATGGCCGTAACGCCACTGGCGGCGTGGTCAACATCATCACCGCCAAGCCCACTCACGACTTCCAGGCGATGGTGCGAGGCGAGATCGGCGACTACAACGCCCGCAAGGCCCGGGCGATGATCAACCTCCCGCTGGGCGAGATGTTTGCCCTGCGCGTGGCCGGCTCCTATCTGAAGCGCGACGGCTTCGGGACCAACCTGACCACCGGCTCCGACGTCGACAATCGCGACCTCTATTCGGTGCGCGGAACCCTGGCATTCGATCCGAACGACAAGTTCGGCGCGACCTTGATGTGGGAGCACTTCAAGGAAAACGACCGCCGCTCGCGGATCGGCAAGATGTACTGCACCAAGGACGAGGGCCCCACCAATGTCGGGGGCGTGGCGGTGTCGTCCAACGCGGCCTTGGCCGGTATCGAGCGCGGACTTTTGAGCCAGGGCTGCTCGGCCACCTCGATCTATGCGGACAAGGCGCTGGGCACGCCCAACTACCTGGCCTCGCTGGAAGGTATCACGGCGCTGGCCGCCGGCCTGATCGCCAGCGATCCCTATGCGGGCAAGATGCAGACGCCGAACGTGCGTGACATCGAGTCTCGCTTCGATCCGAGGTACCGCGCCAAGAACGACGTGGCCGAGCTGAACCTGCACTATCAGCTCAGCGACGACCTGAAATTCACGTCCCTGACGTCCTACAGCACCTATGACGTCTACTCGTCGGAGGACTACACGCGAGCCCAACCGACTGGCGTGTTCAACACCACGGCGCTGTCTCCAGGCGGGGTGTTCAACGACCCGCAGATCGGCGCCTACAACCGTTTGGCCACCTACGACATCTCCAGCGGCAACTTCAAACAATGGACTCAGGAGCTGCGGCTGCAGTCGTCCTTCTCGGGCCCCTTCAACTTCAATGTCGGCGGCATCTACGTCGACTACAAAACCGACACCGCCTACCAGGTCATCTCCAACGGCATCACCGCCCTGGCGGCGGCCCGCAACGGCGGCGCAGCCTGTCCGGCCACCTCAACGACCTGCATCTATATCGACCCCAACACCCAGCCCGACGGCACGGGCCACAACTACTTTTTGTCGCGCCAGCCCTATCACCTGAAGGCCAGCGCCGTGTTCGGCGAGGCCTATTACCAGGCCACCCAGGACCTCAAATTCACCCTGGGCCTGCGTTGGACCCACGACAGCAAGACGGTCGACAACATCCCATCCGAGACCTTGATCGCTGGCAGCGGCTATCCCATTGGGACGCCCGCCCAGCAAAAGGCAGACTTCAAGGAAGTCACCGGCCGGCTGGGCTTCGACTACAAGGCGCACCTGGACTTCACGGACGACACCCTGCTCTACGCCTTCTATTCCAAGGGCTATAAGGGCGGCGGCGTGAACCCGCCTTCGGCGGTCGGCTTCGCCGGAACCAAGGCCACGTTCGCGCCGGAGTTCGTCAACGCGTTCGAGCTGGGGACCAAGAACACCCTGCTCGGCGGCTCGCTGCAGCTGAACGCCACGGCCTTCTATTACGACTACAAGAACTATCAGGTGGCCAAGGTCGCCAACCGCCAGTCGGTGGTCGAGAACGTCGACGCCGAGGTCAAGGGCGCGGAACTGGAGTTCGTCTGGAAGCCGCGTAGGCCGCTGCGCTTGAACGGTACGGTCGGTTTGCTCGACACCAAGATCAAGACCGGCAGCTCGATCGACACCTTCAACCGCACGGCCGGCAACACAGCCTATGCCGTGGCCAAGGCGTCCAACGGTCAGACCTGCGTGGCGCCGACCGCGCTGATCGCCAGCTATCTCGCGGCGATCAATTCCGGCGCCCAGCCGGTCACCGCCCTGCTGACGATCTGCAACAACGCCGCGGCCAGCGAAGGCTTCGCGACGCAGCTGGAGGGCAAGGAGCTGCCCAACGCCCCGCGCATGACCACCTCGCTCGGCGCGCAGTACGACTGGGTCCTGCCCAACGACTGGTCGATGTCATTGCGCGGCGACTACTACCGCCAGAGCCGCACGTTCGCGCGGGTCTACAACACCGAGGCCGACCGTCTGAAAGGCTGGGAGAACGTCAACCTCTCCGTGGTCGTGGCCAATAAGCCCAAGGGCCTGACGATCGAGGCCTACGTCAAGAACGCCACGAACGAGACGGCCGTCACCGACCTCTATCTGTCGGACTCGGCGCTGTTCCGGAACGGGTTCTTCACCGACCCGCGCACCTACGGCGTCAGCATCACCAAGCAGTTCTAGGCCCTACCTCGAAGGGGCGGCGGGCGTGATCCCGCCGCCTGCTTTTTGAGTATCATGATCAGAGAAGGGAAGCGCCGATGAGCGTCGCGAACTTAGGCTATGTGGGGTTCGAGGTGTCCGACCTCGAAGCCTGGCGCACGTACGGTAGCGACATCCTCGGAATGATGGCCGTCGACGGGCCGGCGGGCGATCTGCGCTTCCGCCTCGATGACCTGGCCTGGCGCATCGCGATCAGCCAGGGCGACAAGGACGACATCGTCCTTGCTGGTTTCGAGGTCGCCGACGCCGCGCACCTGGACGCCGTAGCCGCGCGTCTGGAAGCCCAGAGTGTCACCGTCGAGCGGGGCGGCGCGGAGCGACTGGCCGAGCGCCAGGTCACGGGACTGATCAGTTGTGTCGATCCCGAGGGGCTGGCCGTGGAAGTCTACTATGGGCCGACGCTGCGTACCGAGCGGCCGTTCGCCTCGACCGTCGGGGTCAGCGGGTTCGTCACCGGCGGCCAGGGTCTGGGCCACATCGTCCTGACCGCCCAGGACATCGCCGCGGCGCGCGCCTTCTACTGCGAGGTCCTGGGCTTTGCCCTGTCCGACATCATCCGCATGTCCCTGACGCCGGACATGGCCATCGACCTGGAGTTCTTCCACTGTAATCCGCGCCACCACACCCTGGCGCTCGTGCCCCTGCCCTTCCCCGCACCCAAGCGCATGCATCATTTCATGATCCAAGCCCGGACGCTTGACGAGGTCGGGTTCGCGCTCGATCGCGTCGAACGGGCCAAGGCGCCCCTAGTCCAGACGCTGGGCCGGCACACCAATGACCAGATGGTGTCGTTCTATGCGCGCACGCCATCGGGGTTCGAGGTCGAGTTCGGGTGGGGCGCAGTTGAAGTTGACGAAGCTGCCTGGCGCGTCGCCCGTCACGACAAGATGAGCAGTTGGGGTCACAAGCGCGTCGGCTGAGGCGCCCACGCGCCGATCTCACAGCATGACCAACCACGCCAAACATTTGTTTGAGATGGGCTGACGTCCACAGATAACGCGCTAAGGTGCCCGACGAGCCGCGCCGCAGAGCGGGCCGAGCAAGGGAGCACGGGCGTGCCGCATTTTGGCGACTTACCAGAACGAGATCTATGGCCTGGGCTTGCGCGGCGTGAAGCCGAAGCTCCCCGTCGATTGCCCGACCCTAGAAGCTCGCGCGGCCGCAGCCCTCTCGCCCGACGTTCTCAGCTACGTGCAGGACGGCTGCGGCGATGAGTTCACCCAACGCCGCAACAGCGAGGCCTTCCACGACTGGGGGCTGACGCCGCGGATGCTGGTCGACACCACCCGTCGCGACCTATCGATAGATCTCTTCGGGTTGAAGCTGCCGACACCGATCTTCATGAGCCCCATCGGCGTAATCGGCATGTGCGCCCAGGACGGTCACAGCGACCTCGCCGCCGCCCGAGCGTCGCGGATGACGGGGGTGCCGGTCATGGCGTCGACCCTAGCCAACGATCCCCTCGAAGCCGTCGCCGCCGAGCTTGGCGACACGCCCGGCTTCTTCCAGCTCTACACACCGCGTGACCGGGATCTTGCGCTCAGCCTGATCAGCCGCGCCGAAGCCGCCGGCTACAAGGCCCTGGTCGTCACCCTCGACACCTGGGTGACCGGATGGCGCCCCAGGGACCTCAACGACGCCAACTTTCCTCAGCTGCGGGGCCACGTGCTGCAGAACTACTTCTGCGACCCGCGCTGCCAGGCGATGCTGCAAAAGCCTGTCGCCGAGGACCTGCCCGCCGCCATCGGGACCTGGGCGTCCACCTTCGGCAAGACCTTGACCTGGGACGATCTTACCTGGCTGCGCGAAGCCACCCGCCTGCCGATCGTCTTGAAGGGCATCTGCCACGCCGATGACGCCCGCCACGCAGTCGACCTTGGGATCGACGCGATCTTCTGCTCCAATCATGGCGGCCGGCAGGCGAATGGTGGTCTCGCCGCCATCGACATGCTGCCCAATGTGGTCGCCGCCAGCGGCGACGCGCCGGTCCTCTTCGACTCCGGCGTTCGCTCCGGTTCCGACGTCGCCAACGCCCTGGCGATGGGCGCCGCCGCCGTCGGCATCGGCCGCCCCTATGCCTATGGCTTGGCCCTCGGCGGCGCTGAAGGCGTCGCCCACGTCCTCAAGTGCATTCTGGCCGAGTTGGACCTGCTGATGGCGGTCGACGGCCTTCCGACAATCGCGGATCTGCGCGCAGGCGGGGTCAAACCGACACGCGCCGCCCTGCGATAGACCTCCCATCTCGCAAACGACGATGTCGCGAGTCTCTTTCCCTAGCTCCGTCGACCGCCCTGCCCCGCTCCGCCCTGTCGGAACGTGGGTCCGAATGACCGGCTAGCTCGCGCCAATTGCTGCCGTTGACGCACCTCCATGAAGGCGACGTTCGGTGGAGGCTGCCTAGCACTTTGACCGCTAAAGATGATGAGCGGGACCGTATGTCCTGCCGGTCGCCGGTCGAGCGCCTATCTATGGGCGGACGGAGACGAGGTTCCGAATTCGAGTGACGCCCATGCCCGCCTACAAGCCTGACGACCCGTGTGGCTGCAACAGTGGCCGGCTCTATCGTGATTGCCATGGCCTGATCTTTGGCCCGCCGCCGCTGAAAGGGGTGGTGGTCGGCCAAACCATGTACGCTGAGGACTGGGCGGTAAACGCGGCGCACTATCAAGCGCAAGGCCTCTACCAAACCTTGGCTGCGGAGCTTGCGGCCGCAACCGAAGTCCGCCGCGTTCTGGACGTTGGGTGTGGGCTCGGTCAGGGGCTTCATGCCTTGGCGGACGCCGTCGGCGGCCCAGACCGACTGATCATCGGCATCGACGAAAACCCCAGTTGCCTGGCTGCGGCAGCAGAGTGGCTTCAATTGCCGGTCGAAGCTGTCGCGTCGCCGCGCCTTAAGCTCAAGAAGCTGCTGAAGGATCGGATCGGGTCGGAACCGTCGGCGTCTCCGCTGACTGTCAGCGGCAAGATCGTCCTAATCCAATCAGACATGATGCTACCTGATGCGGCCCTTCAGGCCTGGCTCGACCAGGTCGGCCCCCTCGACGCGGTCACGATGTGGTTCTCTGGCGTCCACAAGGGCCGGGTGCTGACCAAGGTGGCCCACGACATTGGCGCGAAAAGCGACTTGGATCTCCGCGAGGCCCTGGAGGATCGAGTGCTCGAGCTTGCCGCCAAGCGGTTGCGGCCGGGCGGCTTCCTTCAGATCGTCCAGCGTGGGGCGGGCGATATGGAGGACGAGCGCCTGAGGTGGGCCGAAATCGTCGCCAGCATTGCGGCCGATCATGGATTCGACGTCGTCGGCGTCAGCGGCTTTCACTACGAAGAACCCCCAGCCGGCGCGGGAATGACCCTCAGCGCGAAGCACTTCGACTCCTCCGGGCTGCGGCGCTTCGCGCTCTCCACCCTGTTGCACCGCAAGGAGGCCTGATGGTTGGCGCGATGCATGCCGACTTTGGCTTGCCCCCCCGAGCTGCTCGACTTCACCTTAGGTGACGTGTCGGTCTCAACTCCTTCCATTCTGCTCGGCCGACCCGAAGGTGGCGCCAAAAACAGACTTTAAGCCCACCTACAGGAATCGGTCATTCAGCGCCCAACTCGAAAAAGCCGGCCCCGCCCATTTAACCTCCGAAACGCCGAGTTGAGCGCTGCGACTATCAAGGCCTACGACCGTTCTCGACGTTAACTCAAATTATAGCGTGGATCAGGCGCCCGCCAGGTTGGCCAGGTTCGCTAGCACACACTTTGCCAATCATCCCGATGATCCTTGGCCAAGCCAATTGGCGAGAATCGAGCGAGCATCGGCGACGGCGACTTGCTGGCGCATGGGCAAGATCGGCGTCGACGACTATGGTTGGCACGAAGGAGACGAAGACAAGCCATGGCACGCGGCGAGCTGATGAAGAAACTGCTGGCGAGCTACGGTCGGGACGAGGAGTTCCGGGCCGTTGCCGAGCAGATCATCGGCGAAGAGGAAAAGAAGAATAACCTGGCCCTCGCCCGCACCTTGCGGCGAACCCTTGAGGCTGCGCCCTCGCGCCCGCCCAAGCCCAAGGGTTTGGCGCCGCTGATCCCGTTCCCCGAAGCCGCCGGCGACTTCATCGAACTGATCGAGCCGAGCCACACCAAGCAGGATATCATCCTCAGCGCCGAGAACACCGCCGTGTTCGTCGGCCTGATGAAGGAATTTCGCAAAGCCGACGAGATCCGCCGGCGGGGCCTTAGCGTGCGCTCCAAGCTGTTGTTCTGCGGCCCACCCGGGTGCGGCAAAACCTTGTGCGCCGAGATCTTCGCCGCCGAGCTGGGCCTACCGCTCTACGTCGTCAAACTCGACCGGCTCATCTCGTCCTATCTGGGTGAGACCGCCGCCAATGTGCGCAAGCTTTTCGAGTTCGCCCGCAAGCAGGCGTGCGTGCTTTTCTTCGACGAGTTCGACGCCCTGGCTCGTGCGCGCGACGAGGCTGGCGAGCACAACGAGCTGCGGCGCGTGGTCAACAGCCTGCTGATCTTCATCGACCGCATCCAGCCCAAGGGCTTCCTAGTCGCCGCGACCAATCTCGACGCCTCGCTCGATCCGGCCATCTGGCGACGATTTGACGAGGTCGTCTGGTTCGACAAGCCGGACCAGCACATGGTCGAGCGGTTCCTGCGCGAGAAATTCAAGAACGTGAGCACCAGCTTCGATCCGGTGTCGCACGCCGCGGGCCTGGTCGGTTACGCCTATGCCGAAATCGACCGCATCTGCGTGCAGGCGATCAAGGCGGCCGTGATCGATGGCCGTAAACGGGTCGAAGACAGGGATTTCCGCCAAGCCCTCAGCGACGGCTTGCGCCGCCAGAAGGGTGACCGCCGCCTGACGAAGTCGAGCTGATCGCCACCCATGGCCCGTTACGAACACCTCCAGCTTTTGCGTCTGCCCGAACGATTTGAGCGACGTAAGACCGGGGGTGGCGGGCCGTTGGCGCCTCGGGACCCTGCAGACCATGGCCGGCGGCTGCAACAGGAACTCGACACCGCGGTCTCCAGCCAACAGGCGCGACGCCGCCCGGAGTTCGTCGATCCTTCCCTGATCCTGCGGGTCCAGATGACAGGAGCGCCGCAGGAAGATCAGTGGAATGCGCTCGGCCTGACGGTCCTGTCGAGCGACGAGGATCGCACGCTGGTCCTGTTTTCGTCCCGCGACGACATGGCCGACTTCCGCGCGCGCCTGGCGGCCTACGGCGGCGGGGTCCCGGCGGGCCAGATCAATCCGCCCTATGCCGCGTTTATCGGCGGCATCGAGTCGATCTCGGCCATCGCCCCGAAAGACCGCATCGGCATCCGCGCTCGCGAGGAAGGCTTTGCTGAGCCGACGGATTTCGAGGTCGACACGGCCTATACGATCGACCTTGAGCTATGGGACCTTGGCCGGCGCGAAGTTCGGCTTCGCAAGCTCGAACAGATCGCTGACTATGTCGACGCGCGCGGCGGCGAGACTTTCGATCGGTATGTCGGCCCCTCGATAAGCATGCTGCGCCTCAGGTGCAGCGGCGCGGTCATCGCCACCCTTCTTGGCCTTGAAGACGTGGCGGAGTTGGACCTGCCCCCGTCTCCCGACCTGACCACCGGCGCGGTGCTGGACCTGGAACTGGCACAGCTGCCGCCCCTTGGCCCGGTCGATTCCGACGCGCCGCTGATCGGAGTGATCGATAGCGGGATCAACGCCCACCCGCTGATCGAAGATATCTTGGTCGGCGCGATCAGCGTACCCGACAGTCTGGGCCTGGCGGATGAATGGGGCCATGGGACGCGCGTCGCCGGGGTCTCGGTGTTTGGCGATCTGCGCGGACAGCTGGAAAACGGCACGCTCGATCGCGGCGCGCGCCTGTGTTCGGCCAAGATCCTCGATGAGTGGGGGCAGTTTCCCGACCGAAAGCTGACCCCCGGCCTGATGCGCGAAGCGATCACGCGCCTGCACGCGCAGTTCGGATGCCGGATCTTCGTGATTGCGCTGGGCGATCGCAAGAAGATCTATGACGGCGGCAAGGTGGGCCCCTGGGCCGCCACGCTGGACGAGTTGGTGGCCGAACTCGATGTGATCATCGTGGTCTCGGCCGGAAACCGGCCTCCGCGAACCGGCAATCGTATCGAACAAGCCGTCACCGAATACCCGGCCTACTTGATGGAGCCGGCCAACCGCCTGTGCGAACCGGCCGGTGCGATGAACGTCATCACCGTCGGCGCCCTGGCGCACGGACATGGGGTCGGGGCCAGGGTCGCGGGCAATGTCGGCGTTCGCCCGATCACGGCCGCAGGGGAGCCCTCGCCTTTTTCCCGGGTGGGCCCGGGAATCGGCGGCGCGCTCAAGCCCGACCTGATCGATGTCGGCGGAACCTTGATCTTCGACCCCATCGTTGGGCGTCTGAGGGGTGGTGACGACGTTCCAGAGGCCGGTGTCCTGTCCCTGCACCATCGGTTCATCGACCAGCTGTTCTGCGGCAATTCCGGGACCTCCTTCGCGGCCCCGCTGGTCGCCTACAAGGCCAGCCAGATCCTGGCGCGTTTTCCCGAGGCTTCGGCCAATCTCGTGCGCGCCCTGCTGGCGGGCAGCGCCCAGCCCCCTCCGGAGTTGGTCGCCCGCCTGCAAGGATTGGGTCAGCCAGCCATCAACGCGGTGTGCGGGCACGGCCAGGCTGACCTAGAGCACGCGATGTTCTCCGACGACGCCCGGGTGGTGCTCTACGCCGAGGACGAGCTGGCCGTCGATCATTTCGCCGTCTACCAGATCCCCATTCCCGCGGCCTACCAAGCCACCGCCGGGCGACGCAGCATCCGGGTCAGCCTGGCCTATGATCCGCCCGTTCGCCACAGCCGGCGCGACTATGCCGGCGTCAGCATCGGCTTTCGGCTGATCAGAGGGTGTGACCCGGACCTGATCTTCGAGCACTATCGCAAGCGAGCGCCCGCGGAGGGCCCCTTCCCCGACATCGCCGCGCGTTACGACTGCAAGCTCTCGCCCAGTTCGACGGCGCGTGAGAAATCCACGTTGCAATCGGCGACGATCACCTTCGCGCGCGATGTCGCCGCTTATGGCGACGCCTACTATCTGGTCGTTCGTTGCAGCGCCGGCTGGGCGGCGATCGCGCGTCAAAGCTTCGCCGTGACGGTCGAGCTCGCGCACGAGGCCGACATTCAGCTTTACGAACGCCTGCGTCAGCGCGTGCAGGTGCGTGCTTAGCGACGCCGTCTCGGTCGCGCGGCGCATCAGGTTGCTGAGCGCACCCGCTCACCAGAGCGGCGGCGAACCCAAGCCACACGCGTCCCCTGTGTCGAACACGCAACACAACTGATCTTCGCGCATCGCCGCCGTTGCCGCGCACGGGCTTGATAACCACGTTCTCTCTCCGGATTGAAAGGAGGGGGCCATGGCAAAGAATACCGGTGAGGGCTTTCGGCGGGGGGCGGTGAAGGGCCGAACCCAGTTCCAGCGTCCGGACGGCCTTTGGCAAAAGCGCGACGAGGGAACGGGCCAGCTGATGCAGGTCAAGGACGACGGCAAGCCGTTCAAGGGCGTCGCCAAGGAGCCGGACGGGCGGGACGGCGCCGACTAGCGGACTACCGTCTGTTGCGATGGACGGCGGGGACACCCCAACATCTAGCAACCCTGGTCGAATCGCGAGAGAATGAACAGGTCGTTAAAAAACCGATGGCCTTCCTCGCGACTCACGGCATAGTCGCGCTTGTACGACCGTTTCCGTCGTACCCATGGCCGACATTTCCGACCAGCGCACACGGCAACCACACCTTGATCGTCCGTCGACGGACGAGGGCGTCAGATATGGGGGTAGGTTTGACCTAGACCAGATCAGGTTCTCGGAGGAGAGGACAGCAGCCCGACTTGCCGGTCCAAAGCACGCTGCCTCTCCCCCACAATCGACTCGTACAAGCCGATGGCCGACCATAGGCCAGCAGGCCGCGCCGACACAACCCGGCGACGGCGGCCATCGTGCACGAAGACCCTCAGCAACAGCTTGTCAGATCAAGCTTTGATAGGAGCGGCGCGTGTCACGCGACCATGTAGATCACAAGGACCTCGTCAGCTTCGCGCAGAACAGGGTCAACCTCCCCAAGGACAAGGCCGACGAGTACCGCGCCCAGGCCAAGCGGCTGCGCGACAAGCTCGAGAACTACCTGTTCGAACATCCCGACTTCACGCTCAAGAAGATGCTGCTGTCGGGAAGCCTGGCCAAGGGCACCGCGTTGCGCTCGCTCAACGATATCGACGTGGCCTGTTACATCAGCGGTGCCAACGCTCCCCAGCAGATCGACGCCCTTCTGCTCTATCTGGCGGAGCGGCTGCGCAAGGCCTTCCCCAACTTCACGCCCGACCAGGTCAAGCCCCAGACCTACAGCGTCACCGTGTCGTTCAAGGGAACCGGCCTGGACGTGGACATCGTGCCGATCCTCTACGACGGCGACCCGGACTGGTACGGCAATCTGGTCAGCCAGGACGACGGCTCGTTCCTGAGGACCAGCATTCCGCGCCATCTTGAGTTCGCCAAGAAGCGCAAGCAGGCCCAGCCGATCGACTTCGCGCAGGTCGTGCGGCTCGTGAAGTTCTGGGCGCGCCTGCAGAAGGCCGAGCGCCCGGGTTTCCGCTTCAAGAGCTTCATGATCGAGATGATCATGGCCAAGCTGTGCGACGACGGGCTGGACCTGTCGGACTATCCCGAGGCCCTGCAGCACTTCTTCACATATCTCGCGCGCAGCGGGCTCAACGAGCAGATCGTCTTCACCGACTACTACGCCGCCAGGACCGTTCCCGCGCATGCCGGACCGGTCCGCATCATCGATCCGGTCAACGCCGACAACAACGTTGCCCGCCTCTACGCGGCGGCCCAGGCGGCCGACATCGTCGAGGCCGCCCTGGATGCCAGCGACGCCATCGACGCGGCGCTCTACGCCCCCACCAAGCAACTGACCGTCGCCTACTGGCAAAAGGTCTTCGGCTCGCAGTTCCAGGTCTGAGGCGCCCGATGTCCTACAGCAGCAGCTATACGGAGACGGTGACCTTCACGGTCACCCACGCCCGCCACATGGCCGCGAAGGTCGCGACCGATCTCAAGCGCATCCAGCGCCTCTACGGATCGCCCACCGACACGCGTATCGCCCAGTTCGAACTCGAGGCCACCGAACTGATGAAGGCCGGTTACCTCAAGGAGGTCACCTACGGTTTTAAGCGCAACGGCGCCTGGATCGAACCGACCATCCGCTACACTGCCCGGGACTTGGCCGAGGGCGCGGCTGGCGACGACGATCCTGGCCGCATTCGTCCCGGGGCCAATATCGTCGGCGCGGCGTTTTCGAGCTATCTGGTCTGCAGCGACACGTGGCACGCCTTGACGTCGGCCCAGCAGACCGCCTTCGAGGCCGGCCTTCCGTTCAGCCGCAACGGCGCGCCCGAGCCGACGATCAGCGGCTACCTCTCCCAGGATCGAACCTATTCCGCAGGCGGTCGCGCCCTCGACCGCGCCAGCGTTCGGAGCTTCTGATGAACAACAAGCCCCCTCTCGACGAACTGTTCGAACGCCGGATCGCCTATCCGGACTTCGAGCCCCAGGAACGCCTTGGCCGCCTGGTGGGCCTCGACGAGCAGAAGGATCGCCTGACCAAGGTCCTGAGCCTGCTGGTCAATCCTGGCGGCTTGGCGGCCTGGGCCTCCCGGCATCACCCCGACGCCAAGTCCCTGGTCGACACCGTGGTGCGCAGGCCCCCGCTCGTGGTCCTGGCGGGCGATGTCGGCTCGGGCAAGACCGAGTTGGCCGAGACGATCGGCGACGCGGTGGCGCGCCAGGAGCGCATCGAGATCACGCTGTACCCTCTCAGCTTGGCCACGCGAGGCCAGGGCCGGGTTGGGGAAATGACGCAGTTGGTCTCGGCGGCCTTCGACTACACCGTCGATGCCGCCGCCAAGCTGAAATCTCCCGGCAAGTCGCGCGGCGCGGTCATCCTGCTGATCGATGAGGCCGACGCCTTGGCCCAATCGCGGGAAGCCGCGCAGATGCACCACGAGGACAGGGCCGGCGTGAACGCCTTCATTCGCGGCATCGACCGGATCGCCAACGCGGCGCTGCCGGCGGCGGTGATCATGTGCACCAACCGCTTGAACTCGCTCGACCCGGCGATCCAGCGGCGCGCCGCCGACATCCTGACCTTCGGCCGCCCCAATGAGATCCAGCGGCGGTTCATCCTCTCGAGCCGCCTGGGCGCCCTGGGTTTTTCGCCCACGCACATCGAGGCGATGGTTGCCGCGACCGGTCCCCAAACCGGGCTGCGCCCCTATGGGTTCACCGCCTCGGATCTCACCCAACGCCTGCTGCCGTCCATCGTGCTCGACGCCTATCCGCATAAGGGCGTCGATCCGACCCGCGCGCTGGAGCTGGCCCGCAGGACGACGCCAACGCCCCCCTTCAGGGACGAAGCCACGGCGGTGGAGGCTCGCCGATGAGCAGCTGGTCACTTCAGGCGCTGCTGTCGGGCCTTCACGACGACATCCAGCAAAAGCTGGACACGGTCCGCAAAAGCCTGGCCCATCCCGGCACCAAGGGCGACGCCAGTGAAGGTGTCTGGCTGGAGTTGCTGCAGACCTATCTGCCAAAGCGTTACAGCGCCGCCTCGGCCCACGTTGTCGACAGCCTCGGCGCCTTCAGCGACCAGATTGATGTCGTCGTTTTCGACCGCCAGTACTCGCCCTTCATCTTTAGCTACCAGGGCGCCACGGTTATCCCGGCCGAAAGCGTCTATGCCGTTTTCGAGGCAAAGCAGGCCATCAACGCCACCCAGGTCGCGTACGCGAAGGAGAAGGTCGCGAGTGTACGGGCGCTGCACCGGACAAGCTTGCCGATCCCGCACGCAGGCGGAATGTATCCTCCAAAACCTTTTCACCACATTCTCGGCGGGCTTCTGACGTTCGAAAGCGACTGGTCGCCACCGCTCGGTAGCGCTCTCGAAAGTGCGCTGGTTGCGACATCTTCCGCGGACCGGCTCGACCTTGGCTGTGTCGCGGCCCATGGCCTGTTTTCATGCGATAGCGCCGGCTGTCACGCCGTCACGCTAATCGCCAAGCCGGCGACAGCCTTCCTCTTCGAATTGATCGCCAGACTGCAAGAAACCGCGACCGTTCCGATGATCGACATTCGCGCTTACGCGAATTGGCTAACATCTCCTGGCGACTAGCAGACCTTCCGGACGTCAGCGAAGAGTCACCCATCGCTCTCCTGCCCCCGCTCCTGCAACACCTCGCCGCGTAAAAGCCTGCCGGAAGCCAGCCGGCGCGAGAGGGCTTCCAGGAACCCTGCATATCGCTCCTGCCCTTTGGCGTTTTGCGCCTTCTGGTCTCCAGCGCTAAGGCTCGGCGTCGCCGTCAGCCAAGCCTTCACGAACAGCGCGACGGCCTCGTTGGAAATCGTCACGTCGCGCTCCAATCGCTCCAGCGATCGGCCGATCCGATCAAGCCGCCGGACCACCGCTGCCTCGGCCGCCTCATCGCTGTCGGGCGACAGATAACTGGCGACGGCGGCCTGGACGATTTCCGACTTCGACCGCCGTGTCCGACGCGCGGCCTCGTCCAGCGCCAGCGACAAATCCCTGGATAGAAAGACCTTGGTCTGGACCTTCATCGCCGCCTCACAACGGGATGCCGTCGTCGGGGTCCAGGGCGGCGACACGGGCCGCCGCGCGGAGCCGGCGCGCCTGCTCAGCCTGGGGCAGATCGTCGGCGTCGATCTCGAGCTCCAACCAAGCCTCTGGGGCGACTTCAACGGGCGGCGTCTCGATCGGAGCGTCAAGCGCCGGCTCGATCCGCAGTCCGCCCTCCTCCGCCGCCTCACCCGGTTTGACGGCGCGCTCTGGCCCCGCATCCATCACCCTCGTCCATGGAGACGTCGGGGCCGGCAATCTCGCGGGCTTGGCCGGCGGATCGCCGACCCGACCGGCCAGATCCCGGTCGAGATAGTAGCGGACCTTGGCGGCTCGGATCGGCGGCACGCCGGAGACCTGGACCAGGGACTCGTCGGCCGGTAGCTGCATCACTTCGCCGGGCGTCAGCAACGGCCGGGCCGTTTCCTGGCGGCTGATCATCAAGTGGCCAAGCCAGGGCGAAAGTCTGTGGCCAGCGTAGTTCTTCATCGCCCTCATCTCCGTGGCGGTGCCGAGACTGTCGCTGATCCGGCGCGCGGTGCGCTCGTCGTTGGTCGAAAACGCCACGCGCACATGACAGTTGTCGAGGATGGAATTGTTCTCCCCGTACGCCTTGGCGATCTGATTCAAGCTCTGGGCGGAAGCCGATCCGAAGTGCGCCGAGGGCGAAGCCCTAAGCCACGCGCCCGCAACAGCGGGCGCCCAGTCACAATGAAGCCTGCACAGGAGCCCGCGCCAAGCGCGTGGCGGGAGGCGGCGTCGAGCGGCCGGCGGCGCCCAAAGGCGCCCGCCAGGCGTCGCGCCCGTAGGAGCGGCGAAAGCCGCGGGACCGAGCGTGACCGCCGGCCGCTCACCGTGTCGGGTGGAGCCGGGCGCGAAAGCGTCCGGCGGGAACCCTCGTTTAGCCGTTGGCCTGCTCTATCGAGCCCGCCGCTGTTGCTGGCAAAGGCGCGCCAGGTCCGCGCCGAATGGCTCGCACAGCCGTCGCCAGCGGACGCGAAACGCCTCGCCGTCGACGACGTCCTCGAACTCGATCTCGTGGTTCTCGCCGTATTCGGGCAGGGCCGCGATCAGAAGGTGGGCGGGCGCGTGAAGGTTGGCGCGCAGCCAGTCCTGGATTTCATCGAGCGAGACGCCGAAGCGTTTCAGGCGCGCTGGGATGATCTCAGCGTTGGTCGGCGCAAAGCTGGGCATGCCCAGGTTCAAGCCGGAGATCACCTCGATGAAGTCCATCGACGAGGTATAGACGGTCAGGGTCGAGGGGATGGCTGGCGGCGAGATCAGCACGGGGAACCTCTTCGAGGACGGCTTGGGCAAGAAAGCGCGCTATATCTGCGGTCGATCCTGGCACGAAGCGGTGATGAGCCAATGACGACACCCTGGGAAAGCGAGACCGAGCGCCGAGCGCTTCAACGGATGACCCTGGCGCTGGTCGAAACCTGTTTTCGCAACTCCAAGCTAGAGGACTGGCACGCCGGGCGCGAGGTGATCAGCCCGGCCGGCGACTTCAGCGACGTCAAGATCGTCAGCCCAGCCGGCGAGATCCCGTATCTGGACGCCTCTCGCATTTCCCAGGACGAGATGAAGGCGCTGATGCAGCAGGTGGTCGACGCCGTCTTCACCTTCCTGAGCTATCCGGAGCAACCGATCCGCCTGGGCGGCGCGGCCCAATGGGACAAGCCCAAGCTCAACGAGTCGATGGCGGCGGGCATCTTGCGCCAGATCGCCATCCGCAATGGCCTGGACCCAGCGATCGCCTACGCCCACGCCGATCCGACCGTTGAGTTCTCGCCCTACGCCAGGCCTCAGCCGTAGTCGGCGACCGGGCCGCCCGCCTGGATCCAGGCAGCCTTCAGAACCGGCGACAAGCGATCGGGATCAAGGGCCGCCAAGCGCACGCGGGTCACGCCGCGCTTGCCTCGCCCGCCGGGCTCTGGCGACAGGCCTTCGCAGGTCTCAAGAAACCGGGACTGATCGGCCGGGGTCAGCTTGATCACCGCCCAGCCGGCCTCGGGCCAGCCCAAGGTGGCGAAAACCTTGTCCTTGATGCGGAATTGGTGGGACGCGAGCATAGGGCGCTCCTGAGCACGCGGAAAGCTCAAGGCCAGGGTGCGAAAGGCTTCGGGTGTCATGGTCGTAGGGAATGGCGCGCGCCACTGGCGCTGAAAAGGCGATCTCGCCACGAGTCGCCCCGGAGCCAAACTCGCCGATCGCCTGTCTCTTTAGCCCGTAGTACGATCGCCTCGGATCGGGTTTGCGGTTGAGAACGGTGAGCGCGAGGCTTGCCGGATGCCCAGAAAGCCCCCTCCCCGTCCAGAGCCCGATCTGGATCTCTACGACTACGAAAATAAATTTAAACCGCGACTACCAACAGGCCCTCGTCCGCGTGTCTCCCTAGAGGTCGAGGACGACTGGCCGCGCAACGTCCCCATCGGATGGCGCGAGATCCAGGTCACCGAGACCCATTTGGAGAAGGTGCTGGCCGAACTGCTCGGACCCCTGCCCTGATCCCAGGAGCATCGGAATGGCCAAGAAGATCCGTACGAAAATCGCCGCCCCCGCCGTCGCCCGCGCGGCGCTGTACCTTCGGGTGTCGACCGGCCGTCAGGCCGATAGCGATCTGTCGATCCCCGATCAGCAACGCCAGCTGGAGGCCTACTGCGCCACCAAGGGCTGGGTCCCCGACCAGGAATTCGTGGAGCCGGGCAACACCGCCACCGACGATCGGCGCCCGCAATTCCAGGCGATGATCGACGCGGCCCTGTCAAAGCCGCCGCCGTTCAATGTCATCCTGGTCCACTCGTTTTCGCGCTTCTTCCGCGATCAGTTCCAGTTTGAGTTCTATGCCCGCAAACTGGCGCGCAACGGCGTGCGCATCGTCTCGATCACCCAAGAGCTGGGCGACGATCCGATGAGCTTGATGATGCGTCAGATCATGAACCTCTTCGACGAATACCAGTCGCGGGAGAATGCCAAGCACACGCTGCGGGCCATGAAGGAGAACGCCCGGCAGGGCTTCTGGAATGGCGCGCGGCCCCCGCTGGGTTATCGCATCGTCGCGGCCGAACAGCGCGGAACCAAGATCAAGCGCAAGCTGGAGATTGATCCGGTCCAGGCCGACAAGGTGCGCCTGATCTATCGCCTGGCGCTGAGCGGACACGAGAACACCGGCCCCATGGGCCTCAAGGCGATCGCCACCTATCTCAACAAGCGTGGCCTGACGACGCGAAACGGCGGACGCTGGGGCTCCTCATCGGTCTACAACGCCCTGACCGCGACGACCTATATCGGCGAGCATCACTTCAATAAGCGCGTCGCCAAGACTGGCGAATTCAAGGACGAGGAGGAGCATGTCATCCTCGCCGTGCCGCCCATCGTCACCCGCCAGGAATTCGACGCGGTGCAGCAGTGCATGACCCTGCGCGCGCCGACGACCGCCCACTCCCAGGCCTATTGCGGCCCCACGCTTCTGGGCGGCATCATCTTCTGCGCCAACTGCCGTGGGGCCATGACGCTGCGGACCGGACGGGGGAATGGCGGCCAATATCGTTACTACACGTGCTGCACGCGGGCGCGCACGGGCGACACCGGCTGCAAAGGCGTGTCCATCCGGGAAGACGCCGCCGACGCGGCGGTGATCCATCACCTGGAAAACCGCTTGCTGGAGCCCAAGCGGCTGGCCGCGATGATGGAAAACATCATCGACCGCCGCGAAGACTTCATTCAGCGTCGCGGCAAGCACATCGCCGATCTGCGCAAGCGCGCCACGGAAGCCGAAGCGAAACTCAAGCGCCTGATGGAGGCGATCGAGGACGGACTCGTCGACCGGGCCGACAAGTCGCTCAAGGCCCGCCTTCTTGAACTCAGAGAGACCCGGGACGGCCTGGAAGGGCAAGCCGATCGTGCGGCCGCGGCGATGGAGCGGATGGGCACGACCCTGTCACCGGAGCTTTTGAGGCAATTCGCCAAGGCGACTCGCCAGATGCTCCGGGATGAAAACGGCGGCTATCGGCGGGACCTGCTCAAGGCCGTTGCACAGCGGGTTGACGTGACCCCGAAGGGGGGACTCCGCGTGAGTGGCTGTAAGGTTGAGTTGCTGAGAACGATTTCGGCGAGCAATGGCGTAGAATCGGCGGCTCTAGACGTTCGTACAGCTGAGCCAGGTTGGCGCGCCCTGCAGGATTCGAACCTGCGACCGTTCGCTTAGAAGGCGAATGCTCTATCCAACTGAGCTAAGGGCGCGCGCTGGCCAGCTTAGCCCGGGAGACCCTCAGTGGGTCCAGGGCTGCTTGCGGTTGGTCGCGAAGTTGTCGGCGTAGGCCTTGATGATCCGCTTGGGAACCTTGGGTTCGAAAAGCTGGAACGAGATCTCGTGGCGCTGGGCGTAGGCGATGGCCTCGTCGCGGGTCTCGAAGGTCAGGCGGACCTGGCCGTTCATGTCGCTCGACTGGGTCCAGCCCATCAGCGGATCGGGCTTGCGGGCCGAGGTCGGTTCGAACTCGAGCACCCAGTCCTTGGTCTTGGCTCTGCCCGACTGCATGGCGTTCTTGGCGGGACGATAGATGCGGGCGAGCATGGACCTCTCCAAACGGCTCCAGCTGGTGGTCGGAGCGGCAGGATTCGAACCTGCGACCCTCTGCTCCCAAAACAGATGCGCTACCAGGCTGCGCTACGCTCCGGACACCAGCAAGGGGTTGCCTTGTAAGCGATTTCCGATTCTACGCAACAGGACAAAAGAGCAGCAGCACCAACTTTGTGGGCAGCCTGATGTGGGGCCTCCCCCGCCCCGGGCCAAGTCCTCGGCCTTTCGGCAAGATGCGACGCAGCGGATCGCCCAGAAGGGCCAGGAGCGCCTCGCTGGAGCCGCGGAACGGGCGATGAGCCTGAAGGGCCCCTCGCCGCCCCGGAAAGCAGCCTCAGGCCGCCGTGATCTCGGCGACGACCAGGCCCTTGGGGCCCTGGGCGAAGCGGACCATGACGTCGTCGCCCGGCTGGAGGTCTTCGAGGCCGCCGCGACGCAGGGTCTCGATGTGCACGAAGATGTCGCCCGGCGCTTCGTCGCGAACCACGAAGCCGTAGCCCTTGGTGCGGTTGAACCATTTGACCTTGGCCCGCTCGGGCGGACCGACGGCTTCGAGGGACTGGCGCGACGCGCCGCCGCCAAAGCCGCTGCGCAAGCCGTCGCGACGGGGCGCGACCTCGTCGAAGGTGCGCCGGGGGCGCTCCAGCGGCGGCGGGGCCGAGGTCTCGTCGAGATCGACGACCTCGCTGACCTGCCAGCCCTTGGGACGCTTGACCACGTCGCAGACGATCACGGCGCCTTCCAGCGCCGACTCGCGGCCGCAGTTGCGCAGCGAAGTGACGTGAAGCAGGACGTCCTTCAGGCCCGTCTGGCCCGGATCGTCAGGAACGATGAAGCCGTAGCCCTTTCCGACGTCGAACCATTTCACGCGGCCGCTGATGCGTACGAGATCCTCGTGCGCCGCCGATGCATCCAAGTCGTAACCAGACATTCCGCCCCTCTGGCTCGCCCAAACAGCCCAAAGGAGCGAGCGCCACAAGAATAACACTGTTCTCGCGGAGGGAGAGCCGTCAATGGCCAAATGATGCAGAGAGCGCGCAATGCGAAAGGCGCGACGTTTAGTCGCGCCTTTTGTATGCTGTCAGAAATTTTGAACGCTGCGGTTGGTAGTCCCTAGGGGAGTCGAACCCCTCTCTCCAGAATGAAAATCTGGCGTCCTAACCGATAGACGAAGGGACCACTATGCTTCGAGGAAGCAGGTAATCCGCAGCAGTTCAAAAGTACAGCCCTCGCGGCTGGTAGTCCCTAGGGGAGTCGAACCCCTCTCTCCAGAATGAAAATCTGGCGTCCTAACCGATAGACGAAGGGACCACTATGCTTCGAGGAAGCAGGTAATCCGCAGCAGTTCAAAAGTACAGCCCTCGCGGCTGGTAGTCCCTAGGGGAGTCGAACCCCTCTCTCCAGAATGAAAATCTGGCGTCCTAACCGATAGACGAAGGGACCATCTCGCCGCGAGGAGCCGGGGATATACAAAGGCTCCCCGGAGAGCGCAAGCGGTCAGATGCGTTTTTTTTATTCCGTCCACATCCGGGGATCGGCGGCGTCCTCGATCTCCAGCTGGACCCCTTCCCGACCCATGTAATCGTCGGGTTTGAGGCGGCCGACGACGTGCAGCGCCCCGCCCCCGGCCAGCAGCCGACGGCCAAGATCGGTCTCGGCCGAGCGCCAGGAGACGGCCTTGATGCGGTCGCCGGAGGGGCCGACGAGGTCGACTCGCACGTGGCCGCCGCGCAGGGCCATGACCCGTTCGGGCCGCACGCCGGTCAGGGCGAACAGCGGCTCGACATTGCCGGGACCGAACGGGGCCATCTGCTGGAACTCGGTCCAGAGGGCGCGATTGGCGGCGCGCGGCTGCACCAGGGCGTCGATCTCGACCGCCTCGGGGCCGACTTCGGCCATCTCGCCGGCCAGGGCCTCCTCCAGGAAGGCGCGCAGCTCGGGAATCGAATCGGGACGCACGGTCAGGCCCGCCGCCATGGCGTGCCCGCCCCCGGCCATCAGGATCCCGGCCTCGAAGGCGGCCTGCACGGCCCGGCCCAGGTTCACCCCTGGCTGTGAGCGGCCCGAGCCCTTGGCTACCCCCGCCGCCCGGTCGATGCCGATGACGATGGTCGGCTTGCGGTAGCGCTCGCGCAGACGGCTGGCGACGATGCCGACCACGCCGGGGTGCCAGTCCTCGCCGGCCACGACGATGACCGGGGCATCGGGATTGAAGTTGCTGCCGCGTTCGAGAATCGCCGCGGCCTCCTCGACCACGGCCGCCTCGACGGCCTTGCGCTCGGTGTTGAGTTCGTCGAGCTCTTCGGCCAGGGCCTGGGCTTCGAGCGGGTCGTCGGTCGACAGCAGGCGCGCGCCGAGGTCGGAGCGGCCGATGCGGCCGCCGGCGTTGATCCGCGGCCCCAGGATGAAGCCGGCGTGGAAGACGCTGGCCGCCCCCTGCCCCTTGGCAACCTCCAGCAGGGCCTTGAGGCCCGGATTGGCCCAGTTGGACATCACCCGCAGGCCGGTGGCGGTCAGAGAGCGATTGAAGCCGACCAGCTGGGTGACGTCGCAGACCTCGCCCAGGGCGGTCAGGTCGAGCCATTGGCGCAGGTCGGGCTCGGGCCGGTCCTCATTGAACAGGCCCCGCTTGCGGGCCTCGCGGTTGAGAGCGACCAGCAGGATGAAGGTGACGCCGGCGGCGGCCAGCACGCCCTGCCCGCTCTGGCAGCCCGGACGGTTGGGATTGACCACGGCGGCGGCGGCCGGCGGATCCTCGCGCATCAGGTGGTGGTCGATGACCACGACCTCGAGGCCGATCGTGGCGGCGCTGGCGATGGCGTCATAGGCGGCCGCGCCGCAGTCGAGGGTGACGACCAGCTCGGCGCCCGACTCGCGGATGGTCTTGAAGGCGGCCGGACTGGGGCCGTAGCCCTCCTTCAGGCGGTCGGGGATGTAGATCGGCAGCTCGACGCCCATGTGCCGGAACCAACGCACCAGTTGGGCGGCGCTGGTGGCGCCGTCGACATCGTAGTCGGCGAAGACCATGGTCGGCCGGCCCTGGACCAGGGCGTCGATCAGGATCTCGGCGGCCCGGTCCATGTCGGTGAAGCTGGACGGGTCGGGGAACAGCGACTTCAGGGTCGGCTGCAGGTAGTCGCGGGCGCTGGCCTGGTCGATCCCCCGCGCGACCAGCGCCCGGGCCAGGGGCTCGGACAGGCCGTGCAGGCGGGAAAGGTCGCGGACGATCGCGGGATCGGCGGCGCGCTCGCGCCAGGCGCGGCCGGACAGCGAGCGCGTCACGCCCAGGAAGGCGGTGTCAGCGTCGGCGGCGACAGGAACGGCGTGACCGTCGGCCATGGGCTAAACCAGCCTGAAATCAGCGTGTTGGGGCATGGGGAGACCCTAGCCGGTTTGGGGGATTCGATCCATTGCACGCCGGTGCGGCGGAAGCGGACGTACAGACCCTCCCCCTGAAGGGGGAGGTGTCGGCGAAGCCGACGGAGGGGGTAGTGGTTGCGGAGGCGGCGGCTGTTGCTGGTTCATCAGAAACTTCCCCCTCCGGCCCTCCGGGCCACCTCCCCCTTCAGGGGGAGGGTCTTGGGGCACGGGTCGGCGGCCTCCCGTGAAAACTCACGAAAGTTGGCGGGGAGGCGCGGAGCGGCCGGGCGGAGCCCGGAGACCGTGATGTGGTTTAGCGTTTCGGCTTCGTCTGACCGCTCCGCCGCACCGTAGGCTCGAAGGACCGGGGGCGCGGGCCTCTTTCAGCCCTGGACCCGGTTGTCCCTCGGACGGGCAGGACCAATAGCCCCGCGGTGATCCGGCGGCGCCTCGGCTGATCCTGTTAGGCCGGTTTGAAACGATCCCGACCCTGTCGACCCGCAAGTCTCGTCACGGAACGGCTGGCGGCCCAATCACGCCTTCTGAGCGATCCTGCAAACCCGCCCTTCCCATGACGCCCCAAGCGGCCCCGCTCGATGCGATCCACAGCCGCTAACTCGGGCCGGTACCAAGAGCCCTCCCCATGGCTGGGATGGGGATGATTATGGGGCGGCTCGAGCAGGTGGGGATAAGTTGAGGTTATAAAGTTTTAGGGCGTTGAGTTGGTTGGACTCTTTTCCGATTACGCCGTGCGGGTGGTGTGCGTAAGGCCCACCCAACTCCGTAAAATCCCCGCGAAAGCGGGGACCCAGGTGTTTTATCGTCGAGCGCCACGCGTTGCAGAAAAGCCTGGGTCCCCGCTTTCGCGGGGATTTTACGGAACGTGGGCGTCAGGCTCTCACCTCCCTCGCCCAACCCAACACCGCCTTCCTGGGCCTTGTGCCCAGGATCCATCGTTCAGTTGCTCAGACCTGTCGAAGACGGCCCAGGTCTGAGCGGTCACCGGCATGGGCCCTCGCCACAGGGGCGAGGGAGGCAGTTTTTATGCTGAGGGTGAAGACGGCCGGCGCTGCGGAAGCTGAAAACGGCCCCCCTCCGGCCCTTCGGGCCACCTCCCCCAGAGGGGGAGGATCAGCCCGCCGCCGTTTCGCGGGCGACTTCGTCGACTTCGTTGGCCGAGCCGAGGACCACCGGGACGCGCTGGTGGAGCTTGGTCGGGGCCAGGTCGAGGATGGGGGTGACGCCGTCGGTGGCCTTGCCGCCGGCGCGTTCGACGATCAGGGCCATGGGATTGGCCTCGTACATCAGGCGCAGCTTGCCGGGCTTGGTCGGCTCGCGGGCGTCCCACGGGTACAGGAAGATACCGCCGCGCATCAGGATGCGGTGCACGTCGGCGACCATCGAGGCCACCCAGCGCATGTTGAAGTTCTTGCCCCGCGGGCCTTCCTTGCCGGCGAGGCAGCCGTCGACATAGCGGCGGATCGGCGCGGCCCAGTGGCGCTGGTTGGAGACGTTGATGGCGAACTCGGCCGCGTCGGGCGCGATGGTCGGGGCGGCGTGGGTCAGCAGCCACTGGTCGTCGGCCGACAGGGTGAAGCCGACGACGCCCGAGGTCAGGGTCAGGACCAGCATGGTCTGCGGGCCGTAGACGGCGTAACCGGCGGCGACCTGGTGACGGCCCGGCTGCAGGAAGTCGGCTTCCGTGGGCTCGCGGCCTTCCGGCGCGGGCAGGACCGAGAAGATGGTGCCGACCGAGACGTTGACGTCGATGTTGCTGGAGCCGTCGAGCGGATCGAAGGTGACGAGGAAGCCGCCCTGGCGGCCCGTGGGCTCGATCTCTTCCAGCTCTTCGGAGGCCAGGCCCGCGACCGGCTGGCAGGCCTTCAGGGCGTCGCTCAGCAGGTCGTTGGTCAGGATGTCGAGCTTCTTCTGCTCCTCGTCCTGGACGTTGGTCACCCCGGCCGCGCCGAGATTGCCCAGGATCGCCCCGCCGGCGACGATGCGGCTGATGCGGGCGCAGGCGGCGGCGATGTCGGCGACGACGGTCTTGACCGCGGGGCTGGAGGGATCGCCGGCGAGGTGGCTGGCGAGATCGATCAGGGCGGTCATCAGGAAGGGCCTCGAATGGACAGGCGGCGACGCGCGCCGCGGCTGCGAGCCGACTCGCAGACTAGTACGACAGTATTACGTGGCGGAACGGGCCAGCGATCAAAGCTGGCCCGATAAGCCTCAGACCCGACGCTTCATGCGCACTTCGCGCACGGCGCCGGTCGAGGAATTCATCACCAGGCTGTGGGTGTGGACGAAGCCGTCCTTGAAGGTCACCCCGTCCAGCAGGGCGCCGGAGGTGACGCCGGTGGCCGCGAAGATGGCGTCGGCGCGGACGATCTCGTGCAGATCGTACTTCTTGTCGAAGTCGGTGACGCCCCAGCGCGCGGCGCGGGCGCGCTCGTCGGCGTTGCGGAACACCAGGCGGCCCTGGAACTGTCCGCCCACGCACTTCAGGGCCGCGCAGGCCAGCACCCCTTCGGGGGCGCCGCCGGAGCCGAGATAGAGGTCGATGCCGGTCGAGGGATCGGCGGTGTTGATGACGCCGGCGACATCGCCGTCGGTGATCAGGTTGACCCGCGCGCCGGCCGAGCGGACGGCGGCGATGATCTCGGTGTGGCGCGGACGGTCGAGCACGCAGACGGTGATCTGCGAGGGATCCACGCCCTTGGCTTCAGCCAGAGCCTTGACGTTCTCGGCCGGCGACTTGTCGAGATCGATGACGCCCGCCGGATAGCCCGGACCGCAGGCGATCTTGTCCATGTAGGTGTCGGGGGCGTTCAGCAGCGTGCCCTTGGGCGCCCAGGCCATCACGGCCAGCGCGTTGGGCATGGCCTTGGCCGTCAGGGTGGTGCCTTCCAGCGGGTCGAGAGCGATGTCGACCTTGGGGCCGCCGCGGCCCACCTTCTCGCCGATATAGAGCATGGGCGCTTCGTCGCGCTCGCCCTCGCCGATGACGATCTCGCCGTCGATCGAAAGGTCGTTGAGCGCATTGCGCATGGCGTCGACGGCCGCCTGGTCGGCGGCCATCTCGTCACCCCGGCCCACCATGGTCCAAGACGCGATGGCGGCGGCTTCGGTCACGCGGACCGCATCCAGGACCAGAGAACGGTCCAGGGTGTTAGAACTCATCAGTGTCTCCCAGCCCGTGGCAAGGCTAAATTCCCAATGTCTTCATACCCTGGACCGCTTGTTGCTCGCGGCCTCTAGCTACGTGCGACACGCAGAAGACGGGGACGCTCTAGCACGGCCTGCAGTTTTTCGATGCGTGTAATCGCGTCGAGAAGCTTCGATTCCGGAGTCGCATGGGTGACGATCACGATCGGCACACCGCCCGCCCCTTCGACGGGCTTCTGCAGGAAGGCGTCGATCGAGACGCCGCATTCGGCCAGGGTTTCGGAGATGGCGGCGATGGCGCCGGGCTCGTCGCGGACCATGATCCGCAGATAGGCCTTACCGACGCTGCGGGCCGGATCGACCGGCACGAACGGCGCCAGCGCCCCGGCCGGGGCCTGGAACACCGGGCGCACGGCCTTGGTCATGACGTCGGCGATGTCGGCGGCGACGGCGGCGGCGGTCGGGCCAGCGCCCGCGCCCGGACCCTGGATGAAGATGCGGCCGATGCGCTTGCCCTCGATGAACAGCGCGTTGAGCGCGCCGCCGGCCTGGGCCAGCGGGTGGGTCAGCGGGATCAGGGTCGGATGGACCTTCACCGAGACGCCGTCGTCGGACTTGGCGGTGCCGGCGATGAGCTTGATGCGATAGCCCAGGTCCTTGGCCAGCTTGATGTCGAGCAGCTCGACCTCGCTGATGCCCTCGATCTCGGCGGCCTCGTAGTCGGGGGCGCAGCCGAAGGCGAGAGCCGCCAGGATGGTGATCTTGTGGCCGGCGTCGAAGCCGCCGACGTCCATGGTCGGGTCGGCTTCGGCGTAGCCCAGCGCCTGGGCCTCGCGCAGCACGTCGCCGAAATCGCGGCCGGTCTTCTCCATCTCGGAGAGGATGTAGTTGCAGGTGCCGTTGAGGATGCCGGCCACCGAGACGACGTCGTCGCCGACCATGGCCTCGCGCAGCATCTTCACCGCCGGGGTGCCGCCCATGACGGCGGCTTCGAACAGCAGCGGAACGTTGTTGGCCTCGGCCAGGGCGGCCAGCTCAGCGCCGTGCTCGGCGATCAGGGCCTTGTTGGCGGTGACCACGGGCTTGCCCAGTTTCAGGGCGGCCTCGACCGCGGCCTTGGCCGGGCCGTCGCTGCCGCCGACCAGCTCGACGAACAGGTCGACGTCGGGCGAGCTGGCCAGGGCGACCGGATCGTCGAACCAGGTCAGGCCCGAGATGTCGATCGTGCGCGGGCGCGACTTGGAGCGGGCCGAGACGGCGGTGACGACGGCGCGGTCGCCGGCCGGGGCGAAGTCGGGGCGTTCGGCCAGGAACTGCAGGAGGCCGCCGCCTACGGTGCCGAGGCCGGCGACGCCGACGCGCCAGGTTTTCTGAGTCATGGTGCGGTTCCTAGTCTTCCAGTCGGCCCCGGGGGGCCGCCCTCGTCCTTCGACAGTTCAGGATGGGGGCTATTGCAGGCTTTGGCAGTCGAAATCCTCACCCCGAGCCTGTCGAAGGGCGAGGATCTCGCGAGTTTCAACCCTGTTCGAGGCTGTTGTGAGCCTTGGCGAGGATCTGGTCGGCGTTGGCGATAAACTTCTTCACGTTGCGCGCGGCCTGCTTGATGCGGTGCTCGTTCTCGACGAGGCCGATGCGGACATAGCCCTCGCCGTATTCGCCGAAGCCGATGCCGGGGGCGACGGCGACGCCGGCCTCCTCGATCAGCAGGCGCGAGAACAGCATCGAACCGGCGGCTTCGAACTGCGGGGGGATCTTGGCCCAGGCGAACATCGAGGCGGGCGGGTTGGGGATGTCCCAGCCGGCGCGCTTCATCGACGACACGAGCGTGTCGCGGCGGCCCTTGTAGATGCCGCGGATCTCTTCCACGCAATCTTGGGGACCGTTTAGGGCGGCGGCGGCCGCCACCTGCACCGGCGTGTAGGCGCCGTAGTCGAGATAGGACTTCACCCGGGCCAGGGCCGCGCAGATGCGGGCGTTGCCGACCACCATGCCCACGCGCCAGCCGGCCATGGCGTAGGTCTTCGACAGCGAGTTGACCTCGACGGCGATGTCTTTCGCGCCATCCACCTGCAGGATCGACGGCGGCGGGTTGTCCTCGAAATAGATCTCGCCATAGGCCACGTCGCTGATGACCAGCAGGTCGTGCTTCTTCGCCAGCGCCACGGCGTCCTTGTAGAAGTCCAGATCCACCGTCTGGGCCGTCGGGTTGGACGGATAGGACAGGATCAGCACGGAGGGCGGCGGCACCGAATGCTTCACCGCGCGGCTGATGTTCGAAAGGTACTGCTCGGGGCTCAGCGCCGGCACGTGGCGGATGACGCCGCCGGCCATGATGAAGCCGAAGGCGTGGATCGGATAGGCCGGGTTCGGACAGATGATGACGTCGCCGGGGGCGGTCAGGGCCTGGGCGAGGTTGGCGAAGCCCTCCTTCGAGCCGAGGGTCGAGATCACCTCGGTGTCGGGATTCAGCTTCACGCCGAAGCGGCGGTCGTAATAGCCGGCCATGGCCTTGCGCAGGCCGGGAATGCCCTTCGAGGCCGAGTAGCGGCCCGAGCGCGGATCGCGCGAGGTCTCGACCAGCTTGTCGACGATGTGCTGGGGCGTGGGCATGTCGGGGTTGCCCATGCCGAAGTCGATGATGTCGACGCCCTGGCCGCGCAGGCGGGCCTTGATGCGGTTGACCTCTTCGAAGACGTAGGGCGGCAGGCGGCGGATGCGATGAAAATCGGCGGTCATGATGGCTCGTGCGCCCTCTGGCGCTGCAGGAGCGAAAAGTCGGGCATGGATAGACCCCGAGCGGGGTATAGCCAAGCCAGTTCAAGGAAAATTATGCCTCCGTCGCCCTATTGGGGCTTGGACGGAGGCGGGGTAGCTCGGCCACGAGCAGCCTTGGCGAAGGCTTCGGTCTCGGCGCGATCGGCGACGGTCGGAATCTCCGACGGCGGAACGCGGGCCGCGCGCTGGGCGCGGGCGGCGAAGCCTTCGGTGTCGGACAGGGCGAAGGTGTCGGGCGCGGTGTCGCGCTTCAGCTGGGCGGCGGCCGCCTGCTGTTCCTGCACCTGGGCCTTGTACTCGCCGGGCTTGGGGATGTCGGTCGGGATCGCCGGGATCTCGGCGAAGCTCGGCCGCACGCCGCGCTGGTGGGCCGCGGCCTCGGCGGCGGAGGCGACCGGCGAGGTCTGATCCACCGGCGGCGGCGTGAACGGCGACGTGCCGCACGCCGACAGCAAGGTCGCGAGGACCGCCAGCGAGGCGCCGTAACGTACGATTTTACCGGTTTGGCCGTTCATCTTGTCTCAGGTCTTATGCGATGATCGCGGCGAGCGGAAGGCGCCGAACGAGAATCGGGCCGCCGATCGACGACATTCAGACGGAAGGAACGCGCATGGCAAAGGGCGGGACCACCGGCAAGGACACGGGCAAGAGCGCCAAGGCGCCGCCGAAGCCCAGAAAAGCCCCTGCCGCAGCCGCCAAGAAGCCCGCCGCCGCGCCAAAGCCCCCTCCTCCACCGCCACAGCCCGACCCCAAACCCGAATCAGCCCAGGCAGGTTCGGGCGCCGGTTTCTCCGCCGGACCCGACATCGCCTCGCTGCTGACCGAAGAGCAGCGCAGGATGATGGAGACCCTGTCGGCCAACCTGGCCCGCGCGGCGGTCACCGCCCAGGGCGCGATCGCCGAGGCCGCCCTGCGCCAGGCCGACCGGCCCGCGGCCCTGTCGCCCGACCCGTTCCACGTCGGCCCGGCCCTCAACGAGGTGATCGGCAGCCTGGCGGCCCAGCCCGACCGGCTGCTGCGCGCCCAGGCCGACCTCTTCAACGGCTACATGGAGCTGTGGCAGTCGGCCGCCCGCCGCGCCGTCGGCGAGGAGACCAAGCCCGTCGTCGCCCCGGCCCACGGCGACAAGCGCTTTTCCGACCCCGACTGGGTGACCAACCCGGTGTTCGACATGATGAAGCAGTCGTACCTGCTGACGTCGAACTGGCTGAACGGCCTGGTGGCCCAGGCCGAGACGGTCGACCCGCAGTCCAAGCGCCGGGTCGAATTCTTCACCAAGATGCTGACCGACGCCTTCTCGCCGTCGAACTTCCTGATCTCCAACCCCGCGGCCCTGCGCGAGGTGATGCAGACGGGCGGCGAGAGCCTCAAGCGCGGCATGGAGAACTTCGCCGCCGACCTGGAGCGCGGCGGCGGGCAGCTGGCCATCAGCCAGACGGACCTGGCCAAGTTCAAGGTCGGCGAGAACGTCGCCACCGCGCCTGGCAAGGTGGTCTACCAGAACGACATCCTGCAGCTGCTGCAGTTCGATCCGACCACGGAGCAGCAATACGAGATCCCGCTGCTGATCTTCCCGCCCTGGATCAACAAGTTCTACATTCTCGACCTGCGCCCCGAGAACTCGATGATCCGCTGGCTGACCGGCCAGGGCTTCACGGTGTTCGTGGCCTCGTGGGTCAATCCCGACAGCCAGCTCGCGGCCAAGACCTTCGAGGACTACATGCTGGAGGGCATCTACGACGCCAGCCAGCAGGTGATGACCCAATGCGGCGTCGATCGGGTCAACACCGTCGGCTACTGCATCGGCGGCACGCTGCTGTCGTGCGGCATGGCTCACATGGCCGCGCGCGGCGACAAGCGGATCAACTCGGCCACCTTCTTCGCCGCCCAGCAGGACTTCGCCGAGGCCGGCGATCTCTTGCTGTTCACCGACGAGGCCTGGCTGAAGGAGATCGAGCAGCGGATGGACCAGGAAGGCGGCTTCCTGCCCAGCCAGTCGATGGCCGACACCTTCAACGCCCTGCGCGGCAACGACCTGATCTGGTCGTTCTTCATCAACAACTACCTGATGGGCAAGGAGCCGCGCCCGTTCGACCTGCTGTTCTGGAACGCCGACCAGACGCGGATGCCCAAATCGCTGCACCTGTTCTACCTGCGCAATTTCTACAAGGACAACAACCTGACCCACGGCCGCCTGAGCCTGGGCGGGGAACAGCTGGACCTGTCGAAGGTCAAGACGCCGATCTACGTGCAGTCGTCGAGGGACGACCACATCGCCCCCTATCGCAGCGTCTATCGCGGGGCGCGGGCTTTCGGCGGGCCGGTGACCTTCACCATGGCCGGCTCGGGCCACATCGCCGGCGTGATCAACCACCCCGATGCGAAGAAGTACCAGCACTGGACCAACGAGCACCTGCCCGGCTCGGTCGAGGGCTGGTTGTCGGGCGCGGTGGAGCACCCCGGCTCGTGGTGGCCGCACTGGGCGGGCTGGCTGAAGGCCAAGTCCGGCAAGCTGATCCCGGCGCGGGATCCGGCCAAGGGTCCGCTGAAGGCGTTCGAGGACGCCCCGGGCAGCTTCGTGCGGGTGCGCTCGAACGCGGCGGCTTAAGCGCTTCGCGCTCCCCCTCAGTCGCTCCGCGACAGCTCCCCCAGAGGGGGAGCATCTATCTGGCGCGGCGCTCCTAGATCCTCCCCCTCTGGGGGAGGTGGCCCGGAGGGCCGGAGGGGGTCAGCGCCGCCACCTTGAAGACCAACGTTCGCCCAAAACTCGCCCCGATCACGGCGGAGCTTGCCGCCATGCTCGAGTTCGATCGCCGTTCAGCGCTGGGCCTGCTGGCCGCCGCCCCCTGGCTGGGCGCGGCGAGCCGTGGCGACGGCCTGCGACTGGCCAAGGCGGCTCGGGCCCAGGTCGGGGTGACCACCGACTATGATCCCAGCTACCGGGCGATCGGCTATCCGCACGGCGACGTGCTGCGCACCACGGGCGTCTGCGCCGACGTGCTGGTGCGGGCCGCCCGCGACGCCTGGAACGTCGATTTGCAGGAGCGGGTGCACACCGACATGGTGCGCGCCTTTTCGGCCTATCCCGCCCGCCGCGCCTGGGGCCAGAAGAGCGCCGACGCCAATATCGACCATCGGCGGGTGCTGAACCTGGAGACCTATCTCGACCGCCAGGGCGCCCGCGTGCGCCCCAGCCAGGCGGCGCGATCGGGCGATGGCTTCGACCAGCCCGAGCCCGGCGACATCGTCACCTGGCGCCTGTTCGGCAACGGCCGCCCGCACATCGGCGTGGTGGTCGAGGGACCGGACAAACCGCGCGTGGTGCACAATATCGGCGCTGGCGCGCGGGATGAGCCGCTGTGGATGCTGAAGCTGCACAAGCCGGCGGGGCACTATCGCTGGCGGGTCTAGAGCGAGCGATCACCCGATCCCGTGTAGAGATGGCGCCGACGCGCTCCCCCAGCGGATGGCGAGCAGGAATTCGGCGATCAAGCGCGCCGTTCGCCCCTCCACCAGGAACTTCTCGCAAAGTCGCGGTCGCCGATACGGCACGCATACGATCCACGACGACTTCAGATGATGTCCCGATCTTGCCTCTACCATTGGGGTAGCATGGGTCAGCGAGTCGCGTCGGGCGACGCCGCACATAGCCTCAGGGTGCTCAAATGGTGGAAAGAGCCTACCCCAAAACGCCAAATGGCGCCTGGCGCCAAGCAGAATTAGGCGTTGTCGCGATCTCGGTCGGACAACCCTATCATGAAGGCGAAAACATCGCGGCCATCGCTAATTTTGCACGCGAGAACTTCAGCCATCCGATCGTCCTGGTCGCCGACACTCTGCAACGCTGGAACAAGAGCGACGCCCCGCAAGTCGCCCATGCAGCGGCGAGAAGACATGGCGATGAATGGTTGAAGCGCAACGCCGCCGCCATCGCAGGCATGCAGGTGATGCGCTGGGACGACTATACGGAAGCGCTGGATTTTCCCGCCACGCTCACCGCGCTGCGGGAACTGGCGCTCACCGACGGCGATTTCGGCGCCGCACTGCAGGCGGACATCGACGGATACACGCGGCGTCTCGAAAAACGGGGTGAGCCTGTCAGCGCCCGGAAGATCGCTTGCGGCCGATCCTATGTGCTGGAGGAACTGGCGGCCGACTGCATGGCGGCCAAGGCCCAACCGCGATCCGTCATCTACCCCAACGCGGAAATGAGGAGCTATCGGAAGCTGCGGCAACTGCCCCACGCCATCGCCGCGCCGATGCGCGATCTCCATTGGTGTTACGTGAAAATAGGCAATGCGGCGGAGCCTGCGCCCGAGAACGGACGACTGGTGAACTAGGAAGACGCCGAAAGACGCCTAACCGGGCGACACTCGGTGGAGGTACGCCGTCAGCCGATCGCGCCCACTCGCCCCGACCAGGGCGGCGACATAGCCGTCGGGGCGGATGAGGGCGAGGTCGCCGTCGGCCAGGCCGTAGATGCGGCCCAGGGCGTCGTCGGGATCGGCGAAGGCGCCGCCCTCTCCGACGGCGACCACGCGCAGGCCCTCGCGCGCCGGGGCGTCCCCTCCCCTGGCGACCAGCGTCCAGTGAGGACCTCGCATCAGTGCGAACAGCCGCACCGGCCCGCCGGCCGCATCGCGCAGCAGGGCGTCGGGCGCGCGGTCGCCAGCCAACAGGCCCTCCTCGCGTCCGGGCGTCTCTAGGGACAGGGACGAGGCCTCGTAGCCCAGGTCCAGCTGGTGCACCTCGCGGCCCCGCCGCATGTCGCCTCGCCGAGCCTTTTCCAGCAGGTCGGTCGCCAGGCCCAGCATGCCGGCGGCGATCGGGCGGCGCTCTTCCTCATAGGTGTCGAGCAGGCTCTCGGGCGCGCCGGCCAGCACCGCCGCCAGCTTCCAGCCCAGATTATAGGCGTCCTGCACGCTGGTGTTCAGGCCCTGGCCGCCGGTGGGCGGATGGATGTGGGCGGCGTCGCCGATCAGGAACACCCGCCCGACGCGGTAGCGGTCGGCCAGCCGGGCGTTCATGGCATAGGCCGAGGCCCAGACGACGTCGTGGATAACCAGATCGGTCCCCGGCGTCCGCGCTTCGATGAAGGCCTGCAATCCGGCCGCGCCAAGATCGACCTCGCCTTCAAGAGGGATCGGGGCCTGGAGCTGGAAGAGATCGGTCCCGGCCAGCGGACACAGGGCGTATTGCCGAGCCATGTCGCCCTCGTTGAAGCGATGCCAGGCGTCGCGCGACAGCCCTTCGAGCACCACGTCGGCGACGATGGCCCGCACGCCCAGGGTCTTGCCCGGAAAGTCGATCCCCAGCGCCTTGCGCACGAAGGAGCGGCCCCCGTCGCCGCCGACCAGGTAGCGGCAGGCGATCGTCTCGGGTCCGGACGGCCCTTGCAGGCGGGCGACGACGTGGCCCGCGTGCTGGTCGAAACCCGTCAGTTCGCGGCCGTATTCGACCGTCCCGCCCAGCTTGTTCAGCCGCTCACGCAGCACCGCCTCGGTGGCGAACTGCGGGACCATCAGCGGGGTGCGATAGGGCTCCTGAGCCGTGGGCGCGGCCACGACCATCTCCTGCACCTCGTCGCAGCCGCCGTCGGCGCGATGGATGCGCTGGGGCGGATAGGGTCCGCCGACCGCCTGCAGGGCGGTCACGACGCCCAGGTCCTCGAACACTTCCAGGGTGCGCGGCTGAATCCCCTTGCCGCGCGAACCAGCGAACGGCGCGGCCAGCTTGTCGACTAGGCGGAACGACACGCCGCGGCGGGCCAGGTCGATGGCGAGGGTCAGGCCGGCGGCGCCCGCGCCGCAGATCAGAACGTCGATGGGGCTGTGGTCTTCCATGTCGGCCTCATTATGTGCATGATGCACATAATCGTTCGAGGTCGCCGCATGTCAACAAACAATGTGCAAAATGCACATATCTTGAAATCCCTGCCCTCGCTGCACCGGTCGATGATGGATCTGGTCGGGGCGATGAACGAGCCCGAGCGGGACGCGGCCATGCTGGAGGCAGCCGGCCTTTCCCTGGAGCGGGCGCTGTTTCCGCTGCTGGTCTCGATCGAGCGGCTGGGGCCGATCGGCGTGGTGGAACTGGCAGGCCGGGTCGGGCGCGACCACTCCACGGTCAGCCGGCAGGTGGCGCGGCTGGAAGAGCTGGATCTCGTCAAACGTCAGGCCGGCGCGGCCGACCGCCGGGTGCGCGAGGCGGTGATCACGCCTCAGGGCAAGATCGCCACCGACGCCGTCGACGCGGCCCGGGCCCGCATGGCCCTGGTGTTGTTCAAGGACTGGAGCACCGAGGACGTCGATCACCTGGTGCGGCTGATGCGCAAGCTGGCCGACGGGATCAACGGCGTGGACATGCCCCCTCTCCCATAGGGAGAGGGAAAGCTTTTAGAGACCCGCCTTCTCGTCCAGGCCCAGGGCCAGGTTGAGGTTCTGCACGGCCGCGCCCGAGGCGCCCTTGCCCAGATTGTCGAGCAGGGCCACCAGGCGGGCCTGACCGCTGGTGTCGGAGCCGAAGACGAACAGCTTGATGCGGTTGGTGCCGTTCAGGCCCTCGGGGTCCAGCGTGGCCAGGCTCTTGGCCTCTTCCAGCGAGGCGACCTCGACGAAGGCCTCGCCCTTGTAGTGGGCGGCGAGCGCGGCGTGGATGTCGCCCAGCGAGCACGAGCCTTCCAGCAGACCAAGGTGCAGCGGCAGCTCGACCAGCATGCCTTGCGCGTAGCGGCCGACGGCGGGCGTGAAGATCGGACGGGTCAGCAGGCCGCCGTGCTTCTGGATCTCGGGCACGTGCTTGTGGGTCAGCGACAGGCCGTAGATGCGGTAGGCGACCTTGGTGTAGGTCGGCGAGGTCTCGTCCTCGAACTCGGCGATCATCGCCTTGCCGCCGCCTGTGTAGCCGGAGACGCCGTTGAACGAGACCGGCAGGTCGGACGACAGCAGGCCCGCCGAGACCAGCGGACGGGTCAGGGCGATGGCGCCGGTGGCGTAGCAGCCGGGATTGGAGATCCGCTTGGCGCCGGCGATCTTCTTGCGCTGTTCCTTGTCGAGCTCGGGGAAGCCGTAGGTCCAGTCGGCGTTGGTGCGGTGGGCGCTCGAGGCGTCGATCACCTTGACCAGCGGGTTCTCGATCAGGCTGACGGCTTCCTTGGCCGCGTCGTCGGGCAGGCACAGGATCACCGCGTCGGCGGCGTTGAGCAGCTCGGCGCGGGCGGCGGCGTCCTTGCGCTTGTCGGGATCGATCGAGATCAGCTGCAGGTCGGTGCGGCCGATCAGGCGCTCGCGAATCTGCAGGCCGGTGGTGCCGACTTCGCCGTCGATGAAGACCTTGGGGGCGTTCGCCATTGCCTACTCCTCGACCTGGGTCGGCCTGTGCTCAGACCCAGTCTTGCAGCGCCGTGTGACCGGCGCTCGCGTTCGGGCCATGCCGGCCCGAGAAAATCGCAAGAAAAAGGGCGCTTCGGTGAACCGAAGCGCCCTCTTCCAAACGCGTATAGACGCGCTTAGCGCTTCGAGAACTGGAAGCTGCGGCGGGCCTTGGCCTTGCCGTACTTCTTACGCTCGACGACGCGGCTGTCGCGGGTCAGGAAGCCGTGCGGCTTCAGGACCGGGCGCAGGGCCGGTTCGTAGTAGGTCAGAGCCTTGGACAGGCCGTGGCGGATGGCGCCGGCTTGACCCGACAGGCCCGAACCTTCGACGGTGACGTCGACGTCGAACTGGCCGAGGCGCTCGGTCACTTGCAGCGGCTGGGCGATCATCATGCGCAGCACCGGACGAGCGAAGTAAACTTCCTGGTCACGGCCGTTGACGGTGATCTTGCCGGTGCCCGGCTTGATCCAGACGCGCGCGATGGCGTTCTTGCGCTTGCCGGTCGCGTAGGCGCGGCCTTGGGCGTCGATCTTGGGCTCGGCCGGAGCGGCCGCGACGGGGTTGCTGGACAGGCTGGCCAGCGCGTCAAAACCTTGAGCTTCGGACATGACTTAGGCGCTCCGGGTGTTTTTGACGTTGCGCGCCGCGAAGTCGATGACTTCCGGGTTCTGCGCTTGGTGCGGGTGCTCGGCGTCGGCGTAGACCAGCAGGTGCGTCAGTTGCTTGCGCGCCAGCGGGCTTTCCTTCGGCAGCATGCGCTCGACGGCCTTGTTCAGGACGCGTTCCGGGAAGCGACCTTCCAGGACCTTGCGCGGGGTGGTTTCCTTGATGCCGCCCGGGTGACCGGTGTGGCGATAGTAAACCTTGTCGTCCAGCTTCTTGCCGGTGAACTTCACCTTGTCGGCGTTGATCACGACGACGAAGTCGCCGCAGTCGACGTGCGGGGTGTAGTCGGGACGGTGCTTGCCGCGAAGACGCATGGCGATGAACGTCGCCAGACGGCCGACAACGGCGTCCTTGGCGTCGACCACGATCCACTTCTTCTCGACCTCGGCGGGCTTCAGGGAAGCCGTGGTCTTTTGCATGGGATTGATCCGTAATTCCTGTGCGTCGGGGGCCAAGGAAACGGCTCCGTCCGCGTGAGGGGCGGCTGATACCGAAGCCTTGGCCGCCTGTCAACAATGCGCGCGCAGGAAAGTTCGGAAAGCCTTGTGGAGCAAGGGATTGCGCGATGCGGTATCTAAATACCGCATCGCGCCGTATTCCCTTACTTGGCCGCGTCGAAGCCGAAGGCGTGGCGCATGACCTGGAAGATGTAGCTCTCCTCGACCACGCCGCGGACCAGATAGGCGCCCGGGCCGTCGGCGTAGATCCCGACGTCCTCGCCGGAGTGGGCGGCGCTGGGCAGGTTGGCCAGGGCCTGCTGGTGGTAGTCAACCTCGTCGAGGTCTTCCTTGGCCGGGTCGGCGCGCAGCTCGGCGCCTTCCGCACCGCCGGGGCCGGTGGCGAAGCTCAGCACGGTGTAGGCCTTGCCGTCGCCGGCCACGACCGGCTCGCCCTCGTTGCCGGCCAGGCCCAGGATCGGGGCGCTGCGGGCGGCGTAGCCCGAGATCACCAGGCCGTGGCTGTGGTCGGCGGTGACGATGACCAGGGTCTCGTTCAGATCGACCTTGGCCAGCACGGCCTCGATGGCCTTCGAGAACTCGACGGTCTCGGTCAGGGTGCGCTTGGCGTTGTTGAGGTGGCTGCCCATGTCGATCTTGCCGCCCTCGACGAGCAGGAAGTAGCCCTTGGGGTTCTGGGCCAGGATGTCGACGGCCTTGGTCGCCATCTGGGCCAGGGTCGGCACGCCCTCGCCCAGCACCGGACGCTCGACCTCATAGGGCAGGTGCTCGCCCGCGAAGAGGCCCAGCACCGGACCGGTCTTGGTCGCGTCGATCGCCGCCAGTTGGTCGGCGGTCGTGACATAGGCGCCGCCCTTGGCCTTGGTCCATTCGGCGGTCAGGTCGCGGCCGTCGGCGCGCTTGCCGCCCTTGTCTTCCGGCAGGAAGCGCGAGCGGCCGCCGCCCAGGGCGACGTCGAGGCGCAGATTGGCGGGGGCCTCGACCAGCTGGCGGGCGATGTCCTTGCAGCCGCCGCTCAGGGCCTCGGCCGGCATGTCGCCGTCGCCTTCCCAGTCGCGATAGGCGGTGTGGGCGTAGGTCCCGGCGGGCGTGGCGTGGGTGATGCGGGTGGTGGTGACCGCGCCGGCCGACAGGCCGTGGGCCTTGGCGATCTCGGCGATGGTCTCGACGCGGTTGGCGGCCTCGTCGGCGCAGGCCTCGGGCTTTGCCTGGCCGGTCAGGCCGATGACCTTGTTGCGGGTCTTCACGCCGGTGGTGATGGCGGTGATGCCGGCGGCGCTGTCGGTGACCTGGGTGTCGTGGCTGTAGGTCTTGGAGAGCGCCACCCAGGGCAGCTTCTCGAAGGCCAGGGCGTTGGACTCGCCGTCGACGCCGCGCTGCTGGCCCTCGTAGATGCGGCTGGCCACGGCGGTGGAGATGCCCATGCCGTCGCCCAGGAACAGGATGACGTTCTTGGCCTTGCCGGTCTTGGGATTGACGGTCAGGGCCTTGGCCAGGGCGGCCTCGCCGGCCTTGTAGTAGCTGTCGGCGGCCTGGGCGGGCGTGGTGTCGGCGGCCAAGGCGGCGACGGGCGCGAAGGGCGCGAGGGCCAGGGCGCAGACGCCGGCCAGGAGCGAGGGAACGCGGATCACGAGGGGATCTCCAGCAGGGACATGCGGGTCCTGTGCTGGAGTTTCGTGACAGTTCTTCGAGCGCCGACTCAGAAAGCCCGGATCGGCGAAATCCCGGCTCCCCTCCATCCGTAAAACCCCCGCGAAAGCGGGGATTTTACGGGATAGGGTTAGGGCCGCCGCACCCGCCAGGCGAAGGTGGTGGCCGCCCCCAGCAGCAGGGCCGCGCCGGCCTGATGCAGCACGCCGAGGCTGAGCGGCACGGCGGCCATCAGGGTCCAGACGCCAAGGCCCGCCTGGACCAGCACCACGCCCAGCACGACATAGGCGACGATCCTGGCCTCGTGCGGCAGGCGGCGGGCGCGGGCCGCGCCGACGGCCAGGGCGATAGCGGCGGCGCAGACGGCGTAGGCCATGAGGCGGTGATGCAGCTGCACCGCGCCCTGGCTGTGGGCGAGCGTGCCCCACAGACCCTTGCCGGCGTATTCGGTCGGCAGCAGCGAGCCGTTCATCAGCGGCCAGTCGTTGTAGACGAGGCCCGCGTCGTTGCCGGCCACCAAGGCGCCCAGCAGGCTCTGGAAGAACACCGCGCCCAGGAAGGCCAGGCCCCAGCCGCGCCACTCGCTGCGCTCCTCGACGCGCGGTGCGCCGTTCCAGGCGTCGAGCGCGGTCCAGATCAGCAGCACGAAGAGAGCCAGCGCAAGGCCCAGGTGGACCATCAGCCGCTCGGGCGCGACCGAGACGCGCTCCGAAAGGCCGCTGGAGACCATCCACCAGCCGACCAGCCCCTGCAGGCCGCCCAGGGCCAGCATGGCCCCGCAGCGCAGGATCAGGCGGCGCGGCAGCATGCGGCGCACCAGGAAGAAGGCGAATGGCAGGGCGAAGGCCGCGCCGACGATCCGGCCCAGCAGCCGGTGCGCCCACTCCCACCAGAAGATGCCCTTGTAGGCCTCGACGGTCATGTCGGGGTTCACCAAGTGATACTGGGGAATCTGCTTGTAGAGCTCGAAATTGGCGCGCCAGGCCTCATCCGACATCGGCGGCAGCGCGCCCATGATCGGCTTCCACTGGGTGATCGAAAGCCCCGAGTCGGTCAGGCGAGTCGCGCCGCCGACCACGACCATGGCGAAGACCAGGGCCGCCACGACGAACAGCCAGATGGCGACGGGCCGGGAACGGTCGGAACGCAGGAAGGAAGTCATGAAGCCGAAAAAACGCCTGTTCTGGGCCTAAATGGGGCGGCAAGACCCCTACTCCCGCGCCCCTACTCCCCGCAAGGCGCCGATGTCCATGTCCTGCTCGCGCTTAAGGATGCGAAGACGAGGGCCTGACGCGCCCCACTGCCCGTGCCATTGTGCGCCCGCTGCGGGGGCGCAGCGCGTTCCTGGGGATGTGAGATGAGCGGCGTGGGCGTGTTCGTCGCCTTGGTGATCGGCATCCTGGCCGGCTGGATCGCGGACGTGGCCCTGGCCCGCCGCCACAGCCTGTTCATGCAGATGCTGATCGGGGTGATCGGCTCGTTCATCGGCGCCTTCATCGCCCAGCGCCTGCACATGGTGGTCCCGGGCTTCCTGGGCAGCCTGGTCGTCTCCGTCGTGGGCGCGACCCTGTTCCTGGCCGTTCTCGGCCTTTTCCGGAGATCCGCGTGAGCGCTCCCCTCATTCCGGCGCGCCTGCGCAAGCTGATCGGCTCGATCGGCGTGATCGCGATCCTGCTCGGCTGGATCTGGGCCTTCACCAGCCTCTACGACCACCTGCCCCTGAATCGGGCCGTGCACCTGCTCTATTTCGTGGCGCTGGGCATGGGCTGGATCCTGCCGGTCATTCCGCTGATCACCTGGATGGGCAAGGCGGACAAACCGCTGAACGTCGGCGAGCGATAGTCTGGGGCAAGCGATAATCCGGAAACGAAAAAGGCCGCCCCGAAGGGCGGCCTTTGCGTTTCTTCCGCGGTCTTCTCTCCGGAGAGAGAATGGTCGGAGCGACAGGATTCGAACCTGCGACCCCTTGACCCCCAGTCAAGTGCGCTACCAGGCTGCGCCACGCTCCGACGCGGAAGGAGCGCCCTTATAGGCGCCGCTCCCCGACTCGGCAATCGGAAATCGAGGGCTTTTCGCGAGGCCTCAGGAACGCGTCAAAAGCCCGTCCAGACGGGCCTTGATGCTGGTCAGGTCGTCCAGGGCCTCGACCAGGCGCGCCCGGCGTTCGGGGCTGGGGGCCTGCGAAACGGACGAATCGCCGAAGCCGTCAGTGATGGGAGATTCGAGGAAGGCCGCGCCGTTCTGGCCCAGGCCGGCGGCGATCACATGGGTGACGCCCTGCTCGCGGTGCAGCTTCTGGACGCCCTTGATCGTGTAGCCCTCGGCGTGCAGCAGCGCGCGCACGCCGTTGAGCACGGCGATGTCCTGCGGGCGATAGAAGCGGCGCCCGCCGGCCCGTTTCATCGGGCGGATGAACGAGAACTTGGTCTCCCAGAAACGCAATACGTGCTGGGGGACGCCTAGCTCTTCGGCGGCCTCGGAAATCGTGCGGAAGGCGTTGGGCCCCTTCGCCACCGCATCGAATCCCTTAGTCGCCCAGGGCGCTGTCGATGCGCGCCTTCATGACCTGGGAGGAGCGGAAACCGATGACCCGGCGCGGCTCGATCTCGGCCGGCTCGCCCGTCTTGGGATTGCGCCCCATCCGGGCCCGCTTCTCGCGAACCTGGAAGACGCCGAATCCCGAAAGCTTGACCGTCTCGCCCTTCTCCAGGGCCTCGGCCACCAGGTCGAGAGTACGCTCGACGAGACCGGCGCAGTCCTGACGCGTCAGGCCTACTTCCTCGTGGACCGCCTCGCAGAGGTCAGCCCGGGTCAATGTCGAACCCTTCATAACGCCCCCTTACGCAACACGCGGACGAGAAGTCCTTGCCCGCGCCAATGACCAGTCACCCGACAGGCGGGGCGCACGAATGCCCCGATCTCGCGCGACATGACCTCGTCAACTCAAGACTGCATGCCGCGAATACCGCATGAAGTCAAAGGGTCAAGCCGGACACCTCATATGCGGAGGAAGCCCGGACGCCAACCCAAGGTCAAGCTTGGTTCCTGACCATCAGAGGCGCAGGACGCAGGCGCCCCACGTCAGACCGCCGCCCATCGCCTCAAGCAGAAGCAGGTCGCCCGGCTTGATCCGGCCGTCCGCCACCCCGTGCGCGAAGGCCAGGGGAATCGATGCGGCCGAGGTGTTGGCGTGCAGCGCCACGGTCGAGATGACCTTTTCCTCGTCGATGCCGCAGCGGTTGGCCACGCCCTGGAGGATTCGCTGATTGGCCTGGTGCGGAATGAACCAGTCCACCTCGGGCACCGTCACGCCGGCCTTTTCGGCGGCGGCGAAGATGGCCTCGGAGATGTTGATCACCGCGTGCTTGAAGACCTGATTGCCCAGCATCCGCAGCTTGCCGACCGTGCCCGTGGTCGACGGACCGCCGTCGACATAGAGCAGGTCCTGCTTGGTCCCGTCGGCGCGCAGGGCGAAGCCCAGCATGCCGCGGTCGGCCGTGGTCCCCTGCCCTTCGCCCGGCTCCAGCACGACCGCGCCGGCGCCGTCGCCGAACAGCACGCAGGTGCCGCGGTCGGTCCAGTCCATCAGGCGGGTCATGGTCTCGGCGCCGATCACCAGGGCGCACTTGGCGTGCCCCCGGGCGACGAAGCCGTCGGCCACCGACAGGGCGTAGACGAAGCCCGAGCACACGGCCTGGACGTCGAAGGCGATGCCGACGCCCGCGCCCAGCTTGCGCTGGACGATGGCTGCGGTGGCCGGGAAGGTCAGGTCGGGCGTGGTGGTGGCCACGATGATCAGATCGACGTCGGCGGCCGACTTGCCCGCGCGCTCCAGCGCCTGCTTGGCGGCCTCGACGGCGAGGTCGGAGACGGCCTGGTCGTCGGCAGCCTTGTGGCGCTGGCGGATGCCGGTGCGCTCGATGATCCATTCGTCGGAGGTGTCGACGACCTTCGACAGGTCTTCGTTGGTGACGATCCCCGGCGGCAGGTAGGCCCCGACGCCGGTCACCACGCTACGGACTACGCTCACTCGGCGGCTCCCTGGGTTTCGACGCCGTCGGCGCCGTCGTCCTTGGCCGCTTGATCTTTTTCCGCGGTCAGACGCTTCAAGTTACGATCGATCTCGGCGGTGAAGTCGCTGCGGGCGAGATCCACCGCGACGCGCACGGCCGAGGCGAAGCCGCTGGCGTCGGCGCCGCCGTGGCTCTTCACGACGATGCCGTTGAGGCCCAGCAGCGGCCCGCCGTTGACCCGACCGGGGTCGAGGCGGCGCTTCATCTTCTTCAGCGAGCCCGAGGCGATCAGCGCGCCCAGCATGGCCAGCGGACCGGCGGTGAGCGTGGCCTTGATCTCGTTGCCGAAGAAGCGGGCCAGGCCCTCGGCGGTCTTCAGGGCGACGTTGCCGGTGAAGCCGTCGGTGACGACCACGTCGACGGTGCCGTAGGCGATGTCGGTGCCCTCGACGAAGCCGCGATAGTCGAAGTCGAAGTGCGGGCTGTCCTGCAGGATGCGATGCGCCTCGCGCACCTCCTCGTGGCCCTTCTGGTCCTCGGAGCCGACATTGAGGATGCCGACCGTCGGGCGGGTCGAGCCGTGGACGGCGTGGTGGAAGGCCGCGCCCATGATGGCGAACTCGACCAACTGTTCGGCGTCGCTCTCGACATTGGCGCCGACGTCGAGCACCGCCGAGACGCCCTTCATGGTCGGCCAGGAGGCGACGATGGCCGGACGCTCCAGATCCGCGCTCATCCGCAGGATCAGCTTGGAGATGGCCATCAGGGCGCCGGTGTTGCCGGCCGAGACGCAGGCGGCGGCCTGGCCCGAGCGAAGGGCCTCGACGGCGTTCCACAGGCTGGAGCCCTTGCCCCGGCGCATGGCCTGGGCGGGCTTTTCGTCCATGGCGATGGACTTGTCGGTGTGAACGACGGTGCAGACGGCGCGGGCGGCCGGCGCGCGCGCCAGTTCGGCGTTCAGCGCCGTCTCGTCCCCGTGCACCAGGAAGCGGACGTCAGGCAGGGACTTGGCGGCGATCTCAAGCGCGGGTACAACCACGGATGGTCCGTGATCCCCGCCCATGGCGTCGACCGAAATGACAACGGGTTGGGGCACGAGACGCTATCGACTCCTGTGACGGTCGCGACGCGGCCGGCTTGATTCCGGGCGTGATATCACGCCCGGAGGGAAAAGGGCCAACTCAGCCCTCTTCGTCCTTTGCTTTCAGCCCTTTCAGGGCTGCAAAGGGAGAAAGGTCGACGGGCTCGGCGGGTTGCACGAACACCGCCCCGGGCTTGCGCGGGAACGGGTCCAGCTCCAGCGCCAGGTGCTCGATCACATAGCCCGAGACGTCGATCGTCTCGCCTTCCAGCACGTCGGGCGGATCGTCGCTCTCGGGATCCATGCCCAGTTCGCCGCCCTCGTCCTGGGGGGCGTGCTCGCTGTTGGCCGGCAGGACATGCAGGCTGAAGCGGGCGTCGATGCGGGTTTCGAAGTCCTCGGCGGTGACGCCGCAGGTCTGGACGACGCGGGCGCGCAGCACGCCGGACACCTCGGCCCCGTCCATCCACGAGCGCAGATAGACGTCGGCCTCAAGCTGGTCGAGCGACACCAGGTTCAGCTGCGCGGCGATCGCCTTGCGCACGGTTTCGTCGGGAACCAGCTTCAGGTCGACCCCGCCGCGGTCGACGCGAGCCAGGGTGACGGTGCTGGGCCAGGGATCGATCAGACGTTCGGCCATTGCACCACTCCATTCAGCAGGTCGTTCAGCGATTGCCCGGCCAGGGCTTCTCGCGCGGACCGCACATAGGCGCTCACGGCGGCGATGTCTCCCTCGCCGCGCTCCTCGAACACGGTTCGGGCCAGGGCGGCGTCGAGACCGGCCGCGTCCGGCAGGGTTTCGAAGGCCTCGTCATAGGTCTTCAGCCGGCCGTAGAAGGCGCCGGCCAGCTTCTTCATCTTCTTGCCGACGGCGGTGTCGGAGACGCCGATCTCGCGGAAGGCGTCGTCGAGGCCGCGCACGTAGGAATCGAACACCGCCTGCGAGGTCTCGCTCGCCGCCTCGCCCTGCCCCTTTAGTCGCTCCATCACCAGCACCACGTGCAGGGTGAAGAGCTCGAACCGGCCCTCCAGCGAGTCGCGGACCCCGAGATCGGCGTAGAACCGAGCCGAACGCGCCTGGGCCACAGCCGAGGCATAGAGCTTTTCTCCCGCTATCCTTGCGGGACGAGGCTTCAGAAGCCGATCCAGAAACATTCCACGCCTCTATTTCGCCGCGAGCCGGCCATAGATGGCCTGTCGAGCTACGCGGGCCATTGAACTAAGCCCGCGCGAGCGATAGGTCAAAGTCCAGCATTCTTCCGGTTCCGGAGCCTCTATGTTTCGTCCCGCCGTTTTCGCCGCCGCCGCCATCGGCCTCGCCGCCGTCGTCGGGGGCTGCACGCCGCTGACGAGCTATTCGGGCTTCCAAGCCATCGAGGCCAAGCCTGTCGACATGAAGGTCGGCGAAGACAGCAAGTCGACCGTGATGGAAAAGCTGGGCTCGCCCTCGGCCACCTCCACCTTCGACAACAACGCCTGGTACTACGTCTCGCAGACGACCGACCGCGTGGCCTTCTACAAGCCGCGGGTGATCAAGCGCGACGTGGTGGCGATCAAGTTCAACGCCGCCGACGAAAAGGTCGCCTCGGTCGACACCTTCACCCTGAAGGACGGCAAGGTCATCGCCTACAACGGTCGCGAAACCCCGACCCGCGGCCGCGAGATGACGATCCTCGAGCAGCTGCTCGGCAACGTCGGCCGTGGCGGCATGCTGCCGCAGGACGACGAGGGCGTGCCCGGCACCCGCCCCGGCGATCGTCGCTAAGTCGGATAGCCGACACTTAGCTTGACCATAAGCGCGTGATTTCGTGCGACTTTTTGTCGCCGTATCAACGTTTGCTAAACAACGTGCGGAGCAACCTTCACGCTTAGTCGGCGTCTGGCCCCAACCAGACGTCGCTCTGGGGGGAGAAGGTTCGTGGGCGGGCCAGATCTGCGGGCGTTGACGATCCTGGTCGTCGACGACAACGCCAACATGCGCGGGATCCTGTCGGCGATCCTGAAGGCCGCCGGCGTGCGGCGGATCCTCGAGGCCGGCGACGGCGTCGAGGGCCTGAAGTTTTTCGCCGAGCGCGAGATCGACATCATCTTCACCGACCTGATGATGCAGCCGGTGGACGGGCTGGCGTTCGTGCACTGGGTGCGCAACTCGCCGGCCAGTCCCAACCCCTACGCGCCGATCATCATGATGACCGGCCACGCCACCCGCCGCAGCCTGGACGAGGCGCGGATGGCCGGGGTGACCGAGTTCCTGGCCAAGCCGATCAACGCGCGCGGGGTGATGCACCGCATCAACGAGGTCATCAACAACCCGCGCGACTTCGTGCGGGTGGGCGACTATTTCGGCCCCTGTCGCCGCCGGCGCATCGACCACGACTTCACCGGCGACGAGCGTCGCGGCGTCCAGCCCACGCCGACGGTGCTGGGCGGCGCGGCGGAGATCCACGCGTTCGATCCGGAAGAGTGCTACTGAGGCTCGCCTCTCGGAGGCCCAAAAGAAAACGCCCCGGAGCATGAGCCCCGGGGCGTTTCCGTATCAGCCAGATCGCAAGATCAGCCGTGGGCCAGAACCGCCAGCAGCAGTAGGGCCACGATGTTGGTGATCTTGATCATCGGGTTCACGGCGGGACCCGAGGTGTCCTTGTAGGGGTCGCCGACGGTGTCGCCGGTGACGGCGGCCTTGTGGGTTTCACCGCCCTTCTTGTGCAGGACGCCGTCCTTGTCGGTGAAGCCTTCCTCGATCACCTTCTTGGCGTTGTCCCAGGCGCCGCCGCCGCTGGTCATCGAGATGGCGACGAACAGGCCGGTGACGATCACCCCCATCAGCATGGCGCCGAGGCAGGCGAAGGCGTCGACCTTGCCGGCGATGGCGTTGATGACGAAGAACAGCACCACCGGCGATACCACCGGCAGCAGGGACGGCACGATCATCTCGCGGATGGCGGCCTTGGTCAGGATGTCCACGGCCTTGCCGTATTCGGGCTTGGTCTCGTAGGTCATGATGCCCGGGTTCTCGCGGAACTGGCGACGGACCTCGGCCACCACCGACTCGGCCGCGCGGCCGACGGCGGTCATCGAAAGACCCCCGAACAGGAACGGCAGCAGGCCGCCGAACAGCAGGCCGACCACGACATAGGGGTTGGACAGGTCGAAGCTGACCGCCCCCATGCCGTCGAAGAAGCTGCCCGGGGCGGCGTTCTCGGAGAAGAACTTCAGGTCCTCGGTATAGGCAGCGAACAGCACCAGGGCGCCCAGGCCGGCCGAACCGATGGCGTAGCCCTTGGTGACGGCCTTGGTGGTGTTGCCGACGGCGTCGAGGGCGTCGGTGGTGACGCGGACTTCCGGCGGAAGACCGGCCATCTCGGCGATGCCGCCGGCGTTGTCGGTGACGGGGCCGAAGGCGTCCAGGGCGACGATGAAGCCGGCCAGGGACAGCATGGTGGTGGTGGCGATGGCGATGCCGAACAGGCCCGCCAGGTTATAGGTCACGACGATGCCGACGATGATGGTCAGGGCCGGCAGGGCCGTGGACTCCAGCGACATGGCCAGGCCCTGGATGACGTTGGTGCCGTGGCCGGACACCGAAGCCTGGGCCACCGACTTCACCGGACGGAAGCCGGTGCCGGTGTAGTACTCGGTGATGACCACGATGAGCGCCGTGACCGCCAGGCCCACGAGGCCGCAGTAGAACAGGTTGTCGGCGGTGAACAGGCGGCCGTCGAGCTCGATCGAGGTCGGGACCAGCTGGTGGATCACCCACCACACCGCCGGGATCGACAGCAGCCCGGTGACGATGAGGCCCTGGTAGAGGGCTCCCATGATGTTCTGCTTCTTGCCCAGGCGGACGAAGAAGGCGCCGATGATCGAGGTGACGATGCACACCGCGCAGATGGCCAGCGGCAGCAGCATCATCGAGCCGACGACGTCGGTGCCGGTGAAGAAGATCGCCGCCAGCACCATGGTGGCGACGGTGGTCACCGCATAGGTCTCGAACAGGTCGGCGGCCATGCCGGCGCAGTCGCCGACATTGTCGCCCACGTTGTCGGCGATGGTGGCGGCGTTGCGGGGGTCGTCTTCCGGAATGCCGGCCTCGACCTTGCCGACGAGATCGCCGCCGACGTCAGCGCCCTTGGTGAAGATGCCGCCGCCCAGACGGGCGAAGATCGAGATCAAGCTCGCGCCGAAGCCCAGGGCCACCAGGGAGTCGATCACGACCCGGTCGGTGCCCTCATGGCCGACCGACAGCAGCAGGGCGAAATAGCCCGCCACCCCGATCAGAGCAAAGCCCGCCACCAGCATGCCGGTCACGGCGCCGGAGGTGAAGGCCATCGACAGGCCCTTGGCCAGGCTCTCGGAAGAGGCCTGGGCGGTGCGCACATTGGCCCGCACCGAGATCAGCATGCCGGCGAAGCCCGCCAGGCCCGACAGGATCGCGCCCAGCGCGAAGCCCACCGGCTGCTCCCAGCTCTTGAAGAAGAAGGCCAGCAAGGCGATGACCACGACGCCGACGATGGCGATGGTGGTGTACTGACGGTTCAGATAGGCCTGAGCGCCTTCCTGAATGGCCGCGGCGATTTCCTGCATCTTCGCATCGCCGGGCGAGGCCTTCAAAAGCCTGGCGGTCTGAACCGCGCCATACAGCACCGCCAGAAGCCCGGCGCCGATGGCTACGTAAAGCCAAGAACTCATGGGTTTAGTGCCCCTTCGTGTTTCAATTCACGAGGGGTCGCGGTTCCCGGCGCGAGGCGAATACGACCGCCCCGGACCGGGAGCGGCGGGCGGGCCTTATGGCCTCATTCCCCCTCGATGCTCCCTGAACTGGCCCCGACATCGGCGCCAAGGAGAAACACTGCCATCCACCCGCAAAGCGCGCAACCGCTTGCGAGAACGGCGTTCGCGAAGGGGTCAGGGGATGATGGGAGCCGAATCGACCTGCGGGGCGGGCTTGGCCGCGCCCGGCGCTCCCGGCTTGGCGGGCGGCTTGGGCGGCGGCACGAAGTTGCGCGGGGTCTGCTTGCCGATGGTGACGCTGGCGATCTTGCCCTTGCCGACCAGGACGGCGGCTTCACGCATCACGGTGCTCTTGAGCTTGCCCTCGTCGAGCAGGACATAGCTGCCCGGCTTGTTGAACGGCTGCTTGTGGGCCGCGCGGACCAGGGCGTCGCGCAGCTTGGGCTCGACGCCGGCGAAGGCCGTGACGTCGCCGCCGGGCGGCAGGGTCAGGGACAGCTCGACGAAGACGTAATTGATCAGCCGTCCGCCATCGACGATCGGCAGGGCCATGGAGCCCAGCTTGATCACCGGATCGGCCTTCTCCTTCTCGCCCTCCCCGCCTTCCTTTTCCTTCTTCTTGCCGGAGGCGAAGGCGGGCGCGGCGCACAGCACGAACGGCGCGGCGAACGCCAGGACGGCGCGGCGGGAAATGGCGGGACGGGTCATGGTCAACGCCATTAGCCGACAAGGCTTGAGGTTTCGCTACCGAGCCTTGCCGGGGCCAAGGCCGGAAAAGACAAAGGGCGCGCCGGGGATCCGGCGCGCCCTCCACGTTCGGGATCGATCCCGCGCTTAGAAGCTGAAGCGCACGCCGACCAGGCCGCCGAAGCTCGACAGGTCGAAGTCCGACTCGGTTTTGCTGGAGCCGCTGGTGACCTCGACCTTGACCGGGCCGACGCGCTGGTAGCGGCCCTCGGCGAACAGCGAGACCTTCGGCGACACCTCGACGCTGGCGCCGGCGATGGCCTGCAGGGTCAGGGCGTCGCCCCGGTCGTCCAGGATGCCGTCGTCGATCTTCACCGAGGCCACGCCGATGCCGGCGCCCAGATAGGGCTTCACCTTGCCCTTCACGGGAAAGTCGTAATAGGCGTTGATGTCGATGCTGACGACCTGGGCCTTGCCGCCGTCCCAGGTCGCTTGCAGCGTCCCGCCGCTATAGGTGGTTTCCAGCTTCTGGCTGCTATAGCCCCCGGCCAGCTCGGCGCGCCAGTTCGGGCCCAGCGTCGCGCCCCAGGCAATGACGCCCTGAGCGCCGGCGTCGGACTCGGACGACACCGTCGGGCCCGCGTAATTGTAGTCGAAATCGGTGCTGCCGATGACGCCGCCGGCGATCGAGATGTACTGGCCGCGGTCGTTGGCCGGAGCCTTGGCGGCGGGCTTGGTCTCTTGCGCCGAAGCGACGCCGGCCAGGGCAAAGGCGGCCACAGCCGTGGTGATGAACAAACGCATGAAGAGACCCCCCCCCAGAGGATACACGCCCGAGTTGGGCGATGTCGGCGATAGGGGGTGCGCGCGGGCTCGTAAACCGAAGCTTCGCCAAGCTTGGCCGTTTGTCGCCGACTATTGCAGAGTCGCAACATATGATTGCGTAGCGATCATTCACTCCCGCATTCAGGGAGCACGAGCCATCACAGGCGGGCGTACTCGGTGTGGGAAGGTTCAGGCGAAGCTCTGGCGAAAAACGCTCGCCGAACCCGCCCTAGCCATGCAGCCAGCCCAGACGCTGGGGGGTGATGTCCTTGCCCTTGAACAGGGCCGCGACCCCCTCGCCTTCCACGAACTCGCCAATGTCGCGCACCGGCAGGCCGGCGGCGAAGGCGGCGGCCTGGAAGGCGGCGACGTCGGCGGGGGGGATGGCGCAGACGATCTCGTAGTCGTCGCCGCCCGAGGCCAGCGACATGCGGGCTTCGCCGCGCTCGGGCTGGGCTTCCAGCCAGGCGCGGGCGCCGGTCGACAGCGGCAGGCGGTCGAGGTCGACCTTGACCTGCAGGCCGCTGGCCTTGGCGATGTGGCCCGCGTCGGCCAGCAGGCCGTCGGAGACGTCGGCGGCGGCGTGGGCGTACTGGCGCAGGGCCTCGCGCAGAGCCAGGCGCGGCGCGGGCGTGCGGTAGCGGCGAACGAGGCCGCCGTCGGGATCCTCGACCTCGCCCCAGTGGGCCAGCAGGCCAAGCCAGCCGTCGCCGATGCTGCCGCTGACCACGAGCCGGTCGCCGGCCTGGGCGCCGCGGCGCAGGACAGCCGCGCCTTGCGGAACCCAGCCCAGCAATGTGGCCGAGACGACCAGCGCGCCGGAGGTGGTGACGGTGTCGCCGCCCAGCAGGTTTATCCCGAAGGCCTGGCCATCTTCGGCCAGACCGCGGGCGAAGGTCTCGCGATCCTCGACCGTCGTGCCCGAGGGCCAGCCGACGGCCAGGAAATAGCCGTAGGGCTCGGCGCCCTTGGCGGCGAGGTCGGAAAGATTGGTGCGCAGCAGGCGCCTGGCGACGATGTCGAGCTCTTCACCGGCCAGGAAGTGCACGCCGGCGACCATGGCGTCCTTGGTGATCACCAGGTCGTAGCCGGGACGCGACGGCAGCACCGCCGCGTCGTCCAGCAGGTCGAGCGCCACGGGGTCGCCGTTGGTCAGCGGCCGCAGGAATTTCTCGATCAGCTCGAACTCGTCCGGACCGGCGGGCGCGGCCGTCGGCGGGACGTCGTCGAACCACGACTCGTCGTCCTCCGCCGCCGTCGCCGGGGCGGGATCGTCGAACCAGTCGTCGTCAGACTCGGGCGTCACGCGCGATGGCGTCCAGGGCGCCGTTGATGAAGCCGGCTTCCGGCCCTTCGAAGAACGACTTGGCGATCTCGACATACTCGTCGATCACCACCTCGGTCGGAACGTCCGGGCGGTTCATCAGCTCGTAGGCGCCGGCGCGCAGCACGGCGCGGGCGGTGGCGTCGAGACGCTCCAGCTTCCAGCCCGAGGCCAGGCGGCGGACGATGGCCGGATCGATGGCGGCCTGCTTGGAGACCACGCCCTTCACCAGGTCGGCGAAGAAGGTCTCGTCGGCCTGGGCCAGCTGGGCGCCTTCGCTGTCCTCGACGGCGCGGTCGAAGCGGTGTTCGGAGAACTCGCGCACGACGGCGTCGACGCCGGCGCCGGAGACTTCCATCTGATAGAGGGCCTGAACGGCCGCCAGACGCGAGACGGAACGAGGCTGGATGCGCTTGCTCATCGCGCTTGTCCTGACAGCTGACGCTTCAATCCCACGATCTCCAGGCATTCCCGAGCGGCTTGGCCCCCGCGGTCGCCTTGCGACAGGCGGGCGCGATTCCAAGCCTGATCCTCGTCGTCAACCGTCAACACGCCGTAACCAATGGCCAACCTTTTTCCGACGGCCAGGTCCTGGAGGCCGCGGGCGGTCTCGTTGCTGATGATCTCGAAGTGGTAGGTCTCGCCGCGGATGACCGCGCCGAGGGCGATGTAGCCGTCGTAGCGCACGCCCGACGGGCCCTTGCCGGCCTCCTCGGCGATGGCGATGGCGGCGGGGATCTGCAGGGCGTCAGACACGGTGACGACGTCGTATTCGGCGCCCTGGGCCTCGACCGCCTGCACCGCGCCGGCCAGCAGCGCGTCGGAAAGGCCCGAATAACGGCGCCCCTCGACGATCAGCAGACGAATCCTGTCTTCCACCATATGCCTCTGAACTCCTGGGCGGACGGGAGGCCTCGATGGGCCGTCTCGCGCCGACCCGAAAAATCGAATCGTAGAATGCGCCTATAGCTCGTCTTCGGCGACGTCGCTCAAGCCTTCTTCGCCCAAAAACTTCGCGAAATCGCTGGTTTCCCGGAAATCGCGATAGACCGAGGCGTAGCGCACATAGGCCACGTCATCGAGCGCCTTGAGGGCGGTCATCACCATCTCGCCGACGGCTGACGACGGCAGCTCGGTCTCGCCCTGGCTTTCCAGCCGGCGGACGATGCCGTTGACCATCCGCTCGACCCGCTCGCCCTCGATCGGCCGCTTGCGGGTGGCCAGCGAGATCGAACGCATCAGCTTGTCACGGTCGAACGGCGAGCGACGGCCCGACCGCTTGACGATGATCAGCTCACGGAGCTGTACGCGCTCGAAGGTGGTGAAGCGGCCGGCGCACTCCGGGCAGAGGCGACGGCGACGGATGGCCGCGCCGTCTTCCGACGGGCGGCTGTCCTTCACCTGGCTTTCGGCGTGGCCGCAGAATGGGCAGCGCATGATCTTGGGCCCTCCCCTGCGGCCTCAACCCATTAGTTGTAGATCGGGAAGCGGGCCGTCAAGGCCAGCACTTCCTCGCGGACCTTGGCTTCGACGGCCGCGTTGCCGTCGGCGCCGTTGGCGGCCAGACCGTTGACCACTTCGCCGATCAGCTCGCCCACGCGGGTGAACTCGGCTTCCTTGAAGCCGCGGGTCGTGCCGGCCGGGGTGCCCAGGCGGATGCCCGAGGTGATCGTGAACGGCGCGGTGTCGAACGGCACGCCGTTCTTGTTGCAGGTCATGTGGGCGCGCTCGAGGCTGTGCTCGGCGTCGCGGCCGGTCACGCCCTTGGGACGCAGGTCGACCAGCATCAGGTGGCTGTCGGTGCCGCCCGAGACGATGTTGACGCCCGACTTGCCCAGCGCTTCGGCCAGGGCCTTGGCGTTGGCGATGATCTGCGCGGCGTATTCCTTGAACGAAGGCTGCAGCGCTTCACCGAAGGCCACGGCCTTGGCGGCGATGACGTGCTCCAGCGGGCCGCCCTGCAGGCCGGGGAACACGGCCGAATTGACCTTCTTGATGATGGCTTCGTCGTTGGTCAGCACCATGCCGCCGCGCGGGCCGCGCAGGGTCTTGTGGGTGGTGGTGGTGACGACGTGGGCGTGCGGGACGGGGCTGGGGAACACGCCGCCGGCCACCAGGCCCGCGAAGTGGGCCATGTCGACCATCAGGTAGGCGCCGACCGAGTCAGCGATCTCGCGGAAGCGGGCGAAGTCGATCTCGCGGCTGTAAGCCGAACCGCCGGCGATGATCAGCTTGGGCTTCTCGCGCTGGGCAACCTCGGCGACGTTGTCGTAGTCGATCAGTTGGTCCTGCTGGCGCACGGTGTAGGACACCGGCTTGAACCACTTGCCCGACTGGTTGGCGGGCGAGCCGTGGGTCAGGTGGCCGCCGGCGGCCAGGTCCATGCCCATGAAGGTGTCGCCCGGCTGCAGCAGCGACATGAACACCGATTGATTGGCCTGCGAGCCCGAGTGCGGCTGGACGTTGGCGAAGGCCGCGCCGAACAGCTGCTTGGCGCGCTCGATGGCGATGGTCTCGATCTCGTCGACCCATTCGCAGCCGCCGTAGTAGCGCTTGCCCGGATAGCCCTCGGCGTACTTGTTGGTCAGGATCGAGCCCTGGGCTTCGAGCACCGCCTTCGAGACGATGTTTTCCGAGGCGATCAGCTCGATCTGGTTCTGCTGACGACCCAGCTCCCGGCCAATGCGATCGAAGATGTCGCGGTCGGCGGACGCGAGATCGGCGCCGAAGAACTTGGTCAGGTCGGAGGAAGTCGTCATCGGGCGCTCCTTGGGGCAGAGGCGGGGGTGCGGGCAGCGGGCTTTCTAGGCGACGCGCTCCCGCGGGCGGGAGTCGACGGGGCTCTCTTTAACTCCCTTCGCGCCGCGATCAATCACGGAACCGTCGCAGTAACCATGCGTTGCTCACGAACCCGGCCGGGTGTTGCCGCCAAGCCGGGTGTTTTTCAGTGCAACGAATAGAACGGGCGGGATGCGTATGGCGGTTTCACACGGCGAAACGGGACCGGAACTGACGGACGAGCCCGACCTGCTGGCGCTGAGCGCCGGGATCGTCGCGGCCTATGTGGGACAGAACAAGGTCTCCCACACCGCGGTGCCCGACCTGATCCGCACCGTGCACGGCGCACTTCAGACCCTGGGCGGCGAGCCCGTCGCGGCCAGGCCGACCGAGAAGGCCAAGCCCGCCGTGCCGGTTTCCCGCTCGGTGCAGCACGACTACATCGTCTGCCTGGAAGACGGGAAGAAGCTCAAAATGCTGAAGCGCTACCTGCGCTCGCACTACGACATGAGCCCCGAGGACTACCGCCGCAAGTGGGGCCTGCCCTCGGACTATCCCATGGTCGCCCCGGCCTACGCCGCCCGCCGCTCGGACTTCGCCAAGCAGATCGGGCTGGGCAAGGGCGTGCGCCGGAGGGCGTAGTCGCCCTCCCCTTCCTCACGCTTCGGAGAAGATGTCGCGCTTCTTGAACGAGGCGGTCATGAACCGGCCCATGGCCTTGGGCATGGTCAGCCAGCGCACCGGCGCGGCCGTGGCCTCGCCCTTCAGCACGCCGTCGGCGATGTAGGGGGCGACGGTTTCGACGCGGTCGCCGAGGATGTTGTAGAGCTTGATCGAGCGCTCGCGGTCGGCGTCGGTGGCGTCCTTCATCTCGGCCTGCAGCAGGTCGGTGGCGACGATGCCGGGGCTGATCGTGCCGATACGCACGCTGGTGCCGTCCAGCTCCTTGCCCATCGACTTGGTGAAATAGGACACCGCCCGCTTGGTGGCGCCATATAGCGTCAGGCCCGAGGCGGTCATGCCGTCGCTGCCGAAGCCCTCGAAATTGTAGATCGCCCCGCCGCCGGGCTGCACCAGCATGCGGGTCATGGCCAGCTTGGTGGCCTTGATCACGCCCAGCAGGTTGGTGGCGACGATGGCGTCGATGTCGGCCTCTTCCACCTGGTCGAGGCGCACGCGCGGCGACACCGAGCCGGCGTTGTTGATCCAGATGTCGACCGCGCCGAACCGCTCGACGGCCGTGTTCCACAGCGCTTCCAGGTCGGCGACCTTGCTGACGTCGCAGGCCTGGGCGGCGACGGCGCCGCCGGTGGCTTCCAGCTTGGCCAGGGCCTCGGCCAGGACGGCCGGGTTGCGGCCCGAGATCACCACCTGGCAGCCCCGCTCAAGGAAGGCTTCCGCCAGGCCGTAGCCGATGCCGCGGCTGCTGCCGGTGATCACGATGGTCTTCACGGGTGCGATTCCTCTGCGTACAGGGCTCCATCCAGCCGCAAGCGGCGCGGCTTTGCAGCGGCCTTTTAGCGGGAAACCGCCACGCGGAGAGCCTCAGGTCGGACGGGCATTCATCGACTTGTCGCCCCCAATCCGTCCAATCCCCGCGAAGGCGGGGACCCAAGCGGGCTTTCAGGATGAAGTGCGGCCGTGGGCTATCCGCAGCTTCGGCTTGGATCCCCGCCTTCGCGGGGATGCTCGGTAGACTGGGCGAGGCCTTCGAATGTGGAACGGCCCCTCAGACCGCCGCTTCCCGCTCCAGCCAGGCCAGGGCTTCCGATCGCGCCCAGGCGATGCGGGGCGCCAGATCGGCGATGGCGTCGTCGTCGAGCCCGGCCAGCAGGCCCCGCGCCTCGCCCAAGGCGGCGAGGTCCGCCGGCGCGTCGCCGAGATAGGCGTCAGGCAGCTCGTGTTGATGGAAGGCGATGTCGGCCAGGACGGCGGCGACGAGATCGAGCCGCGCGGGCGCGAACAGCGGATCGCGCTCCAGCGCCTCGCGCAGGAAGGGCTGCGGCGGCGCGTGCCAGGTCGAGCCGCCGCTCGACAGCCGCGCCAGCCAAACCAGCGGCCAGGGATCGAAGGGCTTGGCGCTCGCCCATTCCTCCAGGGTCGGACGGACGAGCAGGCGAAACAGCGGAACCGGCAGCACGGCCTCGGGCTGGCCGCGATAGGCCATGCGCTTCTCGCCGATCCAGACGACCAGGGTCACGCGCTGCGCCAGCGGCCAAGTCACGGCCCCGGCCATGAAGACGTCGAGAGCTTCGAGCGCCTCGCGCCTCAGGCCCTGATGCCGAAACCGGAAGTAGTCGGACAGCCCCGACCAGCCGGGATGCTCCAACGCATCCTCGGCCAGCTCGCGCAGGTAACCGAGATCGAAACCCAAGGCGGGGTTTTAGGCCGCGTGGCCGCCCATGCGGGCGACGTTGCAGTGCGCCCACAGCTTTTCCATCGCCCCGACCAGCTTGCGCATCATGTCGTCGGTGTGGAACGGCGTCGGCGTGAAGCGCAGGCGCTCGGTGCCGCGCGGCACGGTCGGATAGTTGATCGGCTGCACGTAGACGCCGTGATCGGCCAGCAGCATGTCGCTGATCAGCTTGGTGTGGACCGGATCGCCGACCAGCACGGGCACGATGTGGCTGTCGTTCTCCATGACCGGCAGGCCGGCGTCCTGGAACATCTTCTTCAGGGTGCGGGCGCGCTCCTGGTGGGCGTCGCGCACTTCGGGGTGCTGCTTCAGCCACTTGACGCTGGCCAGCGCCCCGGCGGTCAGGGCCGGCGGCAGCGAGGTGGTGAAGATGAAGCCCGAGGCCATCAGGCGCACGGCGTCGATCACCTCGGCGTCGCCGGTGATGTAGCCGCCCATGACGCCGAACGCCTTGCCCAGCGTGCCTTCGATGATGTCGATCTGGTCCATGACGCCGTCGCGCTCGGCGACGCCGCCGCCGCGCGGGCCGTACATGCCGACCGCGTGGACCTCGTCCAGATAGGTCATGGCGCCGTACTTCTTGGCGAGAGCGGCCGTGGCGCCGATGTCGGCGATGTCGCCGTCCATCGAATAGACGCTCTCGAAGGCCACCAGCTTGGGCGCGTCGACCGGGGCGGCCGCCAGCAGCTCTTCAAGATGGGCCAGGTCGTTGTGGCGGAAGATGTGACGCGGGCCGCCGCCGTTGCGGATGCCGGCGATCATCGAGGCGTGGTTCTGGGCGTCGGAGAAGATGATCAGGCCCGGCAGAATCTTCTGCAGCACGCTGAGCGTGGCTTCGTTCGACACGTAGCCCGAGGTGAACAGCAACGCGGCCTGCTTGCCGTGCAGGTCGGCCAGCTCGGCTTCCAGCTCCACGTGGTGGTGGTTGGTGCCCGAGATGTTGCGGGTGCCGCCCGAGCCCGAGCCGTGCTCGTCGATCGCCTGGTGCATGGCGTCCAGCACGACGGGGTTCTGGCCCTGGCCGAGATAGTCGTTCGAGCACCAGACCACGACTTCGCTCTCGCCGCCGTCGGCGCGAGTCCAGGTCGCGCGCGGGAAGGCGCCGCGATGGCGCTTCAGGTCGGCGAACACCCGGTAGCGGCCTTCGTTGCGGATCTGGGAGACAGCAGCGGTGAACGCGGCTTTGTAGTCCATGCTCGTATCTTCCCCCCGGACCGAGGCCCGGCGGTCCTTGTTCTTCTAGCCCGGCTTTTCGCACCGCGCCGACGTAGTGTCCACCTAAGGGCCTCTACCTACAAATTGGAATTAGCCTTGGTGTCGCATCGATTGGTTCTATGAGCGGCGAACTCAACCCTGCCTTGTTCAGGCAAGCTCCGCAAGACGTCCGCGCAACAGTTGCAGCACGGCCGAGAAGTCCTTGCCGCCGAAGCCGTTGGCGTCGAACAGGGCGTAGAGGGCCTCGGCCTGGGCGCCCATGGGCGTGCTGGCCCCGGCCCGGGCGGCGGCTTCCTGGGCGAGCTTGAGGTCTTTCAGCATCATCGCCGTGGCGAATCCGCCCTCGTAGCCGCGATCGGCGGGCGTGGCGGGCCCGACGCCCGGCACTGGGCAGTAGGTCGAAACCGACCAGCACTGGCCCGACGACTGGCTGGCGATCTCGAAGAAACGGTCGGCGGCCAGGCCCAGCTTTTCGGCCAGGGCGAAGGCCTCGCAGGTTCCCAGCATCGAGACGCCCAGCAGCATGTTGTTGCAGATCTTGGCCGCCTGCCCCGCGCCGTGGCCGCCGGCATGGATCACCGCCCGCGCCATCGGCTTCAACGCGGCCTCGACGGCGGCGAAGTCGTCGTCGTCGCAGCCGACCATGAACGCCAGGCTCCCGGCCTCGGCGGCCATGATCCCGCCGGACACCGGCGCGTCGGCGAAGCGAAAACCGGCCGCCCTCGCCTGCTGCGCCACAGCGCGGGCGCTGTCGACGTCGATGGTGGAGCAGTCGATCAGCAGGGCCGACTTCGGCGCATGGGGCAGCACCTGCTCGCAGTAAACGGCGCGGACGTGGGGTCCGGCCGGCAGCATGGTGATGACGATCTCGGCTTCGCGCACCGCGTCGGCCACCGAGCCGGCGGCGACGCAGCCCGCGCCGACCGCGCGCTCCAGCGCCTTGGCCGACAGGTCGAACGCCGCCACGGCGTGGCCGGCCTTGGCCTGGTTGGCGGCCATGCCGCCGCCCATGTTGCCCAGGCCGATGAAGGCGATCCTGGTCATCGCTACGCTCCCTAAATGCGAACCGCGCCTACGTGGGCGCGGTCCTTGTCGTTGCAGGCCGGTGGCGGGAGCGCTTAACGCGCCCCGGCCGGCTTGCGGAACTTGTAGATGAACTGGTCGGTCTTGCCGCGGATCGACGGGTCGAACACCGAGACGTTGCGCTTGTCGGCGGCGTCGCGCAGCACGCGGCTCTCGCCTTCGAAGACGAAGCCGGCGGCGGTGACCTCGGCCTTCACCGTCTCGGGGTCGATGCGGTGCAGCTTCTCGGAGTCGCGCAGGCCCGAGCCCGGCTGGGCCGAGTGGTCGAGCACCAGGTAGACGCCGCCCGGCTTCAGGGCCTGGAAGATCTTGCGGTTCACGACCGACAGGTCGGCCGGCCCCATCAGCGGGGTGTGCATGTCGTGGTAGTTCTGGGCGGTGAACACCAGGTCCAGCTTCTCGGGCGCGTTGAAGTTGGGCAGGGTGTTGAGGATCACCGACACGTTCTTGTAGGCCGGATCGGCGGCGATGGCGTTCACCGCCGGCTCGCGCTTGGCGAGCTTGGTCAGCTCGTCGGGCACATAGGCGTAGACGTGGCCGCGCGGACCGACGGCCCGCGACAGGATGCGGGTGAAATAGCCGCCGCCCGGGATCAGGTCGGCCACCTTGGCGCCGGTGCGCACGCCGGCGAAGGCCAGCACCTGGGCCGGCAGGCGGTCGGCGTCGCGCTTGCTGTCGGCCTCGGGACGCAGCGGGTTCTCGACCGCGGCGATGATGTTGGCCGGAATGGCGACCGGAGCGTCGGCCGGAGGCGGCGGCGGCGGCTCGACCGGTCCCATCGGGGTCGTGGCGCAGGCGGTCAGGGCGAGCGCGGCGACGAGGCTGAGAAGCGGCTTACGCATGGTCTTCCTTCCGGAGGGTCTTCTTAGTTGCGCGCAAGCTAGCGACGCGAACCGCCACCGGCAATGCCGTTGGGGCGTCTCCCGACGCCGAACGCCGTCAGGCCTCGGCCAGGGGCGTCCACTCCTCGTCGGCCGGCAGCGGGGCGAAGATCGCCTGGATATCGGCGTCATCCACCGCATCGACCGTCGGCGGGTCCCAGCGGGGCGCGTTGTCCTTGTCGACGATCACCGCCCGCACGCCCTCGATGAAGTCGTGACGGCGCACGACGCGCGAGCCGATCCGGTACTCCATGGCCATGTGCTCGGCGAAGTCGGTCATGGCCTCGCCGCGCTTCAGCTGCTCGAAGGCGACCTTCAGGGTTTGAGGCGACTTGGTCTTCAGCACCGCCAGCTGGGCCTTGCCCCAGTCGCTGGAGTCGGCCTCGAGGAACTCGAAGATCTGCTCGACGCTGTCGCCGACGAACAGGCGGTTCAGGTCCTGCTCGAAGCCAACCAGCGGCGCCTTGCCGGCGTCGGCGCGGTACATGCGCAGGGTCTCGTCGATGCGGCGATGGTCGGCCAGGACGGCCTTCTTCAGCCCCTCGACCGCGCCGAACTCGACGAAGTGGGTGGCGATCCCCAGGCGCATGCAGTCCGCGCCCTTGATCCGCGCTCCCGTGAGCGCAAGCCAAAGCCCCGCCTTGCCCGGCAGCCGCGGCAGGTACCAGCCGCCGCCGACGTCGGGGAACAGGCCGATGCCGGTCTCGGGCATGGCGAAGGTCGTGCGCTCGGTGGCGATCCGGTAGTGGGCCGGCATCGAAATGCCCACGCCGCCGCCCATCACCACGCCGTCCATGATCGCCACGACGGGCCGGTCGTAGTGGAACAGCAGGTGGTTCAGCCGGTACTCGGTATGGAAGAACTTGCGCGCCTCGACGCCGTCGCCGGCCCCGCTCTCGGCGAGCATGCGGATGTCGCCGCCGGCGCAGAAGCCGCGCTCGCCGGCGTGGTCGATCATGACCATGTCGATCTCGGGATCGGCCTGCCAGTCCAGCAGGGCCTGGATCATGGTCTCGCACATCGACAGCGTCAGGGCGTGCAGCGCCTGGGGCCGGTTCAGCGTGATCCGGCCCACGTTCTTCTTGGCGCGGATCAGGACTTCGGGGGCCTGCTTGGGGGGAGCGTCGGTCATCTGGGATCTCAGGCGAATTCGGGGTCTTCGACGGGCGCGCAGTCGAAGCGGTCGATCTGGCCGGCCATCAGGCGATAGACCGCGTCCTGCGGCACCTCCTGGGCCAGGGTGTCGGCGCGCGACAGGCCGGCATAGGCGCCGCGCAGCAGGCGGCCGGCGACGCCATGGCTGACGACGATCAGCCGGCGCTGGCCTTCCGGAGCCTGCTCGGCCAGCCAGCCGGCGACGCGGGCGGTGACGTCTTCGAAGGTCTCGCCGCCGGGCGCGCGGAAGGCCCATTCATAGCTGGCGAACAGCTCCGGATTATCGCGGCGAATGTCCTCGCGCAGCCGGCCCGACCAGTCGCCGACGCTGATCTCCAGCAGGCGATCGTCGAAGCTCAGCGAAAGGCCCGTGCGCTCGGCGATCGCCTCGGCCGTATGGCGCGACCTGCGCAGCGGGCTGGCGACGATCCGCCAGGCGTCGGACGGCTCGCGCGCGACCAGGTCGGCCAGCAGGTCGCCCATGGCGCGGGCCTGGGCGCGTCCAAGGGCGGTCAGGTCCGACTCGGTCTGGCCCTGGAAGCGTCCCTCGCGATTGAACTGCGTCTGGCCGTGGCGGCAGAGATAGATCACTTGGCTTCGAACCTGATTTTACGCGCGGCCATCTGCTCGGCCAGCCAGCCCATTTAGGGCAAACCTAGATCGCCGTCCCCTTCGAAGCAGCAAGCATTGCCGTGCGTCGCGTCTCAGGCCTTTCGGGCCGCCCCAGGAGTTTTCATCTCTGCGGCGGCTAGCGGCTCCAGCTTCGCCACGGCATGGCCGTTTCGGGTGATCACGATGGTCTCGTCGCCCTGTTCCACGGCTTTCAGCAGCGCCGAAAAATGGGTCTTGGCCTTGGCTTCATCGATTTCACGCATGGCCTGGCCCTCTCCCATATCGGATCGTTGAACCCTACCTCATCCTCACTGCCGGAACATCTCGCGGGCGATGATCACCCGCATGATCTCGTTGGTGCCTTCGAGGATCTGGTGCACCCGCAGGTCGCGGACGATGCGCTCCAGCGGATAGTCCTGCAGGTAGCCGTAGCCGCCGTGCAGCTGCAGGGCGTCGTTGGCGACCTGGAAGCCGGCGTCGGTGGCGAAGCGCTTGGCCATGGCGCACAGCTTGGTGGCCTGCGGGTCCTTGTTGTCGAGCGCGTGGGCGGCGCGGCGCACCATCAGGCGGGCGGCCTCCAGCTCGGTGGCCATGTCGGCCAGCTTGAACTGCAGGGCCTGGAAATCCTTCAGCGGGCGGCCAAACTGGTTTCGGGTCTCGAGGTAGGCCTTGGCCGTGTCGAGGGCGAACTGGGCGCCGCCCAGCGAGCAGGAGGCGATGTTCAGACGGCCGCCGTCGAGGCCCATCATGGCGAAGCGGAAGCCCTCGCCCTCCCCGCCGATGCGGTTGGCGACGGGCACACGGCAGTCGTCGAAATTGACCTGGGCGGTGGGCTGGGCGTTCCAGCCCATCTTGCGCTCGTTGGCCCCGAACGACAGGCCCGACGTTCCCTTCTCGACCACGAAGGCCGAGACGCCCTTGGGACCCTCGCCGCCGGTGCGGGCCATGACGACATAGACGTCCGACACCCCGCCGCCGGAGATGAAGGCCTTGCCGCCGTTCAGAACGTAATGGTCGCCGTCCAGACGGGCCGTGGTGCGCATGCCCGCCGCGTCGGAGCCCGAGCCCGGCTCGGTCAGGCAGTAGCTGGCGATCAGCTCCATGGTGGTCAGGCGCGGCAGGTAGCGTCGGCGCAGATCGTCCGAGCCGAAGCGGTCGATCATCCACGAGGCCATGTTGTGGATGGTGAGGTACGCCGCCGTCGGCACGTCGCCGTAGCTGAGGGCCTCGAAGATGATCGAGGCGTCGAGGCGCGAAAGGCCGCTGCCGCCCAGGTCGTCCTGCACGTAGATACCGGCGAAACCAAGCGCGGCCGCCTCGCGCAGCACGTCGACCGGGAAGTGCTTGTGCTCGTCCCACCGCGCCGAATGCGGGGCAAGGCGTTCCGCGGCGAAGCCGGACGCCATCTCCTGGATGGCGCGTTGATCGTCGTTCAGCGCGAAATCCATGCGCCATTTCCTCCCATGCGGGGCAGATCCGCCCTCATCATCTTGGCCGCTGACGTGCCTCGCCCGGCGGAGTGTGTCAATCATATCTCAGTTGGCGAATATGAATGCGGCGCCGCAGCGAAATCGGGTGCGAAACGTCGCACCTCCCTTGATCCGGAACCCTCTCGGTATCAGATCGTCGCTGTCGGAGGCGTCGTCTCGGTTCCATGCAAAAGTTCATTACCGCTTTGGCCGCGGTCGCGGCCCTGTTCACGTTTGTGTCCGCGCCGGCTCACGCCGAGAATCTGGGCGTCTGGCGCAATCCCAAGGACAACATCCGCCTGCACATCACCGACTGCGGCAAGAGCATGTGCGGCTGGGTCGTCTACGCCAGCCGCAAGGCCGAGGCGGACGCCAAGAAGAGCGGCTACGACACCCTGGTCGGCCAGCAGGTGCTGCGCGACTTCGCGCCCACAGGCAACGGCAACATGCGGGGCCGCGTCTTTGTTCCGACGCTGAAGGTGACGCTGAACGGCACGGCCGAGTTCATCGACGCCCGCACCATGCGCGCCAAGGGCTGCGTCCTGGGCGGCCTGTTCTGCAAGTCGCAGGTCTGGACCCGCGTCGACGGCGTCCAGCAGGCCAGCGTCACGACCAAGACCGAGTAGTCCCTTAAGGGCCTTCCGGCCTTGCCTCCCGGGACAACGCGCGCGAAACCCTTCGCATGACCGTTCCTCCTCTCGCCCCCTACCCCGCCTCGCGCCTGCGCCGCCTGCGTCAGGCCGACTGGACCCGTCGTCTCGTGCGCGAGACCGAGGTGCGACCGTCCGACCTGATCTGGTCGATGGTGGTGCACGAGGGCGAAGGAACCGTGCCGGTGGCCTCGATGCCCGGCGTCGATCGACTGAGCGTCAAGGAGGCGGCCAAGGCCGCCGTCCGCGCCCGCGACCTTGGCATCCCCGCCATCGCCATCTTCCCGCACATCGATCCGTCGCGGAAAGACGCCACCGGCTCGATCACCGCCGATCCGGACGGGGTTATCCCACGCGCCGTGAAAGCCATGAAGGACGCCGCCCCCGAGGTCGGGATCATGTGCGACGTGGCCCTGGACCCCTTCACCGACCACGGCCACGACGGCGTGGTCGAGGGCGGCAAGATCCTCAACGACGCCACCATCGAGCGCCTGATCGAGCAAGGCCTGATGCAGGCCGCCGCCGGCGCCGACATCCTGGCCCCTTCGGACATGATGGACGGCCGCATCGGCCGCCTGCGCGGGGCGCTGGAAGGCGACGGCTGGCACGACACCCTGATCATGTCCTACGCGGCTAAGTACGCCTCGGCCTTCTACGGCCCCTATCGCGACGCCATCGGTTCGGCCAAGCTCTCGGCGGGCCAGGGCGACAAGAAGACCTACCAGATGGATCCGTCCAACACGGAAGAGGCCATCCGCGAGGTCGCCCTCGACATCGCCGAGGGCGCCGACATGGTGATGGTCAAGCCGGGCCTGCCGTACCTGGATATCCTGCGCCGCCTGGTCGACGAGTTCCGCATGCCCACCTACGCCTTCCAAGTGTCGGGCGAGTACGCGATGATCAAGGCCGCCGGGGCCAATGGCTGGATCGACGAGGAGCGCGCCATCCTCGAAAGCCTGGCCGCCTTCAAGCGGGCCGGCGCGGCCGGGATCATCACCTATTTCGCCCCCTGGGCGGCGGAGAAGCTGGGCTGATATGACCGCCCCGAGGACCGCCTTCGCACCGGGACGGTTCTATGGCGCGCCGACGATCGAGCGTCAGTTGTCGGGCGTGCGGCTCGCGCACTTGGCGGCTACGACCAGCGCCGAGCACGTGCACGAGCACAGCCACGACGACGCCCACTTCGTGCTGGCCACCCACGGCCGCTACGAGACCACGGCCTGGGGCCCCGCCACCGAGGGTCCGGTGCTGGTCTACAATCCGCCGGGCGTCGTCCATCGCGACCGCTTCGTAAACGAGGGCGGCTACTTCCTGGCCGTCAGCTTCGGAGCGGGCGACTGGCGGAGCCTGGCCGACGGCCGGGCGGCGATCGACGCCCTGAGGCTGACGGGGCCGGTCGCCCGCCGCGCGGCCCTGCGCCTGACCCGCTCGCTGCTGTCGGCGGATCCCGAAACCCTGTCGCTGGAGGCGCTGAGCCTGGAGCTGGCGGCCGAGGCCCTGGCCCCGGCGCGCGACAGCGACCATCCCCCGCCCTGGCTGGCCCTGGCCGAGACCTTCCTGGCCGACGCCTTCGACCAGCCGATCGGCGTGGCCGACCTGGCCCGCGTCGCCGGGGTGCATCCCGTCCACCTGGCGCGCGGCTATCGCCGCTGGCTGGGCGCCGCGCCGGGGGAGCGCCTGCGGACCCGGCGGCTGGAACGGGCGGCCGACCTCCTGATGCAGGGCCGCGTCTCCATCGGTGAGATCGCCCTTAGCGCGGGGTTCTGCGACCAGAGCCACCTCAATCGCCAGTTCCGCCTGGCCTATGGCGTGACGCCTGGCGAGTTCGCGCGGCTGTGCGGGCGCCGGTCGGATGTTTCATGCGTCCAAGACGAGACCCCGACGCTCGCCTAAAGCTTGGGCGTGCAAGTCGGAGTCGCTTTGTCGTGAAACGCTTTCTGTTCGCCGCCGCCCTGGCGCTGGCCCCGCTTTCGTATGCTCACGCCGCCCCGGACTGGGCGAGCGCCGCGCCAGCCGCCGAGGGGATGTCGGCCGAAAAGCTGGAGGCCATGTCGGCGGCCATCAAGGCCGGCCAGTTCCAGAAGATCACCAGCGTGCTGATCGCCCGCCACGGCAAGCTGGTGTTCGAGGCCTATTACGATGACGAGGGCCCGGAAGCCCGCCGCAACACCCGCTCGGCCACCAAGACCATCACCGCCATGCTGGCCGGGGCAGCCATCGCCCGCGGCGCCATTCCGAGCGTGGATGCGCCGATCAAACCCTACCTGAAGGGCCGCCCGCCGGCCGCCAATCCCGATCCGCGCAAGGACAAGGTCACGGTCGAGGACCTGATGACCATGAGCTCCATCGCCGAATGCGACGACGAGAACCAGTTCTCGCGCGGCAACGAGGAGCGGATGTACCTGATCGAGGACTGGGTCGGCTTCTATCTCGACCTGCCGGTGCGCGGCTTTCCCGAGTGGGTGCAGAAACCCGCCGACGCGCCCTACGGCCGATCCTTCTCCTACTGCACGGCCGGCGTGACGACCCTGGGGGCCGTGGTGCAGGGCGCGGTCGGCAAGCCCCTGCCCGCCTTCGCCCGCGAGGCGCTGTTCGGGCCGCTGGGGATCGAGGGCGAGCGCTGGCAGATCTCGCCCCTGGGTCTGGCCCAGGGCGGCGGCGGACTTGGCCTGCGCAGCCGCGACCTGCTGAAGCTGGGCCAGCTCTATCTCAACGGCGGCAAGTGGGACGGAAAGCAGGTGTTGCCGGCGTCGTTCGTGGCCGCCGCCACCGCGCCGCACGCCAACGCCCGGCCGGACACCGACTACGGCTACCTGATCTGGCTGCAGACCTTTGCGGGCCACAAGGCCTGGGTGATGAACGGCTCAGGCGGCAACAAGGTCGCCATCGTGCCCGATCTCGATCTGGTGGCGGTGGTCACCACGGTCAATTTCGACGTCCGCCAGCCGCATGCGATCAGCGAAAAACTGCTGGCCGAGCACGTGCTGGCGGCCGCCCAGCCCTGACGCGCCGAATCTCCGAAGCGGCTATGCTGGGGGCCATGACCAAGGTCCTCGACATCGTCACCGCCGTGATCCGCGACGACGCCGGCCAAATGCTGCTGGTGCGCAAGCGCGGCACGGCGATCTTCATGAAGCCGGGCGGCAAGCGCGATCCCGGCGAGGACGACCTGACGGCCCTGGCCCGGGAACTCGACGAGGAACTGGGCTGCCGGCTGGTCTCGGCCAACCTGCTGGGTCGCTTCTCTGCTCCTGCCGCCAACGAGGCGGGCTTCACGGTGCAGTCGGCGACCTATCTGGCCGTGGTCGAGGGCGACATCGCCGCCCAGGCCGAGATCGAGGAGCTGGCCTGGATCGACCCGGCCTCCCCGCCCGCCGGCCTGCCCCTGGCGCCGCTGCTGAAGGACGAAGTGATCCCGGCCCTGCTGGCCCTGGTCTGACAGCCGAGTTCAAACAGTTGCCGCGCGCCCGGCGGGCTAGCCGCTCACACCTAGCCCTGGCGCGCTTTGCCTGTGCTATAGGGCGGCCATGACGACGATCTACATCGACGCCGACGCCTGCCCCGTGAAGGACGAGACCTACAAGGTCGCGGCCCGCAACGGGCTGAAGACCTATGTCGTCTCCAACAGCTGGATCCGCGTCCCCGCCACCCCCGCCATCGAGCAGATCGTGGTCGACGCCGGCCCCGACGTCGCCGACGACTGGATCGCCGAGCGCGCGGGACCAGGCGACGTGGTGGTGACCAACGACATTCCCCTGGCCGACCGCGTGCTGAAGGCCGGCGGCGCGGCCATCGCGCCCAACGGCCGGGTGTTCACCAACGACATGATCGGCTCGGCCCTGGCCTCGCGCTCGATCGGCGAGCACCTGCGCTCGATGGGCGAGGTCACCAGCGGCCCCAAGGCCTTCGGCCCGCAGGACCGCAGCAAATTCCTGCAGGCCCTCGACCAGGCCGTGGTCAAGGCCCGCCGCGTGGTCCCGCGATGATCGAGATCACCTCCTGGCTGCGCATCGACGAGGACGAACTGGTCGAAAAGGCCGCCCGCGCCTCGGGGCCCGGCGGCCAGCACGTCAACAAGACCTCGACGGCGATCGAGCTGCGCTTCGACGTCGCCAACTCCCCGACCCTGACCGACGACATCAAGGCCCGGCTGACGGCGCTGGGCGGCAGCCGCATGACCCAGGAGGGCGTGCTGGTGCTGTTCGCCCAGGGCCACCGCTCGCAGGAACTGAACCGCCAGGACGCCCGCGAGCGCCTGGTCGAGCTGATCCGCCGCGCCACCGAGAAACCCAAGCCCCGCCGCCCGACCAAGCCGACCTATTCCAGCAAGCTCAAGCGGCTGGAGACCAAGACGAAGCGGTCAGGCGTGAAGTCCATGCGCGGCAAGGTCAGGCACGACGACTGACCGCGCGACACCCCGTCTAGTTGGGATCGACAACGCCCACGGCCAGGCGAGCACCGCTGACCTGCTGTTCGACAACGAACACCGCCTCGCCCTGGGTCAACAGGGTGAGTTGGCCATCGACGATGGTTCCGAAAAGATTGGCCAGCACGATATCGGCCGACCCCTGCCCCCCATGCTGGATCATCGCATCCCAACCCATCATCTGATAGGTCACGCCGCCGGACTGCACGGCGATGCCCGTGGGGCCCTGCGCGTAATCCTGAATGTGCTCGGCGACCTGTTCGACGTTCATGTGATGAAGCTCCCCTTCGCGGCCCCTAGCGGCCGCGAAGCTCCACCATGGAGCGCAATCACTTAATCGGAGATTGCGCTCCAGGCATGATCTGGAGAGATCAGGCCATCGTCGGGATCGGCGGGCCGAACGAGAGGATCTCGTCCTTCCAGTCGGGTTCCGGGATCAGGCCGCCCAGCATCTTCTTCAGATAGAAAGCCAGGGCCGACTGCTCGTCAGCGCTCAGTTCCGAACAGGCTTCCTGGTGCAGGGGCGCGAGCTCGCTGCGGATCTGCTCCAGCAGCGCCGCCCCCGTCTCGGTCAGGCGCACCACCACCTTACGGCGGTCGTTCGGCGCGCCGCCGCGCTCGACCAGGCCGTCGCGGATCAGGCCGTCGATCGACCGGGTGAGCGTGGTGCGGTCGGCCGCCGAAAGCTTGGCCAGCCGCGTCATTGAACACTCGCCGAACCGGGCCAGCGACAGCATCGCCACCCATTTCGGAAACGACAGACCGTGACTCGCAACATGGTCGGCCGCCAAGGCGCGCCGATGCTGCTCGGTCTGATACATCAAATAGCTCAAATAGCTGGGCAGGGGCATGGATTGCCCCTCCCTCAGGTCATGCTGTGGCATGGTGTCCCCCCGCGCCGTGCGTCTTGATCTCACAACCTCTGCTGTTGCGCAATCGCCGCGAGGTCCCTAGCCAACGCGGCGTTCACCATCTTAGCAAACGCGGCCGTGAGAACCGCGTTCCGGATGATGTTAGCGGAACCGCCTGGCGGTCAGCGCTTGGGGCGGTCAGCGCTTGGGATAGACGGCGGGGCCGGAGGCGCGGGCGGGGCCGGCGGAGCGGGCATGCCCTGGATGATCGAGATCCGCGAACGGCTGCTGCGGCCGCAGGCCTTGATCGACAGGCCCGGCGGCAGGCGCGTGGCGGTGTCGCCGCAGGCCTCGTCGAGCTGGTCCTGGGTCAGGCCCTTGGCCCCGCTGAGATCGACGCCGAACAGGCGCACGCCCGAGAAGTCCGCGCCCTTGAAGTCCGCGCCCGTGAAGCTGCCGCCGCGCAGGTTGGAGGCCGTCAGCGAGGCGTTGCGGAACTGGGCGCGGTCGAACCGGCCGCCGGTGAGGTTGGAGCCGTTGATCTCGGCGTTGGAGAAGTCGGCGCCGCGGGCGTTGACCGAGGCCAGATTGCTGCCGTGCATCTCGGAATTGGCCAGGCGCGCGTCGATCAGGCTGGCGGCCTCCAGGTTGGCGCCGTGCAGCTCGGCCGAGGTCAGGTCGGCGCGGGCCAGATTGGCGTTCTGGAAGTTGGCGGCGCTCGACTCCACGCCCGACAGGCGGGCCCCGGAGAAGTTGGCGTTCTGGAAATTGGCGCCGCGCATCTCGGCCCCGCGCAGGTCGGCGCGCGACAGGTCGGCGGACTGGAAGTTGGAGCCGAAGAACACCGCGCCGCGCAGATCCGCGCCGATCAGGTTGGCCTTGGCGAAGTTGGCGCCGGTGAACTTGGCGCCGGTCATCTTGCGGCCGGCCAGATCGCAGCTCACGCACATGCCACCGAGCGACACCAGACGAGCCACGTCCTTGTCCTCGATCGAGGCCTTGGCCTGGGCCTGTCCGGCCAGGGTCGTCAGACCCATGACCAGGGCGGCGGCGAGCATGTTGCCCATTCGGGCCATCGGCGGTCTCCGTGCGGTCCAATAAGCGACCTTGCTGGTTACGGTTTGAGCCGCGGACCGCCGCAAGACCACTTAAATCGCGGTAATGACGGGGATTCGTCATCCCCGTCGCCCGCCGAACGCTTGTTCCATTGGGGAGACAAGCGCTCGCCGCGTCAAACCGCCACGCCCCCGAAATCCGCCTGACGGACCCCGGACGGACCTGGAAGACGGACCTCAGTAGAAGGTCACGTCGTCCAGTTCGAACCACAGCTTGGCGCCGGCCGGACGCTCGCCCTCGACGCCCACCTCGAAGAGGTCGGTCCCGGTCCAGGCCTTCTTCTCGGCTTTGGCCGAAGCCGGCGTGAAGGCCGAGAACGGCAGCGTCACCTTGGTCCATTGCGGACCGGCCTTGACCTTGGCCTGCCAGCGGCCGCCGGCGGTGTTGAAGCCCACCACATAGGTTCCGCCGTCGCCGCGCAGCGACAGCGACAGGCCCTTGAAGGCGCTGGCGTCCACCGGCGTCACCGAACCGCGGGTGAGCGGCAGCAGCACGCCGGCCGAGGCGTCGTCCTTGGTCGCCATGCGCGCGCCGACGCTCAGCACCTTGCCGCCGCCTTCGCGGTCGATGACCTGCGAAACCTCGAGGCTGCGGTCGCGGCCGCCGTCGAAGTCGTCCAGGCGCAGGGTGTCGAGGCTGGTGCGGCCGTCGGCGCGCTCGAAGTCGTCGATCAGGGCGGTCGCCTTCAAGGCCGGCGGGGTCATGCGGTCGTTGGCGGGCGAGCGCGTCGCGCCGGGACCGAAGGCGGCCTGGCCGTCGATGAACACGCGCTCGACCTTGTAAACGTCGGCGATCGTGTCCCAGGGCTTGCCGCCGACCAGCACGAAGTCGGCCCGCTTGCCGGCCTCCAGCGTGCCGCGGTCGGCGATCAGGTTCATGGCCTTGGCGCTGCCGGCGGTGCCGACGGTCAGGGCCTGGGCCGGGGTCAGGCCGGCCTGGACCAGCAGTTCCAGCTCGCGCTGGCTGGACGAGCCGTGCGGCGTGCCGGTCATGCCGGCGTCGGTGCCCAGGGCCAGCGGCACGCCGGCGTCGAACAGGGTCTTGGCGTTGGAAAGCGCGTAGCCGAACTTGGCGCGGGCCTGGCGGGCGCGCGGGCTGTCCGGGTCGGCCGGCGGCTTGGCGCCCGGCTTGACCGGCTCGTAGACGGCCAGGGTCGGAGCGTAGGCCATGCCCGAGGCCTTGATCGCCGCCACCGTGGCCGCATCGACCGGCTCGTCCTGCAGGCTGTGGGCGATGACGTCGACGCCGCTCTTGGCCGCCACCATGCCGCGCTCGACCGTGACGGTGTGGGTGAGGACCTTCAGGCCGTACTTGTGGGCCTCGTCGGTCAGGGCCTTCAAAGTCCAGGCGTCCATGCTGGTGTTGTCGGGCGCGGAGCCGTAGCGCCAGCCGTCGGTGAAGGCCTTGATGGCGTCGGGCTTGTAGGGGGCGATGGCGTCCACCGCCGCCTTGGCGCTCTCGGGGGTGTCGACCCAGCGGGTGGTGGCCTGGTCGGCCCAGTCGGCGCCGTGACCGCCCGGCGTGCTGATGCGGGCGACGAAGTTGACGTGCGGCGCGGTCAGCGTCCCCAGCCACTGGCGGCGGGGCGTGAAGGATTCCGGCTGCTGGTGGAAGTCGTTCACCGTCGTCACCCCGGCGGCGACATAGGCGTCGGCGATCTTGGGCACGAGGCTGGGAACGCCGTTCGGGGTCCAGTGAGTATGGACGTCGAAGAAGCCCGGCAGCAGGGCCGCGCCCTTGGCGTCGATGACGGTCGCCCCCTTGGGCGCCTTGACCCCCGCGCCGACGGCGACGATGCGGCCGTCCTTGACCACCAGCGTCCCGTGATAGGGCGCGGCGCCCGTGGCGTCGAAGATCTCAGCGTTCACGACGGCCAGCGGCTTGGTCTGGGCGGCCGCCAGGGACGTCGAGAGCGCGGCGGCGGCGAGCCCTCCGAGCAGGATGCGGGCGAAGGTCATGGGCGGGCGTTCCTCGTTCGGGTCCGCGCCCCCGAGGGGACGCTCACACCTCATGACGAACCAGCTTCGCAAAACCAGCAGTCGTCGGCGCCGATCGGCATGCCGGGCGGCAGGGTTTCGACCGCGCCGGCCCGCGGGGCGGCCAGGGCCTTGCGGTCGGCCGAGGTCAGCAGGCGCGAGATCCGCGCCGCCTGGGCGGCCTCGGCCCCCTCGCCTTTCCAGGCGCCCAGGCGCTTGGCGTAGGCCAGCAGGGCCGCGTCGATCTGGGCGGCGGCCGTGGGCGACAGGGCCTTGTCGTCGAGCACGGTCACCAGATCGCCGACCAGCCGCGCCCGCACCCGCCGGCGCAGCTCGCCCGTGCGTCCGCCGGCCTGCGGACCGCCGGGCGACACCGCCGCCAGCAGGGTCTCGACCGTCTCGGCGACGTCCAGTTGGCCCGGATCGCGCCGGTTCTGCTCGACCAGGCGGTTGAGCCGCGCCGGATTGAGCAGTTGCGACAGGGTGTGGTCGGCGGCGGTCTCGGCCGCCGTCGGCAGGTCGAACACCGCCGCCCCCGAGGTCGGGAAGATCTCGATGTCGTAGGCCTTGTCGCGTGAGCCCGACTGGCCCTGCGACAGCAGCGAGATCAGCGGGTCGGGCAGGTCGAGCACGGCCGGATCGAGGGTGCGCACCAGCCCCGCCAGCGCTCGGCGCTGATCGGCGGCCGGGGTGGCGGGCGCGGCCTCCCTGCCGTCGCCGACCACCGCATAGCCGTAGTCGACGCCGCCGACGAACTTCACCGCGGCGTCCACCTGGTAGCGATGGAAGAGGTAGATCGGCACGAGCGCGCGGCGCAGGTCGGCGGCCGGCGCGCCGGCCGGGACGCTGCTCAGCCCGAAGCGCGACAGGGCGATGCGGCGCACGGCCAGCACGTTGTCCAGCTCGACGACCGGATCGGCGCCGTTGTCCCACAGCGAGCCGTAGGGCTGGGCGGCCGACGCCCCACGGGCGTCGGCGTCGGAGACGTAGCGATAGCCCTTGGCCTGGGCGTCTCGCGCCAGGGCGTCCAGGCGCTTGGCCTCGTCGCCGCCCGGCGGTCCTTCGGAGTAGAGCCAGTCGATGGCGAAGACGTCCCAGGCCCCGACGCCCTTCGCATAGGCCTCGGAGAGGTCCAGACGGTCGCCGTCCACCTTCACCAGCGGCGCGGGGTAGTCCATCACCGAGGCGCGGCCGTACACGCTGCCGGCGAAATTGTGCGACAGGCCGATGGCGTGGCCGATCTCGTGGGCCGACAGCTGGCGGATGCGCGACAAGGCGATCTGGATCGGGTCGTCCGCCCCGCCCGTCCCCGTCTTGTCGGCCCCCAGCAGGCCCTCGAAGATCATCCGGTCCTGGCGGATGCGCAGCGAGCCCAGCTGGACGACGCCGCGCACGATCTCGCCGGTGCGCGGATCGACCACCGTGGTTCCAGTCGACCAGCCGCGCGTCTGGCGGTGAATCCAGTTGACCACGTTGTAGCGGGCGTCCATCGGATCGACGCCCTCGGGCAGCGGTTCGACGCGGAAGGCGTCGACATAGCCGGCCGCTTCGAACGCCTGGTTCCACCAGCGCCCGCCCTCGACCAGGGCGCTGCGCACCGGTTCGGGCGCGCCGCGGTCGATGTAGAACACGATCGGCTTCTTGACCGGCGACTTGGCGGCCGTCGGATCGGTCTTCTCCAGCCGGAAGCGCCGCACCAGCCGCTGCACGGTCGGCTTGTCGAGCGGGGCGGCGTAGTCGGCGAACAGCACCTGGGCCGAGGTGCCGGTGCGCGGATCGAAGACGCGCGGCGTAAAGCCCGGGGCCGGCAGGCGGATGAAGCTGTGATGGACGCCGAAGGTCACCGAGCGGGCGTCGGGAACGATGCCGGCGACCTCGCCGCCCGCGTCGTCGGCGGTGAAGGTCTGGCGAGTGTCGAACTCCAGATTGTCGGGGAAGACGCCAACATGGGCCAGATCGACATAGCTGAGGGTCGGAGCGGGCTTGAAGCCGCCCTGCTTGGCGTCCTTCATCGCGCCGGGGATGTTGAAGGCGTCGCGCAGCAGGAAGCCGGCGATGTCGACGGTGAAGCCGCCGCCGGCGGTTTCCTCGGCCACCTCGCCCGACCACACCACCGAGCCTGGGAAGCTGTCGCGGACCGTCCGCCGCTCCTCGGCGCTGCCGTCCACGGCGCGGAAGCCGAAGTTCTCGAACTCGGCCAGCACCCGCTTGCCCACGCGGCGGAAGACCAGCACCTGGGTGTCGCCGGTCGCCGCGCGATCCAGGCCCACCGGCGTCGCGCCGAGACCGCCGCTGAGGCTGGGCTGATAGAGGAAGCGGCCCGAGACGCCGTCCGCGTCCGGCGCCGGCAGGGTGACCAGCACGACGCCCTTGGCCGCGTCGGTCTTCACCGGCAGCAGGCCCGGCGCGGCGGCGGGACGCGCGACGTCGGAGACGGAGGCAGCGGGAGCGAGCGCCAGCGCGGGCGACAGAGACAGGCCGGCCATCGCGCCCGCCAAAGCCAGGACGCGCCAAGAGGCGCCGCCGAAACCCGATTTTCTCATGCCCTGCTCCGTTCCCGCCCAGCCGGACGACGCTTGCCGGTTAGCACGCCGTCGCGTCGCGGCTCGCGGAATCGCGACGCCGCCCTCCTGGACGCCCCAAGCCAGACGGTTTCGCCCGGTCGACATGCAGGCAAGCCACTTTTTGAGCGTGGGCTAGTGGATTTCCCGGGCCAGGGCGCGGGCGACCAGTTCGCTGGCCTGGCGGCAGCGATCCAGCGGCGGCCCGCGACGGGGCGCGAAGACGGCTTCGGCGCGGTCGGGGCGCTCCGCTCCTGGCGCTTCGGCCAAGGTCACCAGCGACCGCTCGGGTCCGGGAGGCGAGATCGACCTCATGGGCAGGCCGCGTCGAAGGCGCGGGTCTCGGCCTCGAACTCGCCCAGCGCCGCCTCGGCCTGATCGGCCATGCGCCGCCAGGCCGCCAGCACGCCGTCGATGTCGGCCTCAGTGGTCCCGGGCGCGTCGAGACCCGCTTCCAGATCGTCCAGTACGGCGTTCCAGTCGCCGCGCAGGCCGCGAACGCCGGCGACCGTGCGGGCCAGCTCCGCCGCCGAGGCGATCAGGTCGTAGAGCCCGGTCTCGCGGCGCGAGCGCGGCGTGGGCGTGAAGGCCCATTGCTGCGACGGCAGACCGGTCTTTTCCCAGAGCCGCAGCTCGGCCCCGGCCTGCACCCCGCCCTCGCCGCCGACATCCAGCGCGTGGCTGGGAAAAGCGACGTTCTCGATGCAGGCGCCCTGGCGCGGCGGGATCAGGAAGAGATCGGCGCGCTGCGGCAGGCCGTCCAGCGGTCCGACGCGGGGCCGCGGCCCCTCGCTGACCAGCGGGAAGCCGAACGGCGTCGAGGCGTTGGCCAGGGTCCACAGCTTCTCGTCGGGCGAGATGTGCAGATGCAGCCCCGGGTCGGCCGCCGATTGCAGGCGATGGGAGTCGGAGGCCGCGTCGTGACGCAGACGCCAGAACTGGCGGGCCGCGCCGCCCTTCACCGGCTCCAGATGGGCCTGGCCGTCGTCGTCATAGGCCAGGCAGAGTTCGGGGGCCTCGCGCAGCGAGATACGCACGGCCGGATCGCGCTCGAAGGCGGCGAACAGGGCGGCGAAGGCCCCGGCCCGGGTGGCGAAGTCGCGCATGCGGGCGGCGAGCGCGGTGGCGCGATCGGCGCGCATACGCACCTGAAGGCGCAGCGCCTCCAGCGCGGCCTCGCGCTCCGGGCTCAGCAGCTTGCGATAGGACAGCGGCGCGACGTCCCGGCCGTAGGAGACGAGGTCGCGGGCGAAGGCGGCCATGCCGAGCTGCAGGTCGAGCCCCTGCCCTTCCAGCATGGCGTCGAGCTCGGTCCAGGCGTCGAACAGCCGCTGGCCCTCGGCCGACAGGTCGCCGGGCTCGATGCGCTCGGCGCCGCGTCGCGGCTCCAGCGCCGGACCGACCACTTCTCCGAGGAAACCCACGATGTCACGGCGTTGGCGCGAGGCCTTCAGGGCCGCGCGGGTGTCGGCGGCGACCCGCCCGAGGGCGGCGACGTCACGCCAGTCGGCGAGGCCGAGGTCGAACAGGGAACCGACAGCGCCGGACCGTCCGCTGGCGTCGCCCGCGAAAAGCAGCAGGCCGGTCATCCCCGCCCCCGCGTCTGGTCCTGAACCTGTCGCAAACCCCTCGTCTCCGCACTGGGGTCGGCGATGGGTCGCTCACGGCGCGCCGCAAGCGACCCCCGCCCCGCATGCGAGAAGCCCCCCAAGACTCTCTCGCGCGCCAATGGCCTGGAAAACCCGGAGCCGTCATGGCGGGACGGCTCCGGGTCCCTTCGATCGCGCGACGTCCGCTCTGGAGGCTTTTGGCCCGGCCGCCCGTGATCTGCGACACGATGTCTCAACCGCCGCTAGGCAGCTGTGCAATTTGTCACAGGGCCGAAGCTTAGCGCTCAGCGGCGGGAAAGATTGAAGATCGACAGCGGCGGAAAGCTCTTACGCAGCTTGGTTCTGCCGACATAACCGCAGCGAAATCTGTCGGCGTGGCTGGTCGCCAGGGCGCCGGCCATGGCCTCGCTGACATAGACCGCGCCGGGGGCGACGTCGGGCTCGATTCGGGCCGCGACGACGACATGGGCGCCGACCACCGCCTGGGCGCCGGTGATCGGGTTCACCCGCAGGTGCACCGGCCCGTAGTGGCCGCCGATGCGCAAACCCAGGTGCCGGGGCAGGCCCCGGGCGCGCAGGTTCAGGCGGCGGTGGGCCTCGAGCAACGCCAGCGCCGCCTCAGCGGCGTCGGACGGCTGGCCGAACACCAGGAAGACGCCGTCGCCCCAGGTCTCGACATGCTCGGGCGGCGCGGCGAGGCCGCCGATCGCCTCGGCCATGCCGGCCATCACAACCTCGAAGAAGGCCGGCACCTGGTCGTCGCGTAGCGCGCCGAAGCCGCGCACGTCGATGAACAGCATGGCCTTGACCCCTCGCTCGCCATCGGCGCCGTCGGCGACGGGCGGGCGGGCTTCTGGCTCGGGGCGCTCGAAGGGCAGGATCGCCTGCGGCCGGCCGGTCTCGCGCCAGTAGGCGACGTCGGCGGCGGCGCCGGCGGGACCGACGGCCGAGCGCCCGTCCCAGACCGCGACCTGCACGGCCTCGGTCGATAGGCCCTCGGCCCGCAGGATGGCGCAGCCGGCGGCGAACCGACTGGCGTAGGCGAAGACCTCGTCGTCGCCGGCATAGGGGTCGCGGGATGCAAAGCGCACCGAGGCGGCGCGGGCCAGGCAGGCGTCGAACCGGCCCACCCAGCGCTCGCCGAATGGCCGCACCGAGGTCTCGATATAGGAGGTCAGCGACACGGGCGCGACGACGTGCAGTTCGGCCCCGGCGGCCAGCAGGGCCTCGGCCCACAGGATGTCGGCCCCTGCGGCCAGGCCGCCATAGCCGAAGCCGACGCGCTGGGCGCGCAGGACGTCGGCCATCCGGGCCTTCAGCGCCGCCTCTTCAGCGGGATCGCCGGCGGCGAACATGTGGCCGGTGAACTGGGCGGCGGCGGGCGGTCGCAGGATCTCCAGCCAGGCGGTCGGCCCGGCGGTCTCGGCGGCGATCATGGTCAGCTGCCGAAGGGTCGAGGCGTGGGACGAGACGCTGGAGGGGGCGCAGGCCACGGCCTTGGCCAGCATGTCGGCGGCGGCCTCGCGGCGGCCCAGCAGGAACAGGGCTTCGGCCCGGCTGGCGCGGTCGAAATAGCCGGCCTCGCCGTCGCTCGGATCACCGGCGTGCTCAAGAGCCAGGGCGGCGAGCTGGGCGGAGAGGCGCGCGTCGCCGGCGACGAGGCTCATGGTGGCGGCGTTGACGAGGCCATAGCGCCCTCCGCCATTGGCGGCGGCGGCGGAATAGCCTCTGGCGGAAGCGCGGGCGAAGGCTCTGCGGCGCGCGCCGGCGGCGCCCAGGGCCACGTCCTTGAGCAGCCGCGCGCCGAGCGAAAGCGCTTCGGCGTCGTCGGAGGCGGCCAGGTCCAGCCGCACATATTCGGATCGGGCGAAGTCGGTCGCCCCGGCCCTGGCCAGGGAAAGCACGGCGGCGTGCGCCAGGACAAGCGAGCGGTCGCCGTCGTCCAGCGACCGCCGCGCCAGGTCATAGGCCTGAAGATGCTCGCCGCGCCGAAGCAGCGCGGCGAGCTCGTCGAATGACGTCAGGTCGGACAGATCAGGTGCCGGTGCCGTTTTCGATCAGCGGATCCAGGTCGATGGCCTGGCCCAGCGCGTCGAGCATGAACAGGCTGTAGACGAAGATGCCCTGGCGCTTGCATTCGAACACCACCTTGAACGCGGCGTAGGGAATGCCCTCGGCGTTCGGATCGGGATTGTACTTGGTCCAGGTGTAGCTGGAGAAGTTCTGGCCCCAGTCGTTCTCGAACGAGATCGGCGTCGGCTGGAAGCGCCAGCCCTTTTCCAGAAGATCGTCGCTGAGGCGGAACTTCAGGAGGCAGCGCTCCGAAAGGTCCAGGTCCAGGAGTTCGGGCGGATTGGGCCCGACGTCCATGAAGCTCAGGTTGTCGGGATTGAGACCGACGATGACTTCGACGATCTTATCGGGCTCGGGCCCGGTGACAGTGCTGCCTTGCATAAGAAAAATTCCCCCTTGAGGCGAGTTTAACCTAGAGGTGAATCGCGCCAAAACGCAACAAACTCAGGCTTCGCATAACCTTGTGCGCGGAGTTCGCGGACGATGGCCGACGCATCCTCGGCACGGCCCAGGCGAGATAGCGCCCGCGCGAGGATATCGCGCCCCTCCGGCGAAAGCGATTCCCGCTGCGGCCACAACAGCCGCTCGACGTCGGCGGCCCTGCCCTGCGTAAGGCGGGCCACGCCGAGCAACATGGCCTCGCGGTCGGCGTCGCCCTTGACGCCCGGCCGGGCCGCCAGCGAGCGTTCGATCTCGTCCGCCGCGGCCTTGGCCAGGTCGGGCCGGCCATCGATCTCGGCCAGCCTGATGGCCTCGACGCGCAGACGCCCGCTGAGCTTGGCGGTCCAGGCATAGACCTCCGGATTGAGCGCTCTCAGCTTGGCCAGCCGCACGCCCGCCCGCGCGTGTATTGACCGCGCTGCAACGAGGTCGCCTCTGGCCATCGCCAGGTCGAACGCGTCCATGTCGGCCGTCGCGGTGTATTCCAGCCACGTGGCGTTCTGGGGATCCAGCGCCACCAGGTCGGCGAAGCCACGACCGGCCTCTTCGACAAGGCGATCGGCTTCCTGGGTCCGCCCCAACTCCAGGGCTCGCCGGGCCAGGGCCAACTGGCCGGCATAAACCTTGGCGGCCAGCGGCCGGTTGTCGGGCTCCTTGGCGGCCTGCGCCTTGAGATGGGCTTGGGCGGCCGCCCGCGCGGCATAGGCGTCCCGCACGCGCCCCAGCCGCTGCAGGCAGTCGGAGACCCAGCCATGGGTGTCGGCCAGGTCGAGCACGTGGGTTCGTTCATCCGGCGCGGCGCGGTTGGCGGCGGCGAACCGGTCGCGGGCGTCGATGAACATCGCCAGGGCGTCCTTGAGCCGCCCCTGCTCGTACAGCAGGGTGCCCAGGTTGCTGCGTGCGTAGGCGACCTCCAGCCGCCACTCGGCGTTGGCCGGATCCAGGCGCGTCAGCCGCTCGGCCAGCTCGCCGTAGCGGCGGAACCCGGCCTCGGCGTCGGTCGCCCGCGCCAGGCGCCAGTCCACATAGGCCAGCCAGAAGACGTTCTGGGCATGGTCGTAAAGCCTCTTGCCGTCCTCGGGCGCGCGGTTCGACAGGGCCCCCGAGGTTTGAGCGGCCTGCGAGAAGGCCTGGCGCGCGCCCTTCAGGTCGCCTCGCTTGACGCGGACCTCGCCCAGCAGGGTCTGGGCCTTGGCCTGCTGGGCCAGTTCCGTATCGTCCAGGTCGCCGGTGCGCACGTGGGCGTAGTGGGCGAGCGCCCGGGCGCCGACGCCGTCGAGCACGTCCAGCCGGCCCACCGGCTCCAGCTTCTTGCGAAGATCGCCCAGCATATAGGCCACCAGGTCCTCGGCCTCGGCCCTTTGAGCGTCGGCCTCACGGCGGGCGTCGACGGCGATCAGGGCCAGGGCGCCGGTCACCACCGCCACGCCGAGCGCGCCGGTGGTGACGGCCGCCATCCACCGGGTGCGGCGGCGCGCGTCGCGTTGGATCAGGCTGTCCAGCCGCGTCCCCAGAAGGGTCGCGGCGATCTTCATGAAGGCCAGTCGGCGTCCGTCGCCGCCTGGGCGGATGTCGGCCGCCAGAGGCTCGCCCCCCGGCGGCAGCGCCTCGCGCAGAGCCTGCGGCAGGCAGTCGACGACCTCTCCCCCGCCTTCCGGCGCGTCGACCAGCAGGCAGATCACCTGCTGCGGCCCGTGGGTCGACAGGAAGCAGCGGATCTCCTCGCCGACCCATTTGGAGCGGCGGGCGGCCTCGGAACAGACGACGATCAGGAACTCGGAATGGTCCAGGGCGGTGCGAATCGCCTCGCCCAGATCGGCGGCGGCGGACAGTTCGGCGCGATCACGGAAGATCGGACGCAGCGGACGGCCGGCGGCCGCCCCCACGCCCTTGGGAGGACGATAGGCCTCCAAGCCCTTGTGCAGCCAGTCGACGAGCTTGCCGTCGCCATGGCTGTAGCTGATGAAGGCCTTGTAGTTTAAGTCCCCCATTGCCCCTCGACTCTCCCCGCACGCGAACTCTGGAGCGGCGATTATGGACTCATCCGTCACCGCGAGCACCCCGCACGCCGCAGCTTACGGCGATAACGCCTTCCGGCTGCAGGCGCTGACGGACAGTCGGCTCCTGCGCCACATGAACCCGGCCGAGATCGAAGCCCTGGTGCCAAGGGTCGAAATCCTGTCGGTGCGGCGCGGCGCGCGGCTGGTCCAGCGCCACGATCCGGGCGGCGCGGTCTACATCGTGATCAGCGGACTGCTGCTGGTGAACCAGTACGCCCGCTCGGGCCGCGAGGTCGGTTATCGCCGCCTGCAGCCGGGGTCGTACTTCGGCGAGATCGCCGCCATCGACCGCCTGCCGCGCTCGGCCAACGTCACCGCCCTGACCGAATCCATCGTCGGCCGCCTGCCCGAGCCGCTGGTCGCCGAACTGATCGCCGGCGCGCCCAACTTCACCCGCGCGGTGCTGGAGGACCTGGCGGCCATGGTCCGGGCGCTGAGCAGCCGGGTGTTTGAGCTGAACGCCGTCTCCGCCCCCTGCCGCGTGCAGATGGAACTGGTGCGCCTGGCCACCGAGGCCGGCATCGAGGAGAATCAGGCGGTGCTCGCCAAGGCCCCGACCCACGCCGAGATCGCCGTCCTGGCCGGCGCCCAGCGCGAAGCCGTGACCCGCGAGCTGAACCGCCTTGAGGCGCGCCGGCTGATCGCCAAGCAGGGCCGCACCCTGACCATCCTCAATGTCGACGGCCTGGTCGAGGAGATCGAGCGCCTGGGCGGCGACGAGCCGGAGCTCTAGTTCCCAGCGCCCTCCTGAAGCGCCCGCGTCACGCCGTTGGTCCAGCCGAAGCCGTCCTGCAGCGGGTACTCCCCGCCCCCGCCGGCCTTGGCCTCCTCGACGTCGTACTTCTCCAGCATCTTGCCGCTGGCCCGGTATTCGCGCTCGACCGTGGCCAGCCAGCGATCCGAAATGTCCGACGCCAGGGCCGTCTCGCCGTAGCGACGCAAGCCGGCGACGGCCACCCACTGCAAGGGCGCCCAGCCGTTTGGGGTGTCCCACTGCTGGCCGGTGCGGCGGGTCGTGGTGCGCAGGCCGCCCGAGGCCAGAAGCTGGGCACGGGCAGCGGTCGCCACCGCCTTGGCCTGGTCGGGCGAGGCCGCCCCGGCGAACAGCGGGTAGAGGGTGGCGGCGCTGAGGGCGTCGATCCGCTCGCCGCCGGTCCACAGCCAGTCGAGATAGACCCCGCGCGAGGCGTCCCACAGCACGACGTCCATGGCCGCCTTGCGGGCCTTGGCCCGGCCGTCGAACTCGGCGACGCAAGGCGCGTCGGCGATGCGGGCGCAGCCGGCCGAGATCGCCGTCTCCAGGCCGTACATCAGGCTGTTGAGGTCGACCGGGACGATCGCTGTCGTGCGGATGGTCTTCAGATGCTCGCCATCGGCCATCCAGCGTGAGGAGAAGTCCCAGCCGCTCTCGGCCCCGGCCCGCAGGTCGCGGAAGACGTCGCCGGGCGGACGTCCGGTGGCCAGCGAGGCCTCGCGGGCGGTCTCCAGATCCTCGCGGTAGGACTCGTCGCGCGGCGTGACGCGGTCGTCGTAGTAGCGGTTCAGCACCGCCCCGCCCGGCAGGGCGACGACGCGGCGATACGCCCTGCCCGGCGCAACGGTCTTCTCGCCGTCCATCCAGAAGGCGTGTTCGCGCCGCATCAGGTCGACGCGGGCCTTGACCACCGCCGGGTCGGTCGCCTCGGACAGACCGACCATGGCGTAGAAGAACGGCGGCTGCGAGCGGCTGAGATAATAGGTCCGGGCGCCGTTGGGGATGTGGCCGTAGGCGTCGATCAGCCCGCCGAAGTCGTCGATCATGCTTTCGACCAGGTCTGAGCGCCCGTCGAGCTTCAGGCCCAGCATCGTGAAGTAGCTGTCCCAGTAGTAGATCTCGCGGAAGCGCCCGCCGGGCACGACGAAGGGCTTGTCCATCGCCAGGGCAGAGCCGCCGGCCACGGGCTTGACCGGCTCGCGGGTCAGGTGCGGCCACAGGGCGGCGACGTGGGCCTTGAGCGTGGTGCGCTCGGCGCTGGGCGCGGGCTCCGCGCCGGCCTCGGGCACGACGAAGTTGGCGCGTACGAAGCGCTTCAGCTCGGCGTCGGTGAAGCGGGCATGGGCGCGGTAGGCCTTCAAGATGGCGGCTGGGTCGCGCCTGGGCGTCGCGTCGACGAAGGTCTTGCCGTCCGGGAACAGCCGCCGCGTCTGCACCTGGTGGAAGAGCTCCTGGTAGGTGTCGGCCGGCGTCGGGACCTCCGCCGCCGGGGTCTGCGCCACGGCCAAGGGCGTCAGCGCCGTCCAGGCCGCTGCGGAGACGACGGCGAGCAGGCGGGCGCGGATCATCGGGGCCTCATCGAAGAAAAAAGGACGCATCGAACAAAAAGAACGCGGGCCGGCAGGGAGGAAAGCCGGCCCGCGCGCAGGAACCTGCAGGACAGAACCCGCGAGATGGCTAGAAGTTGTAGCCCACGCTCAGGCGCACCGACCGCCCCAGGATCGGCCGGGCGTTGGCGCCGCTGGTCGAGCGCGGATCGCCTTCGGTCAGGCCGTGGCTGTCGGTGAGATTGTCGCCGGCGATCTGGACGTCGAAGGCGCCCACCCGGAAGATCGCGCCGAGATCGAGCTTCTCGTAGCCCTTCAGCACCTGGGTGTTGGCGTTGTCGGCGTAGCGGTCGTCGACGGCGCTGAGGGTGCCGTAGAAGGTGGCGTCCACCGTGCCGAGCGCGACGTCCCAGCTGGGGGTAAAGCGGATCTGCCAATCGGGCTGACGCTGGGCGCTGTTGCCGGCGTTGGCGGGGATCGACGACTGCTTGATCTCGGTCTTCTGGAAGGTGCCGTTCAACGCCAGCGACAGGCCGAAGTCCGACTTCCAGCGGCCATCCAGCTCGACGCCGTGGGCCTTGTTGGTGTTGCTTTCCTGGATACCGCCGACATCGGCGAACTTGGCGCCCTTGAACTCGTTGGCGAAGCCGGTGGCGTAGAGCTCGAACGGCCCGCTGCGCAGCTTGTAGCCCAATTCGTACTGGTCGACCTTCAGGGTGTCGGTCAGGTTTTCGCGGAAGTTGTCGAAGCTGGGGAACTTGTAACCCCGCGAATAGCGCACGAAGACGCCGGACACGTCGTTGAGGTCGTAGTTGGCGCCGGCCGTGTAGGACGTCTTGCTGTGGCTGTAGTCGGTGGTGCGGATGGCCAGGCCGTCCGGATAGCCATTGCCGTCGTCGACCACGTAGTCGGTCTTGAACCGCTCGCGGCGCACCCCGAGGTCGATGCGGAGCTTCTCGGTGGCTTGCCAGGAGTCCGCCAGGTAGAGCGCGTCCACCCGCCCGTCGCCGGCCGAGACCAGGCCATAGTTCCAGCACCCCGATCCGCTGCCGGCGGTGGCCAGGTTGGCGCAGGTGATCCCCGTCGCCAGGTAGTCGCCGTTGGCCTTGACCTGCATCGGCCGGAAGTTGCCGATGGTCCAGAAGTCGTCCGACGAGAAGCTGGAGGCGTAGTAGCCAGCCGAAAGCTCGTGCGTCCCGAAGCTCTTGGAGACGCTGAAGTCGTTGGTCAGCGCCTCGATCTCCTTCTCGACGATCCAGGCGCCCCAGTTCTGCACGTAGTCACTGGAGCCGAGGGTCGCGCCGCCGCGCGTGGTCACGGCCGAGCCGGTCACCGCGGCGACCGAGGCGGCCGTCACCGCCCCGCCGTCGGGCACCAGGCCGTAGGTGTTGGCGTCGCCCTTGGTGAAGCTGAAGCGGTCGCGCACCGTCCAGCCATCGCCGAACTCGTGCTCGAAGCTGCCGCCGACCACATAGCCCTTCCAGCCCCGGCGGTCGGCCAGGTCGAACTGCCGGGTCGTGCCGTCGGCGTTCACCTGCAGGGTCTGGTGGCGCGAAAGCTCGCCGATCTGGGTGTAGGTCCCCTTGTCGACGCCGGGCACGTTGATGGCGAACGGCAGGTACCAGGCGCCGTGGTCGTCGGTGGCGCGGGCGTAGAGGTTGATCTTGCCGTTCTCCAGCTTCTTGGTGAGGTTCACCGTGAACTGCTGGCCCTTCTCGCTGTCGAACTGGGTGTCGCGCACGCCGGGCGAGCGGGTGACGTAGCCGCCGACCATGAAGAACAGGTCGTCGGCCAGCTTGCCGCTGACCACGCCGTCGACGCGGCGCAGGCCGTAATCGGAGGTCGAGGCCTTGATCAGGCCCTTGGTGTCCTCGCCGCCTTCCTTGAGCATGAAGTTGGTCGTCAGGCCCGGCTGGCCGTTGGAGAAGATCGGGTTGGGGCCGCCGCGCAGGGCCTCCATCCGCGAGATCGTCTCGTCGACGCGGAAGATCGACGAGTTCTCGAGGAACGACAGGGTCGAGGGCGGATAGATCGGCGCGCCCTGCAGCTGGATGGTCAGGAACTCGGCGTCGCCGGTGGCGGGGAAGCCGCGCACGAAGACGTTGGCGCCGGCCACGCCGCCCGAGGTCTCGACCCAGACGCCGGGCACCAGGGCCAGCAGTTCGGCGCTGGACTTGGGCGAGGCCTTGGTGATGTCGGCGGCGTTGACGGTGCTGACCGCGAAGCTGGCCGACAGCTTGTCGATGCCGGCGCCGCCGGGGGTGCCGACGACGATGACTTCTTCAACTTCGGAAGGCGCTTCGGGCGGTGCGGCCTGCGGCTCGGCGGCGACGGCGGGCGTGGCCTGGGCCGTGGCGCTGGCGGCGACCAGCAGGCTGCGGCCGCGGATGGCGTAGACGCCGCTGGCGGTGGGCTGGGCCACCATGTCGGAGCCGGCCAGCAGGCGCTTCAGACCCTCTTCGGTCGAATAGCTGCCCTTCAGGCCGGCGCTGCGCTTGCCGCGCAACTGGGTCTCGTCGAAGGCCAGCTGCTGGCCCGACGTACGACCAAAGGCCCGCAGGGCGCCGCCCAGGTCCTGGGCCGGAATGTCGAAGCTGTAGGTCGCGCGCTGCTGGGCGTAGCCGGCGGTCGGCGCGGTCAGGGCCGCCAGGACGGCGGCGGTAGCGGTGGCGCCCCAGACGAGGCGGCGGTCGAAGCTCTTGCGCATCACTTCCCTCCCTCGCGCCGATCATTGTTCTTTGGCGGCGCTTTGGTGAGTGAGACGCCTCAGTCTGCGGAAGACTCACCAGCGCCGCTGATCTTTTTTTGTCCCCGGTCGTTTTGGCCCCCATCACTTTGCCGCCTGTCGATCCGCAGCACCGTCTCGCCCGGCGAAGGCTCGGCGCGCACCGGCAGCACGGCGGTGACGCCGTCGACGAAGGCCCGGGTGTCGCCCGAGGTGAAGACGCCGCTGATCTTCAGCCGGCCCACGGCCGGATCCGCGATCCGCAGCTTTTCGCGGGCGTAGCGGTTCACCCGCTCGACGGCGAGATCCATCGGCTCGTCCTGGAACACCAGCTGGCCGTTCTCCCACGAGGCTGCGCGCGACGGGTCGGTGGGCGAGACCACCGTGGTGTCGGAGGTCGTCGAGGCGACCAGTTCGTGGTCGGGGGTCAGCAGCCGCTCGGCCGGCGCGCCGTCGACCTTGACCGTGGGCGGCGGACGGCCGCGCTCCCCCTCCCCGTCCAGCACCGCCACGTGACCCTCGTAGAGCACCACGCGCATCTGGCCGGGCAGCTTCTCGACGCTGAAGGTCGTGCCGGTGGCGACCACCAGCTTGCCGTCGGCGGCCACCGAGAACGGTCGCAGCGGATCCTTGGCCACCGAGAACTTGGCGCGGCCCTCGTCGAGCCACAGCCGCCGGCGACCGCCGTCGTAGCGCACGCGCAGCACGGTGGCGGCGTCCAGGGAGGCGCGCGAGCCGTCGGGCAGCTCGACGATCCGCCGCTCGCCTTCTGTGGTGCGGTAGACGTCGGGCAGGCTGGCGCGCCAGGCGACGCCGCCGCCGGCCAGGGCCGCGACGAAGCAGGCGGCCAGCGCCCCGCCGATCACCGCTCGGCGGCCGGGCTTGCGCGACCAGCGACTGCGCTGGGCCCGGCGCAGGTCTTCCAGGGCCTCGCCGCGCAGGGCGACCATGCCGGGGCTCATCGCCTGGTCGTCGACCGCGCGCCAGGCCGACACGGCGTCGTCCAGCAGCGCGCGATGCTCCGGATCGGCGGCGAACCAGGCTTCCAGCTCGGCGTGCTCGGCGCTCGTCAGCTCGCCCTCGGCCAGGCGCACGCACCAGGCGGCGGCGACGTCCAGGGGCTCTTCGTGCGGAGCGCCGATCATGTCGTCGGGACCGTTCATTCGCCGGCCCTCGTGCGACGCGTCAGATGGCCCATGGCCTTGAGGATATGCTTCTGCACGCCGCTGGTGGTCATGCCATAGAGCTCGGCGAGTTCGGCCTGCTTCATACCCTCCAGCCGGAACAGCAGGAAGATGGCGCGGGTGCGGTCAGGCAGTTCGCGCAGGGCGTCCGACACCTCGCCCAGCCGCTCGCGCCCCATCAGCACCCGGGCCGGATCCAGCGGCTCCAGGTCGATCGGCTCGGCGCGGACGGCGGCGGTGTAGCTCGATCGCACCCGCTCGCGCCGCGCCCGGTCGCGCAGCAGGTTGGCGGCCATCTGAAAGATGTAGGCGTCGGCGTTGTCCATGGTCCGGCCGGCGTCGGTGAGGGCCAGCTTGGCGAACAGCTCCTGGGTCATGTCCTCGGCGTCGCTGTGGCTGGCGGCGCGACGCATGAAGAACGCCATCAGCGCGGGCCGATAGCGCCGATCGAGGCTCCCCAGGTCATGTTCGCTTTTCGGCCGCACGGTCCGTCTCGACAAGGTTTCCCGCAGTGCATGACGCACATCCTCGCCCGAGGCACACCGAACAACGACGATTTTTCTTTCGAGCGCCGTCAGAGCGCGTGCGTGACGCGCTTGAGCCAGGTGCGCAGCGGCGTCTCCACCCAGCGCCACGCCGCCCACGAGGCCGCCGGCAGCACGAAGAAGGCCAGCACGCAGAACCACAGCGGCAGGTCGCGCTTCCAGCCGTTGGGATAGATCGAGATCATCACGTACCAGAACGCCCAGTGCAGGGCGTAGAGCGGGTACGACACCCCGCCCAGCCGCTCGCACCAGCGCGCCAGCCGACCGCCGGGGTCATAGGCGCCCAGAAGCACCAGGACCGGGAACAGCAAGGTGGCGCAGGCGAAGTCGTAGAGGCCGTTGGCGACGCGCGTCGGCCAGACCGGCAGAACCAGTACGGTCAGCAGCAGGGCCGCCGGAACCCAGGCCTTGCGGGCCGCGAAACTTCCCCGATGCCGCCAGCACAGCCAGCCGATGGCGAAGGGGAACGAGGCGCGCAGCACGCCAAGACCGAAGGTCGCCTGGTCCCAGCCGGTCTGCAGCCCGCCCATGCCGACGGCGACGAACAGCAGGGCCGCGCCCGACAGCAGCACGAACATGATGATCGCCATGTCCGGCGCGCGGCGCAGCGGGAACCAGGCCAGGCTCACCAGCACCTCCAGGCACAGCGACCAGGCCAGCGGGTTGAACGGAAACAGCGACGGGAAAGTGCCCGCCTCCATCGGCGCGAACTTGGGGATCAGCAGCAGGCCCTTGAGGACGTCGACCACGGTCTCGACGTTCGGCCGGCCAGTCAGCAGCGCGCCGGCCACGGTGGCGATGAACAGCATCGGCCAGACCCGCACCCAGCGGGCCACCAGATAGGGCCAGAACCCGATCCGCCGCCGCTCGAAGGCGTGGGCCAGCACGAAGCCGCTGAGACAGAAGAAGAAATCCACGGCCAGATAGCCGTGCGCGAAATGCCCCCGCCGGCCCGACCAGTCGGCGATGTGGTAGAGCAGCACGCCCAGCGCCGCGACGCCGCGCAGCCCGTCCAGCGCGGTGAACCGTCCTTCGTCCTTGGTCGTCGCAAGCGTCACCAGGTGGTGGTGTCACGATGCGGGGCGCTGGGGCAAGCCCTTACCCCAGCCGCTTGATCGCCGCCTTCAGCGGCTTGCCCGCCTCGAAGTAGTCCGCCCAGGCCGTGCTCCTGGCGATCAGGTCCGGCGCGGTGCGGATCGTGAACCGCGAGGGATCCAGCCCCGCCTTCACCTGCGTCCAGTTCAGCGGCATCGACACGGTCGCCCCTGGCCTCGCCCTGACCGACAACGGGGCCACGGCCGTACTGGTGCGGTCGTTGCGCAGGTAGTCGAGGAAGATCTTCCCGGTCCGCGCCTTCTTGCTCATGGTGATCAGGTAGCGGTCGGGGTCGTCGGCGGCCAGGCGCGCGCAGACCTCGCGGGCGAAGGCCTTGGCCTGGTCCCAGGGGACCTTGTCCGACAGCGGCGTGACCACGTGCAGGCCCTTGCCGCCAGTGGTCTTGCAGAAGCTGACGAGCCCCAGTTCCTCCAGCCGGTCGCGCATCTCCCGCGCCGCCTCGATCACCGCCTCGAAGCCGACCTCGGGCGCCGGATCGAGGTCGAAGACCAGGCGGCCGGCGACCTCCGGATCGCCCGGCTGGCAGTTCCACGGATGGATCTCGACGGCGGCGATCTGGGCGGCCGCGACCAGGGCCTCGACGCGGTCGAACCTGATGTAGGGCTGGCGGTCGCCCGAAACCGTCACCGTCTCGATCAGCGACGACATCCCGCGCATGGCGTGGCGCTGAAAGAAGGTCTCGCCCTCGATGCCGTCGGGCACGCGGATCACCGAGGCCGGCCGACCCTGGATATGCGGCAGCATCCACTCGCCGACGGCGGCGTAGTAGCGGGCCAGATCGAGCTTCGTGCCCGGCTCGCCGTCACCGGCGTCGGGCCACAGGGGCTTGTCGGGCTTGGAGATCGGTAAGCCCAGCACGACGCTTTCAGACTTGGACGTCGCCGCCTTGGCGGCTTTCGGCGTCGGTTCGGCCAGTTCGGCTTTCGCGGCTGGCACGGCGTCGGCCTCGACCTCCGAAGCCGGCTTGTCCTCGCGCAGGCCCTTGAAAGCGGCCTGGCGGATCGCGCCCTCGCCCGTGAAGCCGGCATATTCGATCTCGGCGACGAGTTCGGGCTTCACCCAGTGGATGTTGGCGGCGTTCCTAGGCGCGCCCTCCCCCTCGAACGGCGAGCGGTCGGTCTCCAGCGCCTTCAGCTTGGGCAGGAGTTTAGCGACCTTGTCCTTGCCAAAGCCCGTGCCGATGCGGCCGACATGCACCAGCCTGCCGCCGCGCATCACCCCGGCGATCAGCGAGCGGAAGGCCGTTCCCGTCGTCGTCCAGCCGCCGATCACCACCTCGTGGCCGGCCCGGCACTTGGACTTGGTCCAGGTCTCGCTGCGGCCCGAGCGGTAGGCCGCATCGAGTCGCTTGGAGATAATGCCTTCCAGCTCCAGCTTGCAGGCCGACAGCAGCACCGCGTCGCCCGCCGTCTCGAAGTGGTCGACATAGCGCAGGCGAGCTTCGTCCTGCCCCAGCAGCGCCTTCAGCCGCGTCTTGCGCTCGCGCAGGGTCTGGACCCGCAGGTCCTCGCCCCCGGCGAACAGCAGGTCGAAGGCGAAGAAGATGATCTCGCCCTCCCCGCCCTCGGCCTCCCCTACCTCAGCTAGGGCCGCCTGCAAGGCCGCGAAGTCGGGCTGGCCGGCCTCGTCCAACACCACGGCCTCGCCGTCGATGACGGCGTCGGGCAGGTCGGCGGCGGCCTCGGCGATCCCGGCGAACCGTTCGGTCCAGTCCAGGCCCTTGCGGGTGCGAAGCACCGCTCGGCCGTCTTCGACGCGCAATTGCAGGCGATAGCCGTCGAACTTGATCTCGTGCGCCCAACCCGCCCCGGCCGGCGGCCGCTCGACCGACTTGCACAGCTGCGGTTCGACGAAGTCGGGCATGGCGGCGGGCTTGGCCTTTGATTTCCCGACGGCTTTCTTCGGCGCGGCCTTCTTGGGCTCGAAGCTGCGGGTCTCCTCGGCCTCCCTGGCCAGCGCCTCGCGCTCGGCCTTGGTGCGCGACTTCCAGACGGCGTCGGCCTTCCCCTTGCTCTTCAGGATGAACGGCTTGGGCGACTTGCCCGTGCCGGCGGCGATGTCGGCCATGCTTCGATCGGAAGCGATCGAGCGATCCTCCTTCAGGACGGCGTCGCCCTTGCCCGGCCGCGCGGCCTCGTCCTGGTGCTTGATCAGCAGCCAGTTGGCGCGCTTTCCCTTCCCATCCTTGGCGTTGCGGTCCCAGTTCATCCGCACCAGCACCCAGCCGCCGTGCAGCCGCTCACCCTCCAGCACGAACTTCAGCTCGCCCTTCCTCAGGGCCTTGCCGATGTCCTCGAAGCCGGGCTCAGGCGCCCAGAAGCCGCGGTCCCATAGCTGCACCGTGCCGCCGCCGTACTGGCCCTTGGGAATGGTCCCCTCGAAGTCGCCGTAGTCGAGCGGATGGTCCTCGACCTCGACCGACAGGCGCTTGTCGGCCGGATCCAGCGACGGCCCCTTGGTCACCGCCCACGACTTCAGCACCCCGTCGACCTCCAGCCGGAAATCGTAGTGCAGTCGCGTGGCGTCGTGCTTCTGGATGACGAATCGCAGGTGCGGCGACGCCGCCACCGCCCGCTCGCCGCTGGGTTCGGCGGTCTTCTGGAAATCGCGCTTGCGGCGATACTCGGCCAGCTGCGGCTGCGTCATTTCCCGTTCCTCCGCTGAAAACAAGAGTCTCTCAGTTCGAGAACGGTTCCCCTCGCCCGTGCGACGTGTTTCAGTGGACCAATTGTCAATGACACCGGTTTCCACTAGAGACAGCGCAGGTCCGATCAACGGACCGGCATTGAGTAATTCGAGGGAGGGTACGCGGCGTGACCGTTTCTGAGGCGCAGAGCGACCTATTCGCACCGGCGTCCATCGCCCCCCAATTCGTCGAAGCCCGCCGCAAGGGCGTTTCGGTTCCCGGCTATCCCGGCGGGGCCCTGCCCCAGACCATGGCCGACGGCTACGCGGTGCAGGACATCGCCATCGATCTGTGGCCAGATGAACTGGTCGGCTGGAAAGTGGGTCTCGTCCCGCCGCAGCACCGCGAGCGCCTCGGCGTCGATCGCCTGGCCGGCTGCATCTTCAAGAACAACGTCTGGGACGCGGCCGCCGAGCCGACCCCGTTCCGCGCCATCGCCGGCGGCTTCACCGCCGTCGAGGCCGAGTTCATCATCCGCCTGTCCAAGGACGCCCCCGAGGGCAAGACCGAGTGGACCGCCGAAGAAGCCGCCGAATACGTTGGCGAGCTGATCCTCGGCGTCGAGATCGCCGGCAGCCCGCTGAAGACCATCAACGAGCTGGGCCCGCCCATCGTGGTCTCCGACTTCGGCAACAACGACGGCCAGATCCTGGGTCCGGTCATCGAAAACTGGCGCGAGCTCGGCTGGGACGCCATGCCGGCCGAGACCTTCATCAACGGCGTCAGCGTCGGCAAGGGCGGCGCGGCCTCGATCCCCGGCTCGCCCCTGGCGGCCCTGGCCTTCCTGCTGGGCCACGTCGCCTCGCGCGGTCGCCCGCTGAAGAAGGGCATGATCGTCACCACCGGCGCCAGCACCGGCATTCACGACATCGCGGCCGGCGAAGAATCGACCGTAAGCTTCGGCCCGCTGGGCGAGGTGCGCTGCAAGGCGGTCCCCGCCTGACGGGACCCCGCGTCCCAGGTCGAACAACGAAAACAAAACTAGGGTAAGGAAGACGACGTCGATGGACATCCCCGCGGCTCCCGCGCCATCCGAGAAGATCGGTCGCTATCGCTGGGTGATCGTCAGCCTGCTGTTCGCGGCGATGGTCATCAACTATGTGGACCGGCAGACGATCGGGCTCT
>NZ_JBYCZS010000021.1:0-115828 GCF_057586355.1 Caulobacter sp. SRI_008
CCCCCCGAAAAGCAACAAAAGCGCTCCCTCCCGAAGACCAAAAGGTCGTCGGCAATCCAGCTGCCCGAGTCGATTGAGGCCGCGGAACTTAGCGATGAGATCCGACCGAAGCAAGGGCCTTTCGGCCTCGTTTCGAGCGTCTTCGTCAGCGCTGTTCCGAGCGAGGGGCGCATATAGGCGCGTGACGAAAGGATGACAAGCGTGAATCCGCACGCCCCTTCCAGGACCCGCGCAAGACCTGGGGATGACCCGCCCCGGGGCCGCGCCGAGCGGTCTCCACGCCCTTTCTATAGAGAGCCCAATGGAGCGCCTGGCAGGCCCCGCGCCTTGAACCGCCGCCGCCCCATCGCCACTTCCTGGAGACGTTGCGGAATCGGGGCGCCGCTCCAGGGCCCCGGACCTCCGCGAACGAAGTCGCTTGAAGCGAAGGACTTCGCATGACCCGGACGATCCTGTTCGACAGCCCCTTTCTCCTGGGCTTCGAACACACCCGAGATTTGATCGAGCGCGCCGCCAAGGCCGCCGGCGAGAGCTACCCGCCCTATAATGTCGAGCAGACCGACGAGGGGGTGCGCATCACCCTGGCCGTGGCCGGTTTCTCGCCCGACCAGTTGCAGGTCACCGTCGAGGGCGGCCAGCTGGTCGTCGCCGGCCGTCGCGACGGCGACGGCAAGAGCGAGATCGACCGCGCCTACCTGCACCGGGGAATCGCCGCTCGCGGCTTCCTGCGCACCTTTGTGCTGGCGGAGGGCATGGAGGTCTCGGCCGCCACCCTCGAGCACGGCCTGCTGCACGTCGACGTCGCCCGCCCGCCGCCCGAACGACTGGTCAAGAAAATCCCCATCCGCTCGCAGGGCTGAGGCCCTTCGCAATCGCCCTTCCGAAGCTCGGCTGAACCGCGGGGCCTTCGGGGCGTTCCACTATCGAAGGAGGTGGTCACATGACGCCCAATTCGCACACGCCGTTCTTCTCGACCGAGGCCTTCGCCGCGCTGGGCGCACCGGACCTCGTCTATGTGCGCCCGATCAAGGCGGCCGAGATCCTCGCCGACGCCCCCGAGGGGGTGGAGGACTTCGATCTGGCCCCCGACCAGACGCTCTATGCGGTGTGCCGGGCCGACGGGGCCCGCCTGGCGGTGCTGACCGACCGCGACGCGGCCGTGGCGGCCGCCCTGGCCCACGAACTGGCGCCAGTCTCGGTGCACTAGATCTTCGGACCGAAAGACGGCCCAAACGAAAAGGGCGGCGGATCCTGCGATCCGCCGCCCTTCTTCTTTTATGCGACTACCGACCTCAGTTGAGGTTGGCGGCCGGCGCCTGCTGCTGGCGGAACATGGTGATGGCGATCAGGCGATCCCAACCGACCAGCGACACCAGGTGCGCGTAGATCTGGGCCAGGGCGCCCGTCGACTGCAGTTCCTTCAGCTTCTCGATCGGCAGAGCGTTCAGCTTGTCTTCCGAGACGCCGTAGTACTCGGCCACGACCTGCGGCTCGGCCGGCTGGCCGTCGGCGCCCTGCGGGGTGAAGGTGGCCTTCTTCAGTTCGAAGAGGTCGTTGTCCTTCAGCAGCTGCACGAACGAGTCGGTGCGGCGGCGTTCGACTTCGAAGTCGTCGCAGAACTTGATGCAGTTCTGGGTGTATTCGGTCGGCTCGCCCTTGGCGTCGAACAGCGGGGTCTCGCCGCCTTCGGCCAGCAGGTTCGAACCGCGGTCGATGCAGACGATCATCCGGCCCTGGGCGTCGTCATTGGCCAGCACGAACGGATAGCGGCGGACATAGGCCGGGATGTAGACGCCGACTTCGGTCGAGCCGTCGGCGTGGATGAACAGGTTCTCGCCCTGGTTCAGACCCATCACCGCCAGCGGAACGCGCTCGTCGCCGGCGAAGATGATCGGATAGGACAGGCCCGCGGGGCCGAATTCCGTGACCGTCAGCGGCACGGCGGTGCCGGCGGCGGCGAAGCCGTAGGGCTTGTCCCGGTGGACCAGGCCCAGCGCGCCATGCTGCTCGCGGTTCAGCGGCTCGGGCGTCGAGTAGAAGAGAACGTTGCCGGTGATGCCGCCGGCGGACTGGGTCGTTTCCATAAGAAGCTCTACAGAAGGGCTAAGAAGAACGGACGCTCTATCGCTTAGGCGGCCTTTGGTGGTCAGCGCTTCTAGCCGATCTGCGATATCCCGGCAATCGACACCTCCGGAGAGGGAATCTCCGTCCCGACCCTCGCCTGGCGAGCGAAGGCCGGAACCCAGGCCGGCCTAGAACTTCCAGGCGATCCCGGTACGGATTGAACGACCCGGCGACGGGGCGATGTCCTTGAGGAACGAGGCGTGCTCGCGCACCTCCTCGTCGGTCAGGTTGCGGCCTTCGAGGAACAGGCGCAGCGGCTCGTCGGCGAAGGGCTTCACCGTCACCTTCAGGTTCACCACCGTATAGGCGTCGGTCGGCAGCTCGTAGGTCGCCACGCGGTCCTGCTCGACGACATGGCGCACTTCCAGCTCGCTCTCGACGCGCGAGACGGTCCAGATCGCCCGGCCGGTCACCGACCACGGCGGGATGCGGGCCGGCGCGCCCAGGTCGGTGGAGCCGCGCACATAGTCGGCCACGCCTTCCAGGCGCACGGCCTGCTCGCCCGAGCGCCAGGCGTTCCAGCCGACCTCCAGCTCGGCGCCGTGGAACTTGGCGCCGGTCTGGTAGTACTGGAACACCGGCAGGTTATCTTCCTCGGCGCCGGTCGGGGCTTCCTCGATGAAGTTGTCGTACCAGGCGCCCCACAGGTGGCCCTCGACGCGCAGGCGCGCGCCGGTCCAGCGATAGGTGCCCTCCAGCGAGGTGACCTTCTCGGAATCGAGGCTGTCGTCGCCCTTCTCGTAGCCGCCGGTGCCCGGGTGCGGGCCGTCGGCGAACAGTTCGAACTCGGTCGGGGCGCGGCCGTTGCGCGACAGGGTCAGGGCGTAGAACTGATGCTCGGCGGGCTTGTAGAACACGCCCAGCGAGGCCGAGACGTTGTCGAAGTCGCGCTTCTGCGTCGCCGTCTCCAGCGAGCGGGTGTCGAAGCGCAGGCCCGCGTCCACGCCCCAGTCGCCGCGATCGAGGCGCTGCAGGGTGAAGACGCCGTATTCCTTGATGTCGACGCTGGGCACGAAGGCCTCGTCGCCGATCGCCTCGAAGCTGCGGCTCAGGGCCTGGAAGCCGATGGCGCCCTGGTGGCCGTCATGCTCGCGATGGACCAGCTCGACGCGGCCCTCGGTGCCGTCCGACAGGAAGCGGGTGCCGACCTCGCCGTCCTCGACGCTGACCTCGGCGTGTTCGTAGTCCGCATGCCCGATGGAGACGCGCACCTTCTCGAACCACGGATTGTCGAGCTCCTGCTCGCCGCGCAGGTCGTAGCGGGTCTGCTGCAGGTGGATCGAGACCGGGCCTTCGGCGTCCGGGTCGATGGGGGCCAGGATCTGCTCGTAGGGCACGCCGTAGGTGGTGTCGGTGCGCTTGACCGACAGGCCGAAGAAGCCGCGGTCGTGCACATAGGAGACGCCGGCGCCGTAGGCGTCCATCTCGACGTCGGTGTTGCGGACGGTCTTTTCCGGATCGACGGTCAGGCCGTCGCGGGCGGCCAGACGCGAGGAGACCGGCGAGGTCGGGACCGAATAGTCGTCGCTGCGGCGACGATCGGCGTCGACGGCGAAGACCAGCGGGCCGGCGTTGAACTTGGCCGCGCCGCTGACGCCCCAGCCGTCGTCGACGGAAGAGGCCGAGGCGGCGATGCGGCCCTCGATGCCGTTCTCGGCGCGGCTGGCGGGCACGCGATCGTCGATCATGTTGACCACGCCGCCGATGCCCGAGCCGCCATAGGCCAGGGTGGACGGGCCGCGCAGCACCTCGATGCGCGAGGCCTCGGCCGGGTCGGAGGCCACGGCGTGGTCGGGCGACAGCGACGAGGCGTCGACCTGGCCGACGCCGTTCTGCAGCACCATCACCCGCGGACCGGCCAGGCCCCGGATCACCGGACGCGAGGCGCCGGGACCGTAGAAGGTGGAGCGCAGGCCCGGCAGGCCGTTCAGCACGTCGCCGAGACCGGCCGGCGGGGCGGTGTCGAGCTTGTCGCGGGTCAGCACGTTGACGCTGCTGGTCACGGTGTCGAGCGAGACGGCGTAGGGGGCGGCGGTGACCACCACCTGCGAAACGGCGGTGTCGGTCGGGTCGGCGGCGGGATCGGCCGGGGCGGCGACCGCATCGGCGGCCCACACGGGAGCGGCGCCCATGGTCGCGGCGGCGAGCGCGAGAAGGCTGGCGGCCGCGAAAGCGTTGCGGCGGAGCGGAAGGCGGCGGGTCATGAACGACGGATCCTGGAACTGGCCGGAGGAGCGGCTCGCTTTCTGTTATGAAATAACATATCTCGCCGTCAATCCGCTTTCGCTTGACGCGAGCACGAGGCGGCTTTCTGTGTCTTCACGACCTCAGTCCGGGCTTTCCATGATGCGTTTTTCGTCTGCGCTCCCCTTTTCGGCCGCAATCTCGGTCGCTGGCCTGCTCGCCGGCTGCGCCCAGCTGACCGGCGACGCCTCGGCCAAGGCGCCGGCCCAGACCCAGGCAAAGACCTATGCCGAGGCCGGCGGGTCGAGCACCTGGACCAAGCCGCCGAAGGGCTACCTGACCCTGGCCGAACCGTTCGACGCGCCGGGGATCGTCGGCCCGCCGCCGACGCCGGACTCGCCGCGCGGCAAGGCCGACCGCGCCGCCTATGACGACACCCGCAAGCTGGCGGGCACGCCGGCCTGGGACAAAGCGGTGGCCGACGCCGACCTGTCGGGCGCCAACGGCTTCAAGAGCTTCTCCTGCGCCGCGCGGGTGACGATCAATCCGCAGAAGACCCCGACCCTGGCCAACCTGCTGCTGCGCATGACCGACGACGCCGGGACCATCTATCGCCCGGCCAAGCAGGCGTTCTCGCGGCCCCGTCCGCCGGTGGGCAACACCAAGCCGATCTGCGTGCCGCGCGAGAGCTGGATCCAGACCGAGGGCTCCTATCCGTCCGGCCACGCCCTGATCGGCTGGTCGTGGGGCCTGGTGCTGGCCGAGCTCGTGCCCGACCGCGCCGCCGAGATCACCGCCCGCGGCCGGGAGTTCGGCGACAGCCGGGTGATCTGCGGCGTCCACTTCCCCAGCGACCTGGAGGCCGGCCGCCTGCTGGGCGGGGTGATGGTGGCGCGGCTGCACGCCGACCCGGCCTTCGAGGCCGACCTGGAGAAGGCCAAGGCCGAGATCGCCGCGTCAAAGGCCGAGGGTCCGCCCACCGGCTGCGGCGGCTGAGAATCGCTCCAAGGACGCGCGACAGGCCGATACAACTTTGAGCTTGAGCCCCTTTCGGCGGGGCGCCACCCTGGCGCCCTTTCGGGGGAGGGCTGAATGTTCCAGACCATGCGACGCGGCGCGGCCTGCGCCTTGTCGGTCATTGCCTTGAGCGGTTGCGCCATATTCGCGCCGCCCGACGATCCCGTACTCGATGCGAAGATCACCACCGCCTACGAGGGCGTGGCCAAGCTGGCGGCCGAGGGCGAGATGGGCCTCTACGCCGACAAGGCCACCTATGCCGGCGCGATCGCGACCTATGCCGACATCCAGGCCGCCCTGGCGATCGCCGCCGTGCGCGCGGGCAGCCAGCCCTACGCCGCCCGCCCCGCCCAGAAGGCCATCGCCGCGGAAGTGTCGCTGATCCAGGGCTGCAGCGCCCAGGTCAAGGGCCTGGCCCAACTGCACCAGATGGCCGGGATCATCCCCAACACCGGCGCGACCACCGCCATGATGGTCGCTTGCGACCAGGCGGCCAAGGCCGTCACCGCCATGAAGCCGAGGTAGCCCCCATGTCGATCGATTTCTCCACCCTGCAGGTCGACAACGCCGACGAGCTGGCGACCGTGCTGGAACAGCAGCTGGGCGCCACGGCCACCGACTGGTGGAACGCCAACAAGAGCGTCGTGCCGGGCTATCTGCGCAGCCTGGCCGAGGCCGCGATCCAGACCCGCACCGCCCTGGCCAACCACCAGATCACGCCGGAAGCCGCCGACCTGATCCTTCACAACCAGGAACTGGCCTTCAACCAGACCCTGCAGTTCACCAAGTTCATGACCCTGGTGCTGAGCCAGACCCTGCTGAACACGGTGTTCCAGGTGGTCGGCTGGGTGATCTACAACAGGACCGGCATCAACCTGGCCCCGAACCTGGTGCAGCCGGCGGGCGGCGGGACGACGGCCAGCTAGCCCTCGCCGGGATCGCAACGGCCGTAGATGGAATCCATCCGCTTCAGATAGGCCTCCATCGGATCCAGCCCGAGCGCGGCGCGACGGCGGTCCAGTTCGGCCGGCGCCTCGACGCCGTCCGGAACGGCGTGGCGACCATCGACGCAACGCGCCTTCTGGGTGGCGTAGCGTTGCGGCCGCCCCTCCTGCACGGCGACGCGGTCGTAGAGATTGGCGTAGCCGCTCGGAACCTCGCCACTCCCCACCAGCAGCTCCATCTTGGCCAGGGCCTCCTTCTGGAAGGCCAGATCGGGCGAGTGGCTGACGATGTTGAAGGCGCCGTCGGCGGCCCGGCCGCCCACCTCCTCGGGCGTGAACCAGCCGCGCCCGGCCAGCAGCACCTTCAACCTCTCGGTGTGCCGCTGATCGATCGGCGCGTAATATTCGGCCCAGACCGCGTCCAGCGCCTGGCGATCCTCGGGCGAGGCGGTCTTGCGCACGGCCAGGAAGTTCACGCGCGCCGCCTGGTCGACCGCGCCCATGCCGCCCAGTTCCTCGATCAGCGCCTCCCTGGCCGTCAGCGCCTGGGCCTGCGCCCGCGCCTTGGCCACGGCCGGCGATTCCGCCGCCCCGGCCGACCCGGCGGCCAGCATCACGATGGCGATCAGTCCCGCGCGGATCATGCCGCTTCCCTCATCCAACCCAGACCGTGACGGTGGAGAGACCTCGCGGCGCAATCATGGCGACGCTTGTCGCGTCGGCGCGCCTTCCTGCCTAGGATCGCGGAATGACCACCGCCGCTTCGCCCCACGCCGACTGGATCGGTGTGCTGTCCACACTGATCGGCCGCCGGCTCGACGCGCTGATCTGGATGCCGATGACCTCGGACACTCCGCAGCTGGTCGCCGAGTTCGAAGGCCCGGCCTTCAGCTTCACCGGCAGCGTGTTCCTGAGCTTCGAGGGCGCGTCGCTGATCCTGTCCTGGCGGCAGGTCGGCTACGAGATGGTGCTCGGCCATGGACCGAGGGCCAGTTGGGGCGCCCACACGCTCGACCGGGTGCGGATCGCGATGAACGGCGCCTGGACGCAGGTCGAAGGCTCGGTCCTGAAGCAGGTGGAACTGTTCACCGGACCGACGATGGTCGATCCCGAAGGCGAGGTCATGGCCCTGCGCCTGGCCCTGGAGAGCGAGACCAGGCGCTCCCACGTCTGGATCGGCGTTGGCGGCCCCGCCGGCGTGTTCAGCATGGACGATCTGTGGGTGGCAGTGGATGTCGACCCGCCCAACCGGAGCGACCTGACCCTGCTGGCGACCGTCCCCGCCTAGGCAAAGAAAAAGCCCCGCCGTCGCCGGCGGGGCTCGATCCTATCGAAGCTTCGAAAAGCCTCAGCCGCGCTGGTCGCGCTTGGCCAGCACGCGCAGGCGCAGGGCGTTGAGCTTGATGAAGCCGCCGGCGTCGCGGTGATCGTAGGCGACCTTGCCCTCTTCGAAGGTGACGAGGTCCTGGTCGTACAGGCTGTAGGCGCTCTCGCGGCCGATGACCGTGACGTTGCCCTTGTAGAGCTTCACGCGGACGCGGCCGGTGACCTTCTCCTGGCTGTAGTCGATGGCCGCCTGCAGCATCTGGCGCTCCGGCGTGAACCAGAAGCCGTTGTACACCAGCTCGGCGTACTTCGGCATCAGCTCGTCCTTCAGGTGCATGGCGCCGCGATCCAGCGTGATGCTCTCGATGCCGCGGTGAGCGGCCAGCAGGATGGTGCCGCCCGGGGTCTCGTAGACGCCGCGCGACTTCATGCCGACGAAGCGGTTCTCGACCAGGTCCAGACGGCCGACGCCGTTGTCGCGGCCCAGCTCGTTCAGCTTGGTCAGCAGGGTCGCCGGGCTCATGGCCACGCCGTCGATGGCGACGGGGTCGCCCTTCTCGAAGTCGATCGTGATCACCGTCGGGGCGTCCGGCGCGTCCTCAGGCGAAATAGTGCGCATGTGGACGTACTCCGGAGCCTCGACCGCCGGATCCTCCAGCACCTTACCCTCGGAGGAGGAGTGCAGCAGGTTGGCGTCGACGCTGAACGGCGCCTCGTTGCGCTTGTCCTTGGCGATCTGGATCTGGTGCTTCTCGGCGAAGTCCAGCAGCGCTTCGCGCGACTTGAAGTCCCACTCGCGCCAGGGGGCGATCACGTGGATGTCGGGCTCCAGGCCGTAGTAGCCGAGCTCGAAACGCACTTGGTCGTTGCCCTTGCCGGTGGCGCCGTGGCTGACGGCGTCGGCGCCGACCTGACGGGCGATCTCGATCTGGCGCTTGGCGATCAGCGGGCGGGCGATCGAGGTGCCGAGCAGGTACTGGCCTTCATAGACCGTGTTGGCGCGGAACATCGGGAACACGAAATCGCGCACGAACTCCTCGCGCACGTCCTCGATGAAGATGTTCTCGGGCTTCACGCCGGCGGCCAGGGCCTTGGCGCGGGCGGGCTCGATCTCTTCACCTTGGCCCAGGTCGGCGGTGAAGGTCACGACCTCGGCGCCGTACTCGGTCTGAAGCCACTTGAGGATGATCGAGGTGTCGAGACCGCCCGAATAGGCGAGCACGACCTTCTTCACGGGCTTGTCGGCCATGAGCGGGGTCCTTGTCGAAGGCGAAAACACAAAGTCGCGGGGCGTTTAGCGCGCTTTTGCGACGAGGGAAACACACGGCGGAACCGGCGTGGAACTAGAGCCGGATCTTGCCCTCTTCGGCCAGCTGGTTCAGCGCCCGGCGTACCTGGGTCAGGTGGATCACCGCCAGGATCGCCGCCAGGGTGGCGCGCAGGCCCAGCATGGTCAGCCGCAGGGTCAGATCCTCGGCCTGGCGGCTCTCGACCAACAGGTAGAGGCTGATGGCGAAGGCCCCGGCCGGCAGCAGCACCAGGGCCGGGCCGCGCGGCAGACGCAGCAGGGTGGAGCCCTTGGGCGACCAGGCCACCGGGGTCGGCTCGCCCTTGGGGATCTTGCTCCAGGCCATGCGCGACGCCCCGGCCATGATCGACAGGGCCAGGATCCACAACACGTCGCCGATGACGCCGAGAATATCCATCTAGAAGGTCAGCCTCACGCGGTCGCTTGCCTATACGGTCACTTGGGCGCCGAGCTCGACGACGCGGCCCGGCGGGATCTTGAAGAAGTCGGTCGGGTTGGCCGCGTTCTTCATCAGGAAGATGTACAGCCGATCCTGCCACAGGGGCATGCCCGAATTGGCCGACGGCACGATCGAACGGCGGCCGAGGAAGAAGCTGGTCGCCATGATGTCGAACTTCAGCCCCTGCTGCTTACGCAGCAGCGCCAGCGCCTTGGGCACGTTCGGGCTTTCCATGAAGCCGTAGTAGATCTCGACCTTCTTGAAGTCCTCATTGACCTTGAAGGTCTTGATCCGCTCCTCCTCGGGCACGCGCGGCGTCTCGGCCGTGCGCACGGTCAGCACCACGTTGCGCTCGTGCAGCACCTTGTTGTGCTTGAGGTTGTGCATCAGGGCGACCGGGGTCATGTCCGGGTCGGAGGTCAGGAAGATCGCCGTGCCCGGCGCGCGGTGCGGGGCCCGGGCGCGCAGGATCTCCATCAGGTCGGCGAGCGGCACGGAATCCCGGCGTGTCTTCTCGCTGAGGATCTGGCTGCCGCGCACCCAGGTGGCCATGATCGTGAACAGGGCCGCCCCGATCAGCACCGGCAGCCAGCCGCCGGTGAAGAAGCGCAGGGCGTTGGCGCTGAGGAACACCAGATCCAACGTCATGAACGGGATCAGGAAGGCCAGGGCCGCTGGCAGCTGCCACTTCCACAGCTGGCGCATGACGATGAAGGCCATGGCGGTCGTGACGACCATCGTGCCGGTCACCGCCAGGCCGTAGGCGTGCGCCATGGCCGACGAGGTCTTGAAGGTGAACATCACCGCCAGCACGCCCAGCAGCAGCATGGTGTTGAGCTGCGGCACGAAGATCTGGCCCGACTGGGTCTCCGAGGTGCGGCGCACGTCCATGCGCGGCAGCAGGCCCAGCTGGATCGCCTGCTGGGTCAGCGAGAAGGCGCCGGTGATCACCGCCTGGCTGGCGATGACCGTGGCCGCGCCGGCCAGGATGACCAGCGGCAGGCGCAGGAAGTCGGGCGCCATCTCGAAGAACCAGTTCAGCTCCTGGAACGGCACGCCGGCCCGCTCGGCCGCGACCAGGGTGTTCAGCGCCAGGGCGCCCTGGCCCAGATAGTTCAGCGCCAGGCACGGCAGCACATAGAACAGCCAGGCGGCCTGGATCGGCCAGCGGCCGAAGTGACCCATGTCGGCGGTCAGGGCCTCGGCCCCGGTGACGGTCAGGAACACCGCGCCCAGCACGATGAAGCCGGCCATGCCGTGGTGCTGCAGGAAGTGGACGGCGTAGTAGGGGTTGATGGCCCGGAACACGCCGGGGTGGTCGAACAGGTGGTAGACGCCCAGGGCCGCCATCACCGCGAACCAGACTGCGCAGACCGGGCCGAACAGCTGGCCGACCTTGGCCGTGCCGCGGCTCTGGATGAAGAACAGGCCCAGCAGCATCACCGTGGCGATCAGCAGCACCGCCTCGGTGCTGATGCCGTGCTCGAGCGCCGGGATGGTCCGCAGACCCTCGACCGCCGACAGCACCGACATCGCCGGGGTGATCACCGCGTCGCCGTAGAACAGCGCCGCCCCGATCACGCCCAGGCCGAACACCAGGGCCGTGCGCCGGCCCATGGCCCGCTGGGCCAGGGCCATCAGCGACAGCACCCCGCCCTCGCCCTTGTTGTCGGCGCGCATGATGAACAGCACGTACTTGATCGTGACGACCAGGATCAGCGCCCACAGGGCCAGCGACACGATCCCCAGGATCTCGGCCCGGGTCACGCCGTCGGCGGCGGTGACGTGCAGCGCCTCCTTGAAGGCGTAGAGCGGGCTGGTGCCGATGTCGCCGAACACGACCCCGACGGAGCCCAAAGCGAGCGCGAACACGCCATGGCCCTTTGGACCGTGACCATTGGCGGAGCCGCCTTGTTGGGGAATGTCGCACGCCGCGACGGAGGCGTTCTCAGAGGTCGAAACGCCGGAGGCTTCGGAAGCCATTCAATCCCTCCGGGGCCGCGCCCTCGAAAATCTCGCGCGAAGCCCCATATCGATCAAGCGGGGCGCGATACACCCAATCCGATCCGGGTTCAATCGCGACCTTGGCCGCGCGCCTTTACGGTTTTTGTTTCAACGCACGCGTTCCCCCCTTACGTTCCGGACTTAGCAGAAGATCATGTCCGACAGTCAGAAGTTCCCCGTCGCCGCTCACGCCCTGGCCTATCTGGCGCACAAGGAGGCTTTCAGCCCCGACCGCGCCGTGGCCAGCGCCGAACTCGCGGCCTCCGTCCCCACCAATCCGGTGGTGGTGCGGCGCGTCACCGCCATGCTCGGCAAGGCGGGACTGATCGGCGCGCGCGCCGGCGCCAACGGCGGCGCCTGGCTGCTGAAGCCGGCGACGGACATCACCCTCGACACCGTGCTGCGAGCCGTCCACGGCTGCGCCAACCTCGGCACCGCTCCCCCAGGCGTGAAGGGCTGCCCCGTCGGCGCGCGGATCCCCGACGCCGTCCGCGCGGCCCTGATCGCCGCCGACGCCGCCGCCGCCGAGCGCCTGTCGCGCATCTCGGTGGCCGACCTGCTGGCCGACCCGGCCGAGCGCGAGGCCGTGCTGCAGACCGCCTGAAGGCGCCCTGCCTAAAGACGCCCTGAAAGCGGCACGTAGAAAAACTGCACCCGAAATTGTTGCGATTACCCCTGGCGCCGGTCGAGGGCGCTATTACGTAATCGCTACCGATACAGTTCCTGTTCGGAAAACATCATTCTCCTCAGGGGACATCCGCCATGACCACCAAGGTCGCCATCGTCTATCACTCGGGCTACGGCCACACCGCCGTCCTCGCCGACAAGGTCGCCCAGGGCGTCCGCGACGCCGGCCAGACCCCGGTCCTGCTCGCCATCGAAAGCGCGAGCCAGGACTTCAAGCCGATCCTCGACGCCGTGACCGAGTCCGACGCCGTGGTGTTTGGCGCGCCGACCTACATGGGCGACGTCTCGGGCGTGTTCAAAGTCTTCGCCGACGCTTCCTCGGCAGCCTTCTTCACCGGCGCCTGGAAGGACAAGCTGGCCGCGGGCTTCACCAACTCGCACAGCTTCTCGGGCGACAAGGCCCATGCCCTCAACAGCCTGGCCATCCTCGCGGCCCAGCACGGCATGAACTGGATCAACCTCGGCATCGCCCCGCCGAACGTCACCGCCGCCGAGCGTGGTCCGGAAACCATCAACCGCGTTGGCTCGTTCGTCGGCCTGGCCGCCCAGTCGGACAACGTCTCGCCGGAGCTCTCGCCCCCGGCCGGCGACCGTGAAACCGCCCGCCTGCTCGGCGTGCGCGTGGCCGAAGCCGCCGTCCGCTGGACCCGCGGCGCCCAGCCGGCGCTCAGCGACGCGGCCTAAGGACTATCGGGCGCGCCGTCCTCCCCTCAGAGGCGCGCCCCTCGCGGAGGAACGATCGACCCCGCCCCCCGACGGTCGTTCCTCCGCCCCGCCCCTATGTCTTGAACCGCAACCTCCGGCGTGCTCGACTCCGGCGACGCTTCGTTCGCAGGATCTTCGACCCACATGGCCCGCCGCCTCGCCCTGATCACCGGCGCCTCCGCCGGCATCGGGGCCGCCTTCGCCCGCATCTACGCCAGCCACGGCTATGACGTGGCCCTGACCGCCCGCCGGCTCGACCGGCTGGAGGCCCTGGCCGCCGAGATCCGCATGCGCTTCGGGGTCGAGGCCTACGCGATTCCCGCCGACCTGGCCGATCCGGCCGGCGTCGACGCGGTCTTGGCCGGGATCGCCGCCGAGGGCCGCGAGATCGACGCGCTCGTGAACAACGCCGGCTACGGCCTGCCCGGCGCCTACGACAAGACCACCTGGGCCGACCAGTCGACCTTCCTGCAGGTGATGCTGACCTCGGTCTGCGCCCTCACCCACAAGGTGCTGCCGGGCATGGTCGAGCGTCGCTTCGGCCGCATCGTCAATGTCGCTTCTCTGGCGGGCCTGGCCCCCGGCTCGGCCGGCCACACCCTCTATGCGGCGACGAAAAGCTTCCTGGTGAAGTTCTCCCAGAGCCTGCACCTGGAGAACCTGGCGACCGGCGTGCACGTCAGCGCCCTGTGCCCCGGCTTTACGCTTTCGGAATTCCACGACGTCAACGGCACCCGCGCCCAGGTCAGCCAGAGCCTGCCGGCCTGGATGTGGCTGGGCGCCGACGAGGTCGCCGCCGCCGGCTACGAGGCCGCCGAGGCCAACCGCCCCGTCTGCGTCACCGGCGCGCCCAACAAGGCCATCGCCGTGCTGGCCAAGCTGATCCCGGACGAATGGGCCCTGGCCCTGATCGCCAGCCAGGGCGGGAAGTTCCGGAAGGTTTGATCCCCTAGCTCCTCCCTCGCGAAGCGGGGGAGGTGGCGCGCTGCGGATACGCAGCGTGACGGAGGGGGCGACCGCCGGCACGGCGCCCAGTCTCGCCCCCTCCACCACTTCGTGGTCCCCCTCCCCCGCAAGCGGGGGAGGAGCCGACGGCTTCTACTTCTCCGCGGCGTACGGCGCCTTCGCGTCCGCGCGGATCAAGCCGCGCGTCGCATCCCCCACGCCGATCAGCACGAACTGCACCGCCAGGGCGCAGAGGATCAGGCCCAGCACCCGCACGACGATGCTCATGCCGATGCGGCCCAGCACCTTGCTGATCACCGGCGCGGCCCAGAAGGTGGCGACCAGCACCACCGACACCGCCGCGATCACCCCGACGCCCAGGGCCATGCCCGCCAGCCCCAGGTGCTTGGCCTCGCTGGCGTAGATGATCACGGTCGAGATCGCGCCCGGGCCGATCAACAGCGGCATGGCGAAGGGCACGATCAGCCGCTCGAACCGCTTTTTGGCGTAGACCCGGGCCGACAGCACCTCGGTCTCGCCCTCGGCGGCGTCGGCGAACATGGTGGTGAAGTCGTCGCGCACCATGTCCAGGCCCAGGATGAACAGGATGATGCCGCCGGCGATGCGGAAGGCCGGCATCGAGATGCCGAAGAACTCCAGCAAGGAAACGCCCGTGAAGTAGAAGAACACCAGGAAGGCCAGGACGAAGAGGCCGATATAGACGGCCACCATCCGCCGGCCGGCCGAGGCCGCGCCCAGGGTGGCGGCGGCGAACAGCGGCACGTTGCCGATCGGGTCGATCAGGGCGAACAGGGCGACGAAGAAGTTGACGGCGAGTTCGGCCTGGCTCATTCGACGTCCTCAACCTTCATGCCTGTGCGGGAAACGTCGCTCTCTCTAGAGCGATGCGGGCTCGCGCGCCAACACCGGAGCCTTGAAATGACCGCCGATCCGCGCCTGATCGTTCCGCTGGACCTGCCCACGGTCGCCGACGCTCGCGGCATGGTCGACCAGCTCGGCGACGCGGTGTCGTTCTACAAGATCGGCCTGGAGCTGCTGGCCACCGACGGCATGAGCTTCGCTGGCGACCTCAAGAAGGCCGGCAAGCAGGTGTTCCTGGACTGGAAGCTGCATGACATCGGCGCGACGGTGGAGCGCTCGGCCCGGGTGCTGGCCGGGGCCGGCTGCGACCTGCTGACCGTCCACGCCGAGCCGCAGGTGATGCGCTCGGCCGTGAAGGCCAAGGCCGGCTCGGACCTGAAGATCCTGGCCGTCACCGTGCTGACCAGCCTGAACGACGCCGATCTGATCGAGATGGGCTACGCCTTCAGCGCCCGCGCCCTGGTCGAACGGCGCATCCGCCAGGCCGTGGAGTGCGGCGTCGACGGCATCGTCTCCTCGCCCCATGAAGCCGCCCTGGCCCGCGAGATCGGCGGCCCGGACTTCCTGGTGGTGACGCCGGGCGTGCGCCCCTTCTGGTCGGCCAAGAACGACCAGGCCCGCGCCGCCACCCCCGCCGACGCCATCGCCGCCGGCGCCAGCCACCTGGTCTGCGGCCGCCCGATCACCGCGGCCAACGACCCGCGCGAGGCGGCGCTGAAGGTGATCTCGGAGATGGCGGGGGTTTAGCCCTCGCCATCTCTATCTCCCGTCATTCCCGCCCTTGTGGCGGGAAACCCTCTGTCAGCCGCAAGGGCGGGTGGGGCGGCGTGCTCAGCACGCCGCTGGCTCTTCACTTGCGAGCGGAACCAGGGGTTCCCGCCACAAGGGCGGGAATGACGGGAGCTTATAGGTTTGGGTTCAGGCCCAGGCCCCGTAAGGATCCACCGACTCCTTGCCCAGCGCCTGAGCCACGGCCGGGTGGGTCAGCTTGCCGCCCAGGACGTTGAGGCCGCGCGCCAGGTGGACGTTGGTCTTCAGCGCGTCCAGGCCCTTGTCAGCCAGCGCCAGACCGAACGGCAGGGTGGCGTTGCCCAGGGCTTCCGACGAGGTGCGCGGGGCCGCGCCCGGCATGTTGGCCACGCAGTAGTGGACGACGCCATCGACCGTGTAGGTCGGCTCGGCGTGGGTGGTCGGGTGGCTGGTCTCGAAGCAGCCGCCCTGGTCGATCGAGACGTCGACCAGCACCGAGCCCGGTTTCATCTTGGCCAGGTGCTCGCGGCGCACCAGCTTCGGCGCGGCGGCGCCGGCGGTCAGCACCGCGCCGATGATCACGTCGGCCTTGAGAATCTCCTCCTCCACCGCGGCGAAGGTCGAATAGCGGGTCAGGATCCGCCCCTGATAGAGGTCGTCCAGTTCGCGCATGCGCGGGATCGAGCGTTCCAGCACCACCACCTCGGCGCCCAGGCCGGCGGCCATGCGGGCGGCGTTGGAGCCGACCACGCCGCCGCCCAGCACCACGACGCGAGCCGGCGGCACGCCGGGCACGCCGCTCAGCAGCAGGCCCATGCCGCCATTGTGCTTGAGCAGGGTCTCGGCCGCCGAGAACACGGCGATGCGGCCGGCCACTTCCGACATCGGGGCCAGGAGCGGCAGGCCGCCCTTCGCATCCGTCACGGTCTCGTAGGCGATGGCCGCGCAGCCCGAAGCCAGCAGGCCCTCGGTCTGGGCCGGATCCGGCGCCAGGTGCAGGTAGGTGAAGAGGATATGGCGATCGGTCAGGCGCTCCCACTCGACCTTCTGCGGTTCCTTGACCTTCACGATCATCTCGGCGCCCGCGAACACCGCGTCGGCGTCGGGAGCGATGGTCGCCCCGGCCTTCACATAGGCGTCGTCGGCATAGCCGGCGCCCAGGCCAGCACCCTGCTGCACCAGCACCTGGTGGCCATGGGCGACATATTCACGGACGGCGGTGGGGGTCAGGCCGACCCGGTGCTCGCCCGGTTTGATCTCGGAGGGGACGCCAACGCGCATGATGTTTCCTCGGTTTATGGCTTTAACGCTGGTGTACGCCTCTCCGTTCGCAGGTTTCTTGGTTCTTTCGTTCGTGGGATAACGGTGTATGCAGGAATCCTGCGTGAAAGGGCCGGTTCGTTGAAGAAATCCCCGGTGACGCTCGACGTCTTCGACCGAAAGATCCTCCGCTTGCTCCAACGCGAGGGTCGCGCCAGCTATGTCGACATGGCCAGGGCGGCCAATCTGTCGGAATCAGCCTGTCTTAGGCGGGTGCGGGCGCTGGAGGATTCCGGGGTCATCGGCCGCTATGCCGCGGTGATCGACGAGCGGGCCGTGGGCCTGCCGCTCAGCGTCTTCGTCACCGTCACCCTGTCGTCCCAGGCCGAGGCCGCCCTGACCGCCTTCGAGAAGGCGGTGGCGAGCGTGCGCGAGGTGGCCGAGTGCTACCTGATGACCGGCGGCTCGGACTATCTGCTGCGGCTGGTGGTGGCCGACGTCGACGACCTGGAGCGGGTGCACAGCCAGGAACTGACGCGGATCCCGGGCGTGGTGCGGGTCAGTTCGTCGATCGCCATGCGCACCGTGGTCAAACGCGTCGAATTGCCGCTTTGAGGCGAGCGCCAGCGTTGCCGGGGGATTAACCCTCCTTCGCCTAGGGTCGTGTCCGACATTCACTGGCTTCGGGGGAAGACCATGTTTTCACGACGCACCCTGTTGGGCGCGCTGGGCGTTGGCTTGGCCGCGCCCGCCATCGCCTACGCCGAAGGCCTGCACGCGCCCGAACTGCCGGCGGTGACGCCTGCCGCGCGCAAGGCCCGCCGCGTCACCAAGGCGCTGGCCACCCAGCCGGCCGACAAGGCCGCGCTGGACAAGGCCGTCGCCAGCGTGCCGCCGATGGAAGGCGAGGAAGGCCACGCCGCGCCGGGCGCGACCCAGGTCTCCGGCGTCAAGGTCGAGCCGCCCGCCCCGGCCGTCAGCCCCGACGAGGCGCTGGGCCGGCTCAAGCACGGCAACGCCATCTTCGCCCGCGGCGGCGCCAGCCTGGTGCTGCCCTCGGCCGCCCGCATCTCGGAAATGGCCGGCGGCCAGAAGCCGTTCGCCGTCGTCGTCGGTTGCAGCGACAGCCGCACCGCGCCCGAACTGATCTTCGACTGCAATCTGGGCGAACTGTTCATCGTCCGCGTGGCCGGCTCGACCGTCGGCCCCGAGGGCCTGGGCTCGATCCTCTACGCCGTCGAGCACCTGGGCGCGCCGCTGGTCGTCGTGCTGGGCCACACCAAGTGCGGCGCCGTCGGCGCGGCCGTGGACGTCGCCACCAAGCACGCCCATCTGCACGGGGCCTTGCAGGACATGGTCCTGCCGATCCTGCCGGCGGTGTTCGACGCCGACGCCGAGCATCCCGCGGACCTGCAGGACGCCGCCATCCGCCGCAACGTCCGCAACACCGCCGCCCGCCTTAAGGTGGCCGACGGCACGCTCGCCGAGCGCGTCGCCCAGGGCCGGTTGAAGATCGTCTCGGCCTGCTACGACCTGTCGACGGCGCAGGTGAAGTTCGACGTTTAGCGCCATCGGGAAACCTCACCCTGAGCCTGTCGAAGGGCGAGGTTTCCGTTTCCGTGGACGGTACCCCATCACCGTCACATCAGCGCCGTTGACCCCCGCTCGCGCTTAGGTTCAAGTCCCCCCAAATCACTTCGCTTTGGGAGAGACGACGGATGTCGACGGACGAGACGCCGCAGGGCAGCGGCACGGCCAAGTCCTCCGTCTGGACCCGTCTGAAACCCCACCTGCTGACCCCGGCCGCGGCCGTGGCGGCGGTCGCCCTGGTCCTCGGCTTCGGCGGCGGCTTCGTGGCGGCCAAGACCGCCGATCTCGGCTGGTTCGGTGGCGGCGGCGGCAAGGCCGCGGTCAGCGGCGGCGCGGTCAAGGGCGAAGCCTGGTCGCTGTTCGGCAAGCCGCGCGACGCGGGCGCCCGCCGGCGCGGCGTTCCCAAGCCCGAAGGCTTCGCCGTCTGGCGCACCCGCATCGACAGCTCCGGCGGCGATCCGCTGGCCTGCATCCAGATGAGCCGCGAGCTCGACCCGTCCAAGGCCTATGCCGACTTCGTCATGGTCTCGCCCGACCTCGGCCGCACCCCGGCCGTGCGGGTCAAGGGCGACGAGCTGTGCGTCGGCGGGATCGGCTTCACCGACCACCGCGTCACCCTGCTGAAGGGCCTGCCCGCCAAGGGCGGCGACACCCTGGGCGCCAACGCCGACGTCGACTTCACCTTTGGTGAGAAGCCGCCTTACGTGGGCTTCGCCGGCGACGGGGTGATCCTGCCGCGCGAGGAGTCCGACGGCGTCGCCATCGAGACCATGAACGTCTCCAAGCTGGCCGTGGAAGTCTGGCGCGTGTCGGACCGCAACCTGGTCCGCAAGTCGATCAGCGCCCCCGACCCCACCGGCGAAGGCGACTGGAACAGCGACTACGGCGACGACAGCCCCAATGACGACGGCCGCCGCATCTGGAAGGGCGAGGTCAATGTCGACGGCGCCGCCGGCCAGAAGGCGACCACCGTCTTCCCGCTGGGCGCGGTGCTGAAGGAGATGAAGGCCGGCGCCTATGTCATCAAGGCCCGCGACGCCTCGGGCGGCCGCGATCCCGACGGCGAGGGCGACACCCCCCCGGCCCAGGCCCGGCGCTGGATCGTGTTCACCGACATGGCCCTGATCGCCTATGACGGCTCCGAGGCGCTGGACGTCGTGGTCCGCTCGCTGAAGACCGCCAAGACGGTGTCGGGCGTGCGCGTGGCCCTGGTCGCCCGCGACGGCGAGCCCCTGGCCGAGGTCAAGAGCGACGCCGACGGCCGCGTGCGCTTCGCCCGTCCGCTGCTGGAAGGCGAAGGCGCCGAGCGCGCCAAGATGGTCATGGCCTACGGTCCGCAAGGCGACCTGTCGGTGCTCGACCTCGACCGCTCGCCGGTGGACCTGTCCAAGCAGGGCGTCGGCGGCCGCACCGAGAGCGAGGGCGGCCGCGAGGCCAAGACCGACATCGACGGCTGGCTCTATGCCGACCGCGGCATCTATCGCCCCGGCGAGACCGTGCACCTGACCGCCATGGTCCGCGACCGCCTGGCCAAGGCGGTGAACGACCGCAAGGGCTACATCCTGGTCAAGCGCCCCTCGGGCGTGGAGTACAAGCGCTGGTGGTTCGGCCAGGCCAACGCCGGCGCCGTGCCGATCGACATCGCCCTGCCCCGCAGCGCCCCGCGCGGCCGCTGGACCGCAGAACTGCACATCGAGGGCATCGAGGCCTCGTCGGGTTCGCTGAGCTTCAGCGTCGAAGACTTCGCGCCTCAGCGTCTGGCGGTCACCGCCACCGGCCAGGAGAGCGCCCCGGTCCGCATCGGCGAGACCCGCCAGATCAACGTCTCGGCCCGCTTCCTATACGGCGCGCCGGGCTCGGGCCTGCAGACGCAAGGCGAAGCCCGCCTGCGCCGCGACACCGATCCCTTCCCGCAATACAAGGGCTTCGAGTGGGGCGACGCCCAGGAGCCGTTCGACGAGAAGCTGATCGAGCTGGGCAACACCGTCACCGACGGCGAGGGCCGGGCGGTGCTGAACCTGGCGACGTCCGACGTCGGCGAGACCGGCCAGCCGCTGGTCGCGGCCGTCACGGCCTCGGTGTTCGAACCCGGCGGCCGGCCGGTGCGCGAGGGCCTCGAGATCAAGGTCCGCGGCAAGCCGGTCTATTACGGGGTCAAGATCGAGCAGGGCGAGGCCAAGAACGGCGATCCGCCCGTCAGCCTTGAGATCATCGCCGTCGACGCCGCCGGCAAGCGGATCTCGACCACCGCCAACTACACCCTGATCAGCGAGAACTGGAACTACGACTGGTTCCAGCAGGACGGCCGCTGGCAGTGGCGGCGCACCAGCCGCGACGCCGTGGTTATGAAGGGCGCGCTGAACCTCTCGGCCGGCCAGTCAGCGCGCGTGAACCGCCGCCTCGGCTGGGGCGACTACCGCCTGGTGGTCGAGGGCGCCGACGGCAGCAAGACCATCACCCGCTTCTCGTCGGGCTGGGGCTCGCCGGCCAAGGACGCCGAGGCTCCGGACTATGTCCGCGTGTCGGCCGGAACCAAGGCCTATGCGCAGGGCGACACCGTCGAGATCACCCTGAAGGCGCCCTATGCCGGCCAGGCCCAGGTGGCCGTGGCCACCGATCGCCTGATCGACTTCAAGACCGTGTCGGTCGGCGAGAACGGCGCGACCGTGAAGCTGAAGACCAGCGCCGCCTGGGGTGGCGGGGCCTATGTGATGGTCACCGTCATCCAGCCGCGCGACCCCGTGGCCTCGCCCAAGCCCAAGCGGGCCCTGGGCCTCGTCTACGTGCCGCTGGAGCCGAAGGGCCGCAAGCTGGTGGTCGACATCGGCACGCCGGCCAAGATCGACTCCAAGGCGCCGGTCGAAATCCCGCTGAAGGTGCAGGGCCTGGGCTTTGGCCAGAAGGCCCGGGTCACCGTCGCGGCGGTGGATGAAGGCGTGCTGCGCCTGACCCGCCAGGAAAGCCCTGATCCGGTGAAGTGGTACTTCGGCAAGCGCGCCCTGACGCTCGACTACCGTGACGACTACGGCCGCCTGCTCGACCCGAACATGGGCGCGCCGGCCAACGTCAACTTCGGCGGCGACGAACTGGGCGGCGAGGGCCTGACGGTCACGCCGATCAAGACCGTGGCCCTGTGGTCGGGCGTGGTCGAGACGGGCCTGGACGGCAAGGCGGTGATCAAGCTGCCGCCGGCCGACTTCAACGGCGAGCTGCGGATCATGGCCGTGGCCTGGACCGACGAAGCCGTCGGCTCGGGCTCCAAGGCCATGACCGTGCGCCAGCCGGTGGTCGCCGACCTCAACCTGCCGCGCTTCCTGTCGCCCGGCGACAAGCCGACCGCGACGCTGGAGTTGCACAACGTCGAGGGCAAGCCCGGCGCCTACACCGCCGAAGCCAGCGCCTCGGGCGGGCTGAAGGTCGCCTTCAAGAAGGTGATCACCCTGATCCTGGGCCAGCGCGTCGCCGAGAAGATCCCCTTCCTGGCGCCCGACGTCACCGGCGTCGGCAAGATCGGCTTCAAGGTCAGCGGCCCCGGCTTCTCGACCGCCAAGGACTATCCGATCCAGACCCGCCTGGGCTGGGGCGACGTGGTGCGCACCACCACCGAGCTGCAGGCTCCGGGAACCAGCTACACCCCCAACTACCAGCTGCTCTCGGGCCTGGCGGCCGGGGACGTGACGTTGCAGGTCAGCTACTCGCCGTTCAAGGGCTTCGACCCGTCGGCGATCGCGGTGGCCTTGCAGCGCTACCCCTACGGCTGCACCGAGCAGCTGGTCTCGACCGCCTATCCGCTGCTCTACGCCCAGAGCGTCTCCAGCGATCCGAAGCTGAAGCGCACGCCAGCCGCCCTGGCCGGGGCGGTGGGCCGCCTGCTCGATCGTCAGACCCTCGACGGCGCCTTCGGCCTGTGGCGGGTCGGCGACGGCGAGGCCGACGCCTGGCTGGGCGCCTACGCCACCGACTTCCTGCTGGAAGCCAAGGCGCAGGGCGTGGCCGTGCCGGACGAGGCTCTGGACAAGGCCCTGAACGCCATGCGCCAGATTAGCCGTCCCGACGGCTGGAGCTCGGTCTCGTACCGGCTGGAATATCCGGCCTGGTGGGGCCGCAGCCCCGAGGACAGCAAGAAGGCCACCGAACGCATGCGCCGCCGGGCCAGCGCCTACGCCCTCTACGTCCTGGCCAAGGCCGGACGCGGAGACCTGGCCCGCCTGCGCTGGTGGCACGACGTGCAGATGAAGGACGAAGACCAGCCGCTGGCCAAGGCGCAAGTGGCCGCAGGCCTGGCCTTGATGGGCGACCACGCCCGGGCTCGCTCGGCCATGCGCCAGGCGGTGAACTCGCTGAACTGGCGCGACGAGTACGACTGGTACCAGAGCCCGCTGCGCGACGTGGCCGCGGTCACGGCCCTGGCGGTCCAGGCCGGCCAGACCGATGTCGCCGCCCGCCTGCAAGGCCGCCTGGAGAACGTGGTCAAGGATCCCGACGCCCTGAACACCCAGGAACAGGCCCAGCTGCTGTTCGCCGCCCACCAGCTGATGAAGGCCGCCGGCCCGATCAGCATCGACGCCCAAGGCGTGATCGGCCTGCCCCCCGCGGGCGGGGCGCCGCGCTGGGCCGTGGGCAAGCTGGCCGACGCCCGCTTCACCAACAAGGGCAAGGGCGCCCTGTGGCGGACGGTCAGCGTGCGCGGCACGCCGATCGTCGCTCCGGTGGCCTCCAGCAACGGCCTGACGGTGAGCAAGCGCCTGTTCACGATGAGCGGCGGCGCGGTCGATCCCTTCGCCATCCGCCAGGGCGAACGGGTGATCGTGCTGATCCAGGGCCGGTCGCTGCAAGCTCGCTCGACCGCCCTGGTGGTCGACGACGCCCTGCCGGCCGGCTTCGAGATCGAGGCCCCGCTGGGCGCCGACGACGCCCAGAACGGACCGTTCAAGTTCCTCGGCGAGCTTTCCAGCCCCGACGCCCAGGAAAGCCGCGACGACCGCTACATCGCCGCGCTGGACCTGGAGGGCAACAAGCCCTTCGCCATGGCCTACATCGCGCGGGCCGTGACGCCGGGCGAGTTCTTCCTGCCCGGGGCCGTGGCCAAGGACATGTACCGCCCGAGCATCGCCGCCCGGTCGGACGCCGGCCGCACGACGATCGCGGGGCAGTGATGTTCAGCGTTCTCCCTTCCCCCTCGATGGGGGAAGGGCCGGGGATGGGGGTGACGGCGCTTGAAGGTGAAGCGCCGTGACCGCCGCCAACACCGAAGTCACCCCCACCCCTGACCCCTCCCCCCTCACGGGGGAGGGGAAGGTCCCGCTGATCACGCGCGTACTGACCGGCTTCCTCGCCGCCCAGGTCGTGCTGTTCACCCTCAGCGCCGCCTTCCCGCCGGACATGGGCCGCGCCAGGCGTTCTTCACCCGTCGTGCTGGGCGAACGCGGGGCGTGGCTGCGCGCCCTGCCCGTGGAGGACGGCCGCTGGCGGGTGCGCGCCGACCTCGAACGCACCGATCCCACCTTCCTCAAGCGCCTGGTCGCGGTGGAGGACGCCCGCTTCCGCTGGCACCTGGGCGTCGATCCGATCGCCCTGGTCCGCGCCACCGGCTCGGCCGTGATCCACGGCCGGATCAGCAGCGGCGCCTCGACCCTCTCCATGCAGACCGCGCGCCTGCTGGAGCCTCGCCCCCGCAATCTCGGCTCCAAGCTGATCGAGATGGTCCGCGCCGTGCAGCTGGAGAGCCGGCTGAGCAAGGACGAAATCCTGGCGCTCTACCTGACCCTGGCCCCCTACGGCGGCAATCTGGAAGGCGTGCGCGGCGCCAGCCTCTCCTATTTCGGCCACGAACCGTCCAGCCTGACCGACGGCGAGCAGGCCCTGCTGATCGCCCTGCCCCAAGCGCCCGAAGGCCGCCGCCCCGACCGGCGACCCGAAGCCGCGCGCGAGGCCCGGCGGGCGGTGCTGGACAAGATGGTCCGCGCCGGCGTGCTGACCGACATCGCCGCCGTCGAGGCCGAGGGCGAGCCGATCCCTCGCCGCAGCGTCTTTCCGGCCATGGCCTGGCACCTGGCGGGCCAACTGGCCGCCGCCGCGCCGGCCAGCCAGCCCAGCGTCGCCAGCACCATCGATCCCGACCTCCAGGCGCGGCTGGAGCCGATGGCCGCCGCCGTCGCCGCCAGCCAGGGTCCGGAGGCGACCTCGGCCATCATCGTCGTGCGGATCAAGGATCGCGCCGTGCGGGCCCTGGTCGGTTCGGGCGGCCGCGACCGGCCCGGCGGCTGGGTGGACATGACCCGCGCCGCCCGCTCGCCCGGCTCGGCTCTCAAGCCCTTCGTCTACGCCTTCGCCTTCGACGACGGCGCCCTGGCCCCCGACACCCAGATCGACGACGCCCAGACCCGCTTCGCCGACTACCAGCCGGAGAACTTCGACCGCGTGTTCCACGGCAAGGTCACGGCCCGCGAGGCCCTGGCCTATTCGCTGAACGTGCCGGCCGTCGCCACCCTGGAGAAGATCGGACCCGAGGCCTTCGCCGCCCGCCTCGAAGCCGGCGGGGTCAAGCTGCTGCGGCCCAAGGCCGAGGTGAAGGCGGCGGGCCTGGCCCTGGCCCTGGGCGGGGCCGGCATCACCCTGCGCGACCTCGTCACCCTCTACGCCGCCCTCGGCGACGGCGGCGTGGCCAAGCCCCTGGCCTATACGGTGGACGAGGCCAAGGCCCGGGAGCGCTCGGGCGGAACCCGCATCGCCCGGCCCGAGGCGGTCAACCAGGTGCTCGACATCCTGCGCGAAGCCCCCGGCCCGCGTGGCCGCGCCCCCTCGGCCCTGACCCGGGGCGGACCGGCCATGGCCTTCAAGACCGGCACCTCCTACGGCTTCCGCGACGCGGTGGCGGCGGGGATCGTGGGCGGCCACGCCATCGTTGTCTGGACCGGTCGGGCCGACGGCGGCGCGCGCGGCGGGCTGACCGGCCGCGACGCGGCCCTGCCCCTGCTGTTCGACGTCGCCGACCTGGTCGGCGCCCCGCCCACCGCCCCGCGCCCGATCGCGCCGAAGTCGGCGCCCGGCGCCCTGCAACGTCTCCAGACCGTCGCCGACGAGGGGCCGCGCCTGATCTTCCCGCCGGACGGGGCGACGGTGCAGGTCGAGGGGCTGGGCAAGGGCTCGCGCGGCCTCGTCCTGGCGGCCGGCGGCGAGAACCTGTCGTGGTACGTGAACGGCGCGCCGCTCTCGCAGGACGCGGTCAGCGGCAAGCCGGTGTGGCGCCCCCAGGCGGCGGGCTTCTATCGGCTGCGGGTGGTCGACGCCCAGGGCCGGGCGGCCAGCACCCGGGTTCGCATCAAGGCGCCGGGCTAGGCTTTCGCCGGCTGGGCCTTGAACGGCGCGGCGCGGACGATCGCCACGGTAGCGACGAGCAGCAGGGCGCCCACGGCCAGGGCCGTCAGCCACTGGGGATCGGGCTTCCAGTAGCCGAGGTTGCGGGCGGCGAGATAGCCAGGAGCCAGGACCGACACCACCCACAGCGGCGCGGTGACGGTGTTGGCGGCGTGGAAGGTCCAGTCGCGCATGCGGGTCATGCCCGCGGCCATCGGTACAAACGGCCGCAGCGGACCCAGATAGCGGGCGACCAGCAGGGCCAGCACGCCGTAGCGGCGGGTGTAGAGGCGGGCGCGGGCCACGGTGCGGCGATGCCTGGCCACGGCCGGATGACGCACGGCCCTGGCGCCGATCTTCTGGCCGATCAGGTAGGAAATGGCGTCGCCGGCGGCCGCGCCGACGCTGCACCAGATGATGACTTCCACGGGATGCAGCGAGCCGGTGGCGATCAGCGCTCCGGCCGTCAGCATCACCGCCATGATCGGGATCAGCACCCCGACCAGCATCAGGGCTTCCAGCAGAGTGACGAGCGCGAGGATCGCGCACACCAGCAGGCGGTGCTCGACGACCATCTCGTGCAGGGTCTGGAGGAAGGCGTCCATGCGCTCACCGTGCCGCAACAAGGTGACGAACAGGTAAGGGCGAACGCGGTTTTTGTAAGGTGCGGCGATACGGCGCGGGGCGATCGCGACTAGATGCTCCCCCTCTGGGGGAGCTGTCGCGGAGCGACTGAGGGGGTCTGCGCGGCATGGGCCAGCGCTACCCCCTCCGGCCCTTCGGGCCACCTCCCCCAGAGGAGGAGGATCTGAAGACCCCTACTCCGGCTTGCCCGCCAGAACGCGCTCATAGTCCTCGAGGCTGGCGATGCCGACGTTGAGGTCGGTGACCAGGCCGTTGGACAGCGAATAGACCCAGCCGTGCACGGCCAGGCTTTGGCCGCGCGCCCAGGCGTCCTGAACGAAGACGTCCGAGGCGACGTTGCGCACCTGGCGGATGACGTTCAGCTCGCACAGGCGGTTGAGGCGGTCGCGCTCTTCCGGGATCGCTTCCAGCTCGTGCTTGTGCTCGGCGTGGACCTCGCGGATCGGGTGCAGCCAGTGATCGACCAGGCCTCGGCGCTTGCCATCGATGGCCGCCGCCACGCCGCCGCAGCCGTAATGGCCGACGACCATCACGTGCTTGACCTTCAGAACGTCGACCGCGAACTGCAGCACGGACAGGTAGTTGGCGTCCTGCGGCGGGGCCAGATTGGCGACGTTGCGGTGGACGAACAGTTCGCCCGGATCCAGGCCGACGATCTCGTTGGCCGGCACCCGGCTGTCGCTGCAGCCGATCCACAGATATTCGGGGCTCTGCTGGTTCTCCAGGCGCTTGAAGAACTCGGGATCGACCTGGGTCTTGCCCTTGGACCAGTTGGCGTTGTTGGTTTTCAGATCTTCAAGCATCGGCGGCGTCCGGCTGGAGGCTGGGGTGAGCAGCGGCGAAGGCGGGATGGTCGGCGGCGCGGTCGGCGGCCGCGACGATCCGCGGGAAAGGTGAAAGGTCGATCTTGAACCGGCGCGCGCCATAGACCTGCGGCACGAGGCAGATATCGGCCAGGGTCGGCGCGTCGCCGTAGGCATAGGTTCCGCCGTGGGCGGCGACGGCCGCTTCCAGGGCGGTGAAGCCCTCGTTCAGCCAGCGGGCCATCCAGGCGGTGCGGGCGGCCTCGTCCTGGCCGCGCGCGGCCAGTTCGCCGGTGACCCGCACGTTGTTCAGCGGATGGATGTCGCAGGCGATGGTCTGGGCCATGGCCCGCACCCGCGCCCGGCCCAGCGGGTCGGCCGGCAGCAGCGGCGGCTCCGGGTGCGTCTCGTCGAGCCATTCGAGGATGGCCAGGCTCTGGGTCAGCACCACGCCGCCCTCCCCATCGCCACTGATCGCCAGGGCCGGGGTCAGCCCCTGCGGGTTGAGGTCGAGATACGGCCCCTGCCGCTGCTCGCCCTTCAGCAGGTTCACCGGGCTCTGGTCATAGGCCAGGCCCTTGAGATTGAGGCCGATGCGCACGCGATAGGGCGCGGCCGCCCGCCAGTAGCCGAATAGCGTCAGGGTCACGGCTTCCGCCCTCCCGTCAGACCAGGGTGAAGGCCAGGGCGCCGACGCCGTCGACCTCGCCGACGATCCTGTCGCCCTTGACCACCGCGGCCACGCCCTCGGGCGTGCCGGTGAAGATCAGGTCCCCGGCCGCCAGGGTCCACAGCTTGCTGGCCTCGGCGATGATCTCGGGGATGTTCCAGATCATGTCGGCGATCAGGCCGGTCTGGCGCTGCACGCCGTTGACGGTCAGCCAGATGGCGCCGTCCAGCGTGGCGTCGGCCGCCGGGCGGATGGCCGAGATCGGGGCGGAGAAGTCGAAGGCCTTGCCCGCTTCCCACGGCTGGCCCTTGGCCTTGGCCGCGCCCTGCAGGTCGCGACGGGTCAGGTCCACGCCCACGGCGTAGCCGAACACATGGTCCAGGGCGTCGTCGACGGCGATGTCGGCGCCGCCCGACTTCAGGGCGACCACCAGCTCGATCTCGTGGTGCAGGTCGGCGGTGCGCGGCGGATAGGGCACGTCTTCCAGCAGCGGCGCGACGGCGTCGGCCGGCTTGGCGAAGAAGAACGGCGGATCGCGCTCGTCGCCGCCCATCTCGGCGCGGTGGGCGGCGTAGTTTCGGCCCACGCACAGGATGCGGCGGACCGGGAAGACTGCATCGGTCCCTTCCACCGGAACCGAAGCTTGGACGGGCGGGGGAAAGGCGAAGGTCGTCATGGCCGCCTGCTTAGACCCAAACGCTCGCGACCGGAACCCCGGCCGAAAACGGCGCGACGAACGCCGTTCGTCGGGAACCCGACAGCCTAAACGTTCTTTCACTTGCCCATGGTTGCGCCGTCGAGTCATGACGAAGTGGGGACTGTGGCGTTAACACTAGGGGGCGGCGAGCGACGATGCTGATCATCGAAAATCTGACGCATGTGTACGGCAACGGCGTGCGGGCCCTGGACGAGGTCAGCCTGACCATTCCGCGCGGCATGTACGGCCTGCTCGGCCCCAACGGCGCCGGCAAGTCGACCCTAATGCGCACCGTCGCCACCCTGCAGGCCCCGACCTCGGGCCACATCCGCTTCGGCGACATCGACGTGCTAAAGGACCCCGAGGCCCTGCGCCGCGTGCTCGGCTATCTGCCGCAGGACTTCGGCGTCTATCCCCGCGTCAGCGCCTACGACATGCTCGACCACATGGCCGTGCTGAAGGGGATCGCCGGCCGCAAGGAGCGCAAGGACACCGTCGAGAGCCTGCTGGCCCAGGTCAATCTCTGGAACGTCCGCAACAAGGCCATCGCCGGCTTCTCGGGCGGCATGCGCCAGCGCTTCGGCATCGCCCAGGCCCTGATCGGCGACCCGCGCCTGATCATCGTCGACGAGCCGACCGCCGGCCTCGACCCCGAAGAGCGCAACCGCTTCCTCAACCTGCTGGCCGAGATCGGCGAGAACGTGGTGGTGATCCTGTCGACCCACATCGTCGAGGACGTCTCCGACCTCTGCCCGGCCATGGCCATCATCTGCGACGGCCGCATCGTGCGCGAGGGCGCCCCGGGCGACCTGATCCGCCAGCTGGACGGCCGGATCTGGAAGAAGACCATCGACAAGGCCGAGCTCGAAGACGCCAAGACGGCCCACCAGGTGATCTCGACCCGGCTGCTGGGCGGCCGCACCGTCATCCACGTCCTCGCCGACCAGGATCCGGGACAGGGCTTCGCGCCCGTGCCCGGCGGGCTCGAGGACGTCTATTTCTCGACCCTCGCCACGACCCGCTGCGCGGCCTGAGGGGGCGAGGACCATGTTCGGCAAGATCGCGGGCTTCGAGTACCGCTACCAGCTGCGCTCCCCGGTGTTCTGGGTGGTGGCCGTGCTGTTCTTCCTGCTGGCCTTCGGCGCCACCACCATCTCGCAGATCAGCATCGGCCTGGGCCCCAGCGACCACCGCAACGGGCCGTTCGCCCTGTCGATGTCGGCGCTGATCTTCTCGCTGTTCTACATGTTCGTGACGACGGCCTTCGTGGCCAACGTCATCGTCCGCGACGACGAGACGGGCTATGGCCCGATCCTGCGGGCCACGCGGATCGGCAAGTTCGACTATCTCTACGGCCGCTTCGCCGGCGCCTTCCTGGCGGCGGCGACCTCGTTCCTGGCCGTGCCGCTGGCCATCTTCCTCGGCTCGCTGATGCCCTGGGTCGACAAGGAGATGCTCGGGTCGTTCCTGCCGCAGGCCTACCTCTTCTCCTACTTCGCCCTGGCCATCCCCAACATCCTGCTGACCTCGGCGATGTTCTTCGCCCTGGCCACCGTCACCCGCTCGATGATGTGGACCTATGTCGGCGTCATCGGCTTCATGGTGCTGTGGGTCATCGGCAACATCGCCCTCGACAAGCCCGAATTCGAGCACATCGTGGCGATGTGGGATCCGCTGGGGACCAGCGCCTTCGGCCTTCTCACCCGCTACTGGACCGCCAGTGAGCGCAACACCCAGATCCCGGCCCTGGCCGGCGCCCTGCTGTTCAACCGCGCGTTCATAGTCGTCCTGTCGGCTGGCCTGCTGGGCCTGGCCTACGGCCTGTTCCGCTTCCAGTCGGCCGAGCTGTCGGGCCGCAGGAAGCAGTCGCGCAAGGAGGCCAAGGCCGACGCCGAGCTGCCGCCCGCCCCGCGTCCGCTGCCCGCGCCGCGCCATGATCGCGCCGCCGCCTGGGTCCAGTTTTCCGCCCGCACCCGCCTCGACATGGGCCAGGTGTTCAAGAGCCCGGCCTATTTCGTGCTGCTGGCGCTGGGGCTGTTCAACGCCGCCGGCGCCCTGTGGTTCGCCACCGACGCGACCGGCTATGGCGGCGTCATCTATCCGGTGACCCGGGCCCTGCTGGCGCCCCTGATGGGCTCGTTCGGCCTGATCCCGATGATCATCGCCATCTATTACGCCGGCGAGCTGGTCTGGCGCGAGCGCGAGCGGCGCACCCACGAGATCGTCGATTCCACCCCCGTCGGCGACTGGGCCTTCACCGCGCCGAAAGTGGCCGCGATCTCGCTGGTGCTGCTGTCCACCCTGCTGGTCAGCGTGGCGGCGGCGATCATCAGCCAGGTCGCCCACGGCTATTTCCGTCTGGAACTCGACAAGTACCTGCTGTGGTACGTCCTGCCCCAGGCCGTCGATCTGATCCTGCTGGCGGTGCTGGCGGTGTTCCTGCAGGTGCTGAGCCCGCACAAGTTCATCGGCTGGGGCCTGATGGTGGTCTACATCGTCACCGACCTGACCTTCGTGAACCTGGGCCTGCAGCACAATCTCTATCGCTACAGCGGCGCGCCGGGCACGCCGTTCTCGGACATGAACCGCCTGGGCGATTTCTGGGTCGGGGCCTGGTGGTTCCGCGCCTACTGGATCGCCTTCGCCGCCCTGATGACCATCGCATCCTACGCCCTGTGGCGACGTGGAACCGAGGGGCGGCTTCTTCCTCGCCTGCGCCGCCTTCCCTATCGCCTGCGCGGCGCCAACGGCGTCGTCTTCGGCGTCTTCCTAGCGGCCTTCGTCGGCCTGGGCGGCTTCATCTTCGTCAACACCAACGTCTGGAACGAGTACCGCACCAATCTCGACGACGAGCGTTGGACGGCCGATTTCGAAAAGGCGCTGCTGCGCTACGAGAACACGCCGCAGCCCAAGATCATCGGCATGAAGCTGGACGTCGACCTGTGGCCTCATGAACCCAAGGCCGTGACCCGCGGCGCCTATGTCTTCCAGAACAAGACCGGCCAGCCGATCAAGGAGATCCACCTCCGCTTCGACCGCGACCTCGTGGTGCGCGGCCTGTCGATCGAGGGGGCGCGGCCCAAGCAGACCTTCGACCGCTTCAACTACCGCATCTTCGCCTTCGACACGCCGATGGCCCCCGGCGAGACGCGTCGGATGAGCTTCATCACCGAGCGCAGCCAGAAGGGCTTCAAGAACAACGGCGACGAGACCCGGGTCGTCGACAACGGGACCTTCCTGAACAATTTCGAGATCGCCCCGATCCTGGGCATGTCGCGCGAGGGCCTGCTGCAGGACCGCGCCAAGCGCCGCAAATACGGCCTGCCGCCCGAGTTGCGGATGGCCAAGCTGGGCGACGCGGCGAGCCGGCAGTTCAACTACCTGCGCCACGACGCCGACTTCGTGACCTCCGACATCACCGTCACCACCAACGCCGACCAGACGCCGATCGCGCCGGGAACCCTGGTGTCGGAACGGACCTGGACGTCTGGAAGCGACAACCGCCGCACCGCGCGTTTCGTCGCCGACGCCCCGATCCTGCCGTTCCTGTCGATCCAGTCGGCCCGCTACGCGGTCTCGCGCGAGGCCTACAAGGGCGTCGACCTGGCGGTCTATTACGACCCGCAGCACGCCTGGAACATCGAGCGCATGCGCACGTCGATGAAGGCCTCGCTCGACTACTACCAGTCGGCGTTCAGCCCCTATCAGTTCAAGCAGCTGCGCTTCCTGGAGTTCCCGGCCTATCAGAGCTTCGCCCAGGCCTATGCCGGCACGATCCCGTGGTCGGAGGCGATGTTCTTCATCGCCGACTACCGCGATCCGGAGAAAATCGACATGGTCACCTATGTCGGCGCCCACGAGATCGGCCACCAGTGGTGGGCCCACCAGGTGCTGGGCGCCGACCAGCAGGGCTCGACCATGCTGTCGGAGACCTTCGCCCAGTACTCGGCCCTGATGGTCATGAAGCGGATGTACGGCGAGGCCCAGATCCGCAAGTTCCTGAAGTTCGAGCTCAACGGCTACCTGCGCGCGCGCGGCGGCGACGTGCTCGAGGAACAGCCGCTGGCCCGGGTCGAGAACCAGCAGTACGTCCACTACCGCAAGGGCTCGCTGGTCATGTACCGGCTGCAGCACGAGGTCGGCGAGGAGACGGTCAACCGCGCCCTGCGCCAACTGATCGCGGAGTATGGTTTCAAGGGCGCGCCCTATCCGACCACGCTCGACTTCCTGCGCATCCTCCGCGCCGAGGTCCCGGCCGACAAGCAGGCCCTGATCACCGACCTGTTCGAGAAGATCACGCTCTATGACCTGAAGACCAAGAGCGCCTCGGTGAAGAAGCGCGCCGACGGCCGCTATGACGTCAAGCTCGTGGTCGAGGCCCGCAAGATGTACGCCGACGGCCGCGGCAAGGAGACCAACGCGCCCCTGAACGAGGTGCTGGACGTCGGCCTGTTCACCGCCGAGCCGGGCAAGAAGGACTTCGCGCAGAAAAACGTCGTCGCCTTCGAACGCCGCCCGATCCGCACCGGAACCCAGACCCTGACCTTTGTCACGAAGGTCGCGCCGCGCTGGGCCGGCGTGGATCCCTACAACCTGGTGATCGACCGCAACGGCGACGACAACGTCATCAAGACGGCGAACTGAGGGGGCTCCTCCTCCCTCAATCCGCCAAGTCCCCCAAAGGTTCGTCATCCCGGAAATCGCATAGCGCTTATCCGGGACCCAGGGGACTGGGCGCCGCGTCTGAGTTCGCCGCCCTCACGCTAGCCGACGCACTGCGGCGGCCCCTGGGTCCCGGCTCTGCGCTTCGCTCCGGCCGGGATGACGAATGTTGGGTTGCTTCGCCCACGAAAAATCCCCCGGCCTGTCGACCGGGGGATCTTCATTTCGAACTTGAGCTCGAACCCTACTTCAGGCCGTTCTTCAGGCCCTCGGCGTGGTTCAGGTGCTCCTGCACCTTCGGCGCGGTCTCGGCGGCGAAGGTCTTGATGGCGGCGACGTCGCCGTCCTGAGCGTAGCGCTGCAGCAGGTTCAGGGCCGCCTGGTGGGCGTCGACCTGGTCGTCGGCATAGGTCTTGTCGAAGTCCTTGGCGTCGGCCTTGTTCAGGTCGTCCAGCTTGTCCTGCAGGTCCGACGGCAGGGCGGTCGGCAGGGTGATGCTGACGCCCGAGGCGGCGATGGCGGCCTTCAGGCCCGCGCTGGTGGCGGTGTGGGCGTCGATCATGTCCTGGGCGAACTTCTTGACCTCGACGTTGGTCGAGCGCTTCAGCGCGACCTTGGCGGCCTCGATCTCGAACTGATCGCTGGAGGCGGCCTTGGCGGCGAAGTCCGGAGCCTTGGCCTCGTCCGACGGGGTCGGAACGGTGGCGGCGGGATTGGCGTCCGGGGTGGCGGCCTGCTCGGCCGGGGTGGCGGCGCCCTTGGTCTCTTCCTTCTGGCCGCAGGCGGCGAGGCTGAGGGCGGCGAAGGCGGCGCCGACGATGAGGAGCTTGCGGGTCATGGCTTTCTTTCCCTGCGCGTTTTTCTGGGCAAGAAGGGTCGGCGTCGCGCGTCGCCGTGTGGCAGCAAGAAGGTTCACGGCCGCGTGATGGTTCCGTGATCGGGGAGAGGAACAAAATGACCCAGGGACCGTTGGCGGGCGTCCGCGTGATCGAGATGGGCCAGCTGATCGCCGGTCCGTTCTGCGGCCAGGTGCTGGGCGACTTCGGCGCCGAGGTGATCAAGCTGGAAGACCCCAAAGCCGGCGACCCGATGCGCCAGTGGGGACGCTCCAAGCCCCAGGGCCTGTCGCCCTGGTGGCCGGTGATCGGCCGCAACAAGAAGTCGGTCACGGTCGACCTGCGCACCGACGAGGGCCGCGACATCGCCCGCGCCCTGATCGCCAAGGCCGACGTGGTGGTCGAGAATTTCCGCCCCGGCACGCTGGAGAAGTGGGGCATGGGCTACGAGACCCTAGCCTCGACCAATCCGGGCCTGGTCATGGCCCGCGTCTCCGGCTTCGGCCAGACAGGGCCCTATGCCAAGCGGGCCGGCTACGCCCTGGTCGGCGAGGCGATGGGGGGACTGCGCCACATCACCGGCGAGCCCGACCGCAATCCGGCCCGGGCCGGCATCTCGATCGGCGACAGCCTGTCGGGCCTGAACGCCGCCCTCGGCGTGATGATGGCCCTGCACGCCCGTCAGCGCACCGGCAAGGGCCAGGTGGTCGACGTGGCGATCTATGAAAGCGTGCTGACGGTGATGGAGAACCTGGTCACCGAATACGACCTCACCGGCTACATCCGCGAGCGTTCCGGCGCCGTGCTGCCCGGCATCGCCCCGTCCAACGTCTATCCGACCCGGTCCGGCGAACTCGTCTTGATCGGCGCCAATCAGGACACCCTGTTCAAGCGCCTGTGCGAGCTGATGGGCCGGCCGGACCTGGCCGAGGATCCCCGCTATCGCGACCACGCCGCGCGCGGCGTCAACCAGGCCGAACTCGACGCCCGCATCGCCGCCTGGACCCTGGACCAGGACATCGACGACCTGCTGCCGAAGCTGGAGGCGGCGGGCCTGGCCTGCGGCCGCATCTATCGCGCGCCCGAAATGCTGGCCGACCCGCAGTTCCAGGCCCGCGACTCGATCGTCTCGGCGCCTCACCCGGTGTTCGGCCAGGTGAAGATGCAGAACGCCTTCCCCCGCCTCACCGACACCCCCGGCGGCGTCCGCTGGACCGGCCCGACGCTGGGCGAGCATACGGAAAGCGTGCTGGCCGAGGTGGCGGGGCTGGCGGCCGAGAAGGTGGCCGAGCTGAAGGCGCGAGGGGTGGTTTAGGAACCTCCCCCGTAAAATCCCCGCGAAAGCGGGGACCCAGGCGTTTTATCGGCGAGCGCCCCACGTTTCAGAAAAAGCCTGGGCCCCCGCTTTCGCGGGGGTTTTACGGATGGGAAGGCCCCATCCTCACGGGCACGGGTTCGGGTGCACCGCGTGGATGGCGTTGACGGCCGTCTCCAGCTCTTCGGTCCAGGTGACGTCGAAGGCGTCGATGTCGGTCTTCAGCTGCGCCATGCTCGTCGCGCCGATGATGGTGGCGGTGACGAACGGGCGGGCGTCGACGAACTTCAGGGCCAGTTGGGCCGGATCCAGGCCGTGCTGGGCCGCGAGGTCGACATAGGCGCGGAAGGCCTCGAGCGCGCCCGGCCCCTCGTAGCGGTGCATGCGGTTGTAGAGCGCCTTGCGCGAGCCTTCCGGCAGCTTGCCGTCCAGGTACTTGCCGGTCAGCTGGCCCTGGGCCAGCGGCGAATAGGCCAAGAGGCCCACCTGCTCGCGCATGGCGATCTCGGCCAGGCCGTATTCGAACACACGGTTGGCCAGGTGGTAGGCGTTCTGGATCGAGGCGATGCGCGGCAGGCCCCGGGCTTCGCTCTCGGCCAGGAACTTCATCACGCCCCACGGGAACTCGTTGGAGACCCCCAGAGCCCGGATCGTCCCCTTCTTCACGTGGGCGTCCAGCGCCTCGAGGATGTCGCCGAAGCGCTGGTAGTCGTCGTCATAGTCCTTGTAGGTCTGGCCGCCGAACACCCGCACGGCGCGATCGGGCCAGTGCAGCTGGTAGAGGTCGAGATAGTCGGTCTGCAGGCGCTTCAGCGAGCCCTCGACGGCCTCGTCGATCTGGGCCTTGGTCTGGCGGGTGGTCGCCCCGTCGGCGCGCATCCACGACAACCCGCCGAAGGCCGAGCCGCGGCCGGCGACCTTGGAGGCCAGCACGATCTCATCGCGCTTGCCGGTCTTCTTCAGCCACGAGCCGATGTAGCGCTCGGTATGGCCCTGCGTCTCCGGGCTGGGCGGGCTGGCGTACATCTCGGCCGTGTCCCAGAAGGTCACGCCGCGCCCCAGGGCGTAGTCCATCTGGGCGTGGGCCTCGGCCTCGGTGTTCTGCGAGCCCCAGGTCATGGTGCCCAGGCAGCAGCGCGAAACCTGGATGCCCGTACGGCCGAGTTCGACGTAATCCATGAAGTCCCCTAGATGACCCAATAGCCTGGCTTTTTCGCCTATTTAGGCGCTAGCGGCCTCAACCCAAGGCTGGAGCCTTGCGCGCGGGCGCTTTCGACACGATATTTCACACGTGTCCCCTTGGGACGGAAACATAAAGGGCTTCCTTCGATGAACGACTTCAACCGCGATTATGCGCGCTCGATCCCGACGGATCGCGCGGACATGTCGGTTGACGCCGGACTGCGCAGCTTCATGCTCGGCGTCTACAACAAGGTTGCGCTGGGCCTGCTGCTGTCGGCCGCCCTGGCCTGGACGACCAGCTCGTTCCCGCCGGTTCGCGACCTGCTGTTCCAGGTCAACGGCAACCGCGTCAGCTACACCATGCTGGGGATCGCGATCTCGTTCGCGCCCCTGGGCATCCTGCTGTTCTCGAGCTTCGTGATGAAGTCGATCACCCCGCGCACCGCCGGCGTGATCTACTGGACCATCGTGACGCTGATCGGCGCCTCGCTCGGCACCGTGGTGCTGATGTACACCGGCAGCAGCGTGGCCTCGACCTTCCTGATCACGGCCACCGCCTTCGGCGCGCTGAGCCTCGTGGGCTACACCACCAAGAAGGACCTGTCGGGCTTCGGCAGCTTCCTGATCATCGGTCTGGTGGGCCTGATCCTGGCTTCGATCGTGTCGATCTTCTTCCCGTCGGGCCCGCTGGTCTTCGCGATCAACGCCATCGGCGTGCTGATCTTCGCCGGCCTGATCGCCTACGACACGCAGAACCTGAAGATGACCTACTACCAGGTCGGCGGCGACGCGGCCGCCAAGTCGGTGGCCACCAACTATGGCGCGCTGAACCTGTACCTGGACTTCATCAACCTGTTCCGCTTCCTGCTCTACTTCCTGGGCGACCGCCGCTAAGCGGACGCTCCGGCCAGGATCCGGATCAGACGAACGAAGCCCCGGCGGATCGCTCCGCCGGGGCTTTTTCGTGGGCGATCGCCTGGGAAGGCCCTAGTCCACGACCTTGAACCGGCTCTTGTCGAACAGCCGCAGCACCTGGGCCAGCTCGTGCCCGCGCTTGAGCACCACGCCGCCCTGGCCCCGCACCAGCCACTGTCCCTGCTTGCGGGCCAGGTCCGGCCACTTCTCGACGCGGTAGAGCGGCGCCTCGGCGGCGTGGCGGAAGATCGAGAAGGCCGCGTGGTCGATCGCGCCGCCCATGCCGTAGTCGCGCCATTCGCCGGCTGCGACCATGCGACCGTACAGCCGCAGGAGCTGGTCGATCTCGCGCCGCTCAAAGAACACGACGCCGCCGGCGGGGGAGGAAGCATCAAGGGCCATGGATGCGAATCCTACCCCCAAATCAGGCCGACAGGCGAGCGTCGCAAATCCGCAACATCGTTCGACGAAGCGACAAGCCAAGCTGCACCAGGCCACGAAATGACCTTGTTTTGGTCCTGCGCCCGCCTGCTTGGGGGTCGAAAAAGTCAGTGTCGGCTGATCGGACACCCCACGGTCCTGGATCCTGAACAGCCCCCCCAGCCCCCCTCGATCGCGGGCCGGTCAGCCGACAGACCTACAAGAGAACCCCTCTCTTTCTTGCAGAGCCCGTGCGGATCCCCCCTCCCGCGCGGGCTTTCGCATGTCTGGACCGCGCCTGGCGCCAGGACTGCAACGAAGGCCACAGAGGCGCCTCAACCGGTCGCGAAACGACCCTGATCGCGCCCTTCCCCGGCCTCTGACCAGGATCAGATTGTCATGGTCGGTCGATCGGAACGCCAAACGGTCCGGGATCCTGAACAGCCCCTCCAGCCCTCCGGGCCACGAGGCGCGCCGCTCGGCTGACGCGTATTTCTATCCCCTCCCCCTAAAGACCCCGCTTCGCCGATCATCCCCTAAGGCGAGGCGGGGTTTCTTTTGCGCGGAAGGCAGGAAGGAAGCGTGCAGAGAGGGCTCTAGCGGCTCTTGCCGCCCGGCGGCAGCACGCCCAGCACCCGGCCGCCCTTGACGCCCTGGACGATGATCGCCGTCTGCAGTTCGTCGTCATGGCCCTGCGGCAGGCGGTACATCCGCGAACGGCCAGACCAAGTCCCCAGCTTGACCAGTTCGCGCACCACGTTGCGGTGGACGATGGTCTGACCGCGGTTGTCGCCGCGCTTGACGGCGATCTCCTGCTTGCGCGGATCGAAGCGCACCAGCCAGACCTCGGCGCCGCCGCGCGGCACGACGCCCGAGCCGATGGCCACGCGGCCGGTCCCGACGAACTCCATGTCCGGCGCCGGCGGCAGGCGGGTGGTCTCGATCAGCTTGTCGACGGTTTCGGCCTTGGCGCCGGAGGCCTGCACCTTGCCAGCCACCACCACCTGGGGCGTGGGCACGTCCCTAAGCGCGAAAGCCTTGGCGTAGACGCGCTGGCGCTCGACGAAGGCCGGCTTGGCGAAGGTGTCCTTCCAGCCGAGATAGTCCCAGTAGTCGACCGAATAGGTCAGGGCCAGGACGTCCTCGCGCTCGGCGAGCTCGGCGGCGGCCTGGTTGGCCTTGCCGCACGACGAACAGCCCTGGGCTGTGAACAGCTCGACCAGCACGGGAGACTTGGCCGCGGCCGGGGCGGCGACGAGGCTCGTCAGGGCGAGGGAGACAACAGAGATCAAGGCCGTACGCATGTGCGGCGCACTTAAGCCAAGAAACCGCTGCGTCGCCGCTCACGAGGCCGTGAAATGACCGCTTCGGGGCCGGTAAATCCACACGACAACGATGTCGGCGGCTTCAAGGGCGATGGACAAAGCAAAACGGCCGGTCCCAGGGGGACCGGCCGTCTCGTTATTCAGCGTCTGAAGCGGCTGCTCAGTCGGCCTTGGCCAGGTTGCGCAGCACGTAGTTTAGGACGCCGCCGTTCTTGAAGTACTCGAGTTCGGTCGGCGTATCGATGCGGCAGCGCACCGGGAAGCGCGCGATGCGGCCGTCGGTCGGGCGGTAGAGCTCGACGATCAGCTGCTTGCGCGGCGCCAGGTCCTGCAGGCCGCGGATCGAGACCAGCTCTTCGCCGGTCAGTTCCAGCTTCTGCCAGCCGTCGGCGATGAACTGCAGCGGCAGCACGCCCATGCCGACCAGGTTCGAGCGGTGGATGCGCTCGAAGCTTTCGGTGATCACCGCGCGGACGCCCAGGAGCTTGGTGCCCTTGGCGGCCCAGTCACGCGACGAGCCGGTGCCGTATTCCTTGCCGGCGAACACGACGGCCGGACGGCCTTCGGCCTGGTACTTCATGGCCGCGTCGTAGATCGGCATCACTTCGCCCGAGGGGAAGTGCTTGGTCACGCCGCCTTCGATCTCCGGAGTGATCTTGTTGCGGATGCGGATGTTGGCGAAGGTGCCGCGCATCATGACTTCGTGGTTGCCGCGGCGGGCGCCGTAGCCGTTGAAGTCGATCGGCTCGACGCCGTTGTTGACCAGGTACTGGCCAGCCGGGCTGGACGTCTTGATCGAACCGGCCGGGCTGATGTGGTCGGTGGTGATCGAGTCGCCGAACACGGCCAGGACGCGGGCTTCCACGATGTCGGTGACCGGGGTCGGGGTCATCGACATGTTCGGGAAGTAGGGCGGGTTCTGGACGTAGGTGGAGTCACCTTCCCAGGCGTAGGTCTGGCCGCCGGTGACCTTGATGCCTTGCCAGTTCTTGTCGCCCTTGAAGACGTCGCCGTAGCGGGTGGCGAACATCTTCTCGTTGATCGACTTGCGCTGCAGGGCGGCAATGTCTTCGTTCGAGGGCCAGATGTCCTTCAGGAAGACGTCATTGCCCTTCTTGTCCTTGCCGATCGGCTGGGTGTTCAGGTCGATCTTCAGCGAGCCGGCCAGGGCGTAGGCCACCACCAGCGGCGGCGAGGCCAGGTAGTTGGCGCGGACGTCCGGGTTCACGCGGCCTTCGAAGTTACGGTTGCCCGACAGCACCGAGCAGGCGACCAGGTCGTTGTCGTTGATCGTCTTGCTGATGTTTTCCGGCAGCGGGCCCGAGTTGCCGATGCAGGTGGTGCAGCCATAACCCACGAGGTTGAAGCCCAGGGCGTCGAGGTGCTTGGTCAGGCCGGCCTTGGCCAGGTAGTCGGTGACCACCTGCGACCCGGGGGCCAGCGAGGTCTTCACCCACGGCTTGGCCTTCAGGCCCTTGGCGACCGCGTTCTTGGCCAGCAGGCCGGCGGCGATCAGGACCGAGGGGTTGGAGGTGTTGGTGCACGAGGTGATGGCGGCGATCACCACGTCGCCGTGGCCGACGTCGAAGTCCTCGCCTTCCACCGGAGCGCGGAACTCGGGGGCTTCGGCCTTGCCGAACTCACCGGCCAGCGACTCGGCGAACTTCGAGGCGGCGTCCGACAGCAGCACGCGGTCTTGCGGGCGCTTGGGGCCGGCCAGCGACGGCAGGACGCTCGACAGGTCGAGTTCCAGGGCGTCGGTGAAGGTCGGCTCGGCGACGCCGGGCTCCCACCACAGGCCTTGCTCCTTGGCGTAGGCTTCCACCAGGGCGACGCGGTCGGCTTCGCGGCCAGTGCCCTTCAGGAAGGCGATGGTCGCGGCCGAGATCGGGAAGAAGCCGCAGGTGGCGCCGTATTCCGGAGCCATGTTGGCGATCGTCGCCTGGTCTTCCAGGGTCAGGTTGGCCAGGGCGTCGCCGTAGAATTCGACGAACTTGCCGACCACGCCCTTCTTGCGCAGCATCTGGGTGACGGTGAGCACCAGGTCGGTGGCCGTCGCGCCTTCCGGCAGAGCGCCGGTCAGCTTGAAGCCGATGACTTCCGGGATCAGCATCGGGATCGGCTGGCCGAGCATGGCGGCTTCAGCTTCGATGCCGCCGACGCCCCAGCCCAGGACCGACAGGCCGTTGACCATGGTGGTGTGGCTGTCGGTGCCGACGACGGTGTCGGGGTAGGCCACCTCGGCGCCGTCGACCAGGGCGGTCCAGACGGTTTGCGCGAGGTATTCCAGGTTCACCTGGTGGCAGATGCCGGTGCCCGGAGGAACGACGCGGAAGTTGTTGAAGGCCGACGAGCCCCAGCGCAGGAAGCGATAGCGCTCGATGTTGCGCTCGTATTCGCGCTTCACGTTGGCGTCGTAGGCCTTGGCGTCGCCGAAGTTGTCGACCATCACCGAGTGGTCGATGACCAGATCGACGGGGTTCAGCGGGTTGATCTTGGCCGGGTCGGCGCCCAGGGCGACCATGGCGTCGCGCATCGCGGCCAGATCGACGACGGCGGGCACGCCCGTGAAGTCCTGCATCAGCACGCGGGCCGGGCGGAAGCTGATCTCGTGCTCGACCGAGCCCTTGTTTTCCAGCCAGTTGGCGACGGCCTTCAGGTCGGCTTCGTTGACCGAGACGCCGTCTTCGTAGCGCAGCAGGTTTTCCAGCAGCACCTTCATCGAGACGGGCAGCGAGCCCGTGCCGGCCAGACCGGCTTCCTCGGCGGCGCGAAGGCTGTAATAGACGTAGGTCTTACCGCCGACGACGAGTTCGCGGCGGGTTTTGAGGCTGTCCACTGACGCCATTTGGAAGGATCCCTTCTCTGTTCACGGCCGCCGGAAAACCACTCCCGGGATCGCGCGATCGAGGGGGACCCACAGCGTCCATCCTCGCGCCGCGTACGCCCCATCCAAAGCGGAGGGTGACGGCCGAGCGCTTCTTAGCGCCGGTTACCCACAACGTCCATGCACGGCGCATGGACTTGCGATGATGAGAGCCGTTCGCATAAAGGGTTTGAGCCTCGCGCGGGGCGAGCGGACCCTGTTTTCGGGGCTCGATCTGGCGCTCGAAAGCGGCCAGGCGGCCGCCCTTCTGGGCCGTAACGGCGCGGGCAAGACCAGCCTGCTGCGCGCTGTCGCCGGCCTGCTGCGGCCCCAGGCCGGAACCATCACGTTCGAGGGCGCCGACGGCGCCTCCTTGGAGGCGGAAACCGCCCGCGCCGAAGGCCTGCACCTGGCCGGCCACCACGACGGCCTAAAGACCACGCGCACCGCTTGGGAGGAACTGCTGTTCCAGGCCCAGTGGACCGGCGGAACCGAGGCCTCGGCCCGCGCCGCCGTCGAGCGGCTGGACCTGTCGCGCCTGCTCGACCTGGAGGTCCGCCGGCTGTCGGCCGGCCAGCGCCGCCGCGTCTCCCTGGCCCGCCTGCTGGCCAGCCCTCGCCCCCTGTGGCTGCTCGACGAGCCGATGGCCCCGCTGGACGCCGGCCACCGCGCCCTGTTCGGCGAGATCCTAGCCGAGCACCTGGCCGGCGGCGGCATGCTGCTGGCCGCCGTTCACGATCCGCTGCCCATAGCCGCTCGAAGCGTGGAGATCGGCGGATGAGGGCCTTCGCCATCCTCCTGCGCCGCGAGCTGGCCCTGGCCTGGGGCCGGGGCGGCGGACCGCTGCTGGCCCTGGCCTTCTACGCCTGCGTCGTCACCCTGCTGCCCCTGGCCGCCGGCCGAGCGCCCGAGCGCCTCGCGGCCCTGGCCCCCGGCATCGCCTGGCTGGCCCTGGCCCTGGCGGCCCTGCTCTCCCTGGAGCGCCTGTTCGAGCGCGACTTCGAGGACGGCGCGCTGGACCTGCTGGCGCTGGGTCCCGCTCCCCTTGAAGCAGTCGCCGTGGCGAAATGCCTGGCCCACTGGCTGGCGGCCGGCGCGCCCCTGGCCCTGGCCGCGCCCATCGCCGCGGTGATCCTCGGCGCCTCGCCCTCGATCGCGCCGCTATTGTTCGTCTGCGCCCTGGCCGGAGGCCTGGCCTTCTCGTTCCTCGGCGGACTGGGCGCCAGCCTGGCCCTGGGCAGCCGTCGCGGCGGCCTGCTGGTGGCGGTGATCGTGCTGCCGCTCTACGCGCCGCCGGTGATCTTCGGGGCCGGCGCGCTCGACAGCCTGGCCGGCGGCCTGCCGTGGACGGGCGGCCTGTTGTTCCTGCTGGCCTACAGCGCTGCAGCCGTGGCGCTGAGCCCGCTGGCCATGGCGGCGGCGTGCAGGAACGCGCTGGACTGAGGGACCGGCGAAGGGGTTCCCCCGCAGGTCGTTTTCACCCATCCTGCTCTCGCCTGAGGCGATCGCCGCCGCGACCGCTCGCAACGTGGCCCAGACGCGATGTTCGAAAACGCTTTCCTCCGCCCCCGCCTCGAAGGACAGCCGCGGGAAGACAAAAGGCGCCTCTACGCGCGTATCGATCATTTCGAACCGGACGCCGCCGTGCTCGAGGCGGTCGATGCGGCCTTCTTCGACACCCTCCCGGCGATCGCCGGCATCGACGCCTGGTCGGAGTTCTCGGCCAGGGCGCCGATCTTCGTTCTTCATGATCGCGACAACCGTCCGATACCGCCGCTTGAAGGCGGGCTCGACGACTGGCCCGACCCCACGCCGTCCCAATGGTACGAAATCTCGATCAGGCCCGGCGGCGAATCCCTGTTGTTTTTCAATCTCTTTCGCGAACCTCAGGCGACCACGGTCGAAGAGGTCAAGGCAGTCGATCCTGGGATCTCGCGCAAACTCGAAGAGATCCTTGATCTGGAGCCCCTGCAGCGCCAGCCCCACGAAATCCAGGACGTGCTCGACGCGGTGACCGGCACGATCGACTGGATCGGCGTCTACGACATCGGCCAGGGCAACGCGAACGGCCTGTGCGACAGCGGCGAGACGCCCTTGGCCTATTTCGATCTCGGCGGCGGCGTGAACACCAATCTCGCCACCTTTCCCGCGGCGCTCACCGACTTCTGCTATCAAGCCTCGCCGCCCGTGGTGCTGTCGCACTGGGACTGGGACCACTGGTCGTCGGGCGCCAAGTTCCCGGGCGCCCAGGACCTGAACTGGATCGCCCCGGTCCAGAGCCTGGGTATGGTGCACAGCACATTCGCCGCGGGCCTGCATAGAGCCGGCAGGCTGTTCATATGGCCCAACACGCTGGCCACCCTGTCGAGCGGCCAGATGACGATCCACAAGTGCACCAGCATGGGCGCCAACAGAAACCACACGGGCCTGGCCATGGAGGTGCGAGGGCCGTCGGGCGAGCCGCCGATCCTGCTGACGGGCGACGCCCGCTACACGGCCATTCCCGGCGCGGTCAACACCACCTTCACGTCGCTCGTCGCCCCCCATCACGGCGCGAACATGTCGAGCCACGCGACGCCCGCCGCCAGCAACCTGCCCGGCGCTCGAACCGCCTATTCGTTCGGCCAGGGCAATTCGCACCATCACCCGACGATGGCGGCCTTCAACGACCACGCGGCGGCGGGATGGCCGCAGTCGATGCTCGGCGCCAGCGTTCCTGTCGATCGCGACACCACCAACCGCACCCTCGGCGGCCTGGGGCACCTGGGCCTTGGTTGGCGATCCCCGGCGTCCTTGCCCGGGCACACCTGCACATCTCCCGGCTGCTCGGTCGCGCTTCGGCACACCTGAGCGGCCTCAGGGCGTCAAACACGCCGCCTCGACCACCGTGGCGTCCAGCGTGCCGACGGCCGGGGCCTGCCAGTCCTGTTCGAAACGGTAGGAGTCCTCGGCCCCTTCGAGATTGTTCTTCGGGTAGCGGAAGGCGGCGGCGTTGCGGAAGCGGCCGGCCGTGCAATCCACCTCGACCAGCACCTTCTCGGAGCGGAAGGCCGGGGCGTCCGGGGCCTGGGCCTCGGTGCGCGGCAGGCGGAACTCGTGGCGGACCCAGACCTGGCCCTGGGGCTTGCGCCCGTCATTGCCCTTGGCGGTCTTGGCGAACATCAGCACCGCCCCCTCCTCGGCGGCGGCGAAATATGGCCAGCCGTCGGCCCGCACCCGCTCGGCCCAGGGCGGCATGGCCTTGGTCTTCTCCTGGGCGGTGACGGTGACGCCGTCGATGTCGGCTGCCGCCTTGGCGTCTGGCTGGGGCGGCGCGGCAGGCGGCGCGGAAGCCTGGACCGCCAGCAGCAGGCCGGCCGCGCCAACGGCGATGAGAAAATGAGCGTCCACCGTGCGGCCTCCCGTCGGACGCGCGTGCGGCGCCCTTTTCTTCTTGCATGGTCACGGTAACATGGGTCGACGAACGATCAACCGGCCGGCAGGGGAGGCCGTACCGAATGAGCAGGATCCGAACAGCCGGCAAGGCGCTGTCGCTGCTGGCCGCCCTCGCCGTGGCGAGCGCCGCCCAGGGCGCGCCGACCCGCAAGGAAAGCTGGGGCAAGCCCGGCGTCAGCTATCTGAAGTACCGCACCGACGCGGCCGAGTGCCTGCACTATGTCGAGACCCTGGCGCCGGTGAAGCTGGCCCTGGTGGACCTGACCTTCGGCATGGACGTTCCGGTCGATCCGGATCTCGGCGCCTTCGAACCCTCCGCCACCGGCGCGGCGCAATCGGCCTACGCCTATGCCGAGGCCTACCGGCTGCGGATGAACCGCAACTGGCGCAACGTCCGCGACCAGGCGACCCCGGCCCTGGAGAAGTGCCTGGCCGAGCGCGGCTACAGCCGGTTCAAGCTCAGCGAGGCCGAGCAGAAGGAACTGAAGGACTTGCGCGTCGGCACGCCGGCGCGTCACCTCTATCTGTGGCGGCTCGGCTCGGAGCCGCGCTGAGGAGGGCAGGCCCATGAGCCTGACCGAGATCGCTCGCTTCGCCGACCTGGCCGAGGCCCAGATCGCCGCCTCGCGGCTGCGGGCCGAGGGCGTGCCGGTGCTGCTGCAGAACGAGCACTGGGGCGCCAGCGACTATCTGATGACCATCGCCATGGGCGGCTTTCGCCTGTGGGCGCCCGACAGCGACGCCGACGAGGCCCGGCGGCTGATCGAGGACCTGCGCGGCGGCGCGATCCCGCCAGAATTGGACCCCGAGACTGAACCCAAATCCGACGTGCTGGCCCACGGCGCCTCGGCCGGCAAGGCGGGCGCGGCCCTGCTGCTGGCGGCGACCTTCGGTCCGGCGGCCGGCCTGCTGCTGGACGGCAAGCGCCGCCACGCCTGGCTGGGCGGCGCAGCGATCAGCGTCGCCGGGCTATGCCTGCTGGTCGGACTGGTCGTCTGGGCGCCGACGCTGTTCGGCTAGGGCGCGGGGGCCGGAACCGCCTGCAGGCCGTCCGGCTCGGCGTGCCGCTCGCCCAGCACCGTGACGAAGCTGCCGGCGATGATCATCAGGCCGCCGACGCCCAGGGCCAGGGTCAAGTGGTCGCCGAACAGCAGCACGCCGATCGAGGCGCCCATCAGCGGCTCGATGTTGATGAACACCCCGGCGCTGGCGCTGCCGACGCGGGCCGAGCCGAACTGCCAGGCGGCCGTCGCCAGCAGGGTCGACAGCACGCCCAGGCCCAGCACGCCGATCCAGGCGGTCGGCGAAAGATCCAGCTTCGGCGGTCCGTGCATGAAGAACGCGATCGGCAGCACGGTGAAGGCGGCGATGATCACCGTGGCGGCCGGCACGGCCATCGGCCAAGCGGGCTTGGGCGCGCGCTTCAGCACCACCAACCAAGCCAGGAAGATGAACAGCGAACCCAGCGACAGGGCCACGCCCAGCGGCGAGCCGGCCCCGTCGGGCTTGCCGGCGATCAGCGCCGCGCCGAGGGTCGCGGCCCCAACGCCCATCCACGAAGCCCGGCTGACCTTCTCGCCCATGACCTTGGCGCAGATCGCGATCAGGGCCGGCATGGCCCCGACCAGCAGGGCCGCCAGGGTGACGCTGACATGAGCCAGACCCTCGAACTGCACCATGAAGGCCACGCCGTAGAGCGCGCCCGACAGCAGCATCACCGGCGAGCGGAACAGGGCCCGGGCCTCCTTCGTCCGCAGGGCGAAGGGCGCGGCGACCACGGCGGCGACGGCGAAGCGCAGCAGCACCATGTGGGCGGCGTCGGTCTCGCGCAGGATCAGCTTGCCCAGCGGGAAGCCGAGACCCCACAGCAGGCCGGCGAGGATCAGGGCGAGGAAGGCGACGCGTTTCATCGGGGGCCTCATGCCGCATTCGGATGCGCGGGGATATGGGCCTTGCCCGTGACAGGACCTGTCAGCAGGCCCGCGCCGAACATGAAATTATCGAAATGAGTCAAGGCGCGGCGCGCAGGCCACACATCCAAGTGCTTGATTTGTCAGTGCTTCGTATCATCGCCCGGAGCAACGCTTCATTCGTGTAACATTGTTCACATCTTCAGACATTTTCGCGCCACAACGGGCTTCAACCTAGGCCGCAGTTCGTATCCGCCCCTGTCCAAGGAGATCGCCATGCGCCCCGCCCTCAAGTCCCTCGCGCTCGCCGCCGGCGCCGCGCTCACGGCCGGCGTCGTCGCCGCCGCGGCCCAGACCGTCGCCCCGCCTGCTCCGCCGCAGCCGCCCGCCCCGCCGGAAGCTCCGGAACCGCCCCCGCCGCCGCCCGGCGTCGATCACCTGACCTTCCGCGGCCCGCCGCCGATGGCCATCCGCGCCCACCGCGATCCGGAAGCTCGCGCCAAGCACCTGCGCGACGTGCTGCAGCTGACCGACCGCCAGGAAGGCGCGCTGAAGGCCTACATCGCCGCCACCGGTCCCAAGGACCGTCCCGAGCCCAAGCCGGTGCGCAACGAAGGCCCCCGTCCGGAAGGTCCCGGCGCCGATGCCGACAAGGCTCCGCCGACCACGCTGGAGCGCCTCGACCGCCAGGCCGAGCAGCTGGCCAAGGTCACCGCCGAGTTCAAGGCCCGGGCCGACGCCACGCGCGCCTTCTACAACGCCCTGTCGCCCAGCCAGAAGAAGGCCTTCGACATCCTCGGTCCCGAGGTCGGCGGCGGTCCCGGCGGCGGCGTGCGCCGCATCGAAACCCGCGGTCCGGGCGGCCCCGGTTTCGAGCGCCACAGCGAGCGTCGCGTGATCATCGAGCGCAAGTCGGGCTCGTAAACAACCGAGACGATTGCGGGCGTCCTTCAGCCGATCTAAGTCAAGGTCGATGGGCGCCCGCAACAACAAGAACCCGTTCGACTTCCTGGCCAACCCCGAGCGGTTCATGGCCTTCTCGCGCTGGGCCGCGCCCATGTTCGGCGCGATCGCCGGCGTGCTGGCGATTATCGGCCTGGTTTTGACCTTCACGGTCCCCGAGGACTACCAGCAGGGCGACACCGTGCGGATGATGTTCATCCACGTGCCGGCCGCCATCCTCGCCAGCTTCGTCTATCTGTGCCTGGGAATCGCCAGCTTCCTGGCCCTGGTTTTCCGCCACGCCCTGGCCGACGCCGCCGCCCAGGCCTGCGCCCCGCTGGGCGCGGCCTTCACCGTGCTGGCCCTGGCCACCGGCTCGCTGTGGGGCAAGCCGATGTGGGGAACCTGGTGGGTGTGGGACGCCCGCCTGACCTCGGTGCTGGTGCTGCTGCTGTTCTATCTCGGCTATCTGGCCCTGCGCGGCGCGCTGGACGACGAGCAGAAGGCCGCCCGGGCCGCGGCCATCCTGGCCCTGGTCGGCGTCATCAACCTGCCGATCGTCAAGTTCTCGGTCGAGTGGTGGAACAGCCTGCACCAAGGCTCCTCGACCCTGTTCGCCAAGAGCGAGGACCGCCTGCCGGCGGTCTACGCCTGGCCAATGCTGGTCATGTGCCTGGCCTATCTGTCGGCCTTTGGATCGCTGTGGCTGGTGCGAATCCGCGCCCTGGTCTGGCGGCGCAAGGCCCGGGCCCTGGCCCTCAAGGCGGCGGAGGCCTGACACCCGTGCACTTCGATTTCGACGCCGGCAAGTACGCCGTCTATGTCTGGCCCGCCTTCGCCCTGTCGGCGGCGGTGTTCGTCTGGATGATCGTCGACAGCCTCTCGTCCGCTCGCCGCTGGCGCGCCGAGGCCGAGCGTCGTCAGGCGGACGCCAAGGGCCAGTCCCAGGATCTCTCCAAGTGAAGCGCTGGCTGGCCTTCGCGCCGCTGATCGTGCTGGCCGCCCTGGCCGTGCTGTTCGCCGGCTACGCCCTGAAGCGCAATCCGCAGGTCAGCCCCGACGCCCTGGTCGGCAAGCCGGTTCCTGCCCTGGCCCTGCCCGATCTCGACAGTGGAACCCCGGCGCCGATCCGCCAGGCCGGCGACGGGCCGATGCTGATCAACTTCTTCGCCTCCTGGTGCGCCCCCTGCGAGGTGGAGCACCCGCAGCTGATGGCCCTGAAGGCGCGCGGCGTGCGCATCGTCGGCGTGGCCTACAAGGACGCCCCGGCCAACACAGAGGCCTTCATCGGCCGCCTGGGCGACCCGTTCGCCGCCCGGCTGGTCGATCGCGACGGCCGCGCGGGGGTCGAGTTCGGCGTCACCGGCGTGCCCGAGACCTTCATCGTCGACGCGAAAGGCACGGTGATCGCCAAGCACACCGGTCCGCTCACCCCCGCCGACCTCGACGCCCTGGTCGCCAAACTGCGGTAAACGGCCGCGCGCCGCCGACCTTAGAACCGCGTTAACCACGCTCGCGCACCATGCATTAACCATGCTAGCTTGCGCGTCATGAGCACTGTTCGCCCCACCGGCTTGCCTGCCGTCCCCGCCCGACCCTCGTCCGGCGGCGTGACACCGGCTGGCCAGTCGCGCGCGGCGGCGTTCTTCCAGGCGGCGGTCACCGAGGCGACCGGGACGACCACCACGCGTCCGACCCAGTCGGCGATGAGCGTGCAGCTTCAGACCCAGACCCAGCCGCAAGCCCAGCGCACGGCCCCCAAGACCTTCACCGCCCCGACCGAGCAGCCGCAGAAGATGCTGCGTCCGGGGTCGCTGCTGAACATCGTGGTCTGATTTCCTTCTCCCCTTGCGGGAGAAGGTGTCGGCGAAGCCGACGGATGAGGGGTCGAAAGGCCTCTCCGAATTTCTGAGAGACCCCTCACCCGACCTCCTTCGGAGGCCACCCTCTCCCGCAAGGGGAGAGGGAACAGGTTACGCCGCCTTCTTGGCGTCCTTGTCCTTCTTGGCCTTCTTTTCCTTCTTCGGCTTGTCCGCCTTCTCGGCCTTGGGCTTCTTGGCCTTCGGCTCGGGCGCAGGCGCGTGGAGGTCGACGGCGGCCATTTCGGCCAGCAGGTCGAGGAAGCCGTCGCGCTTGCTGGCCTTCAGCAGCGAAAGGATCCGGGCGTCGGCCGCGCCGACTTTCGGCAGGCTCTCTTCCAGCACCAGGCGGCCAGCGTCGGTGAGGCGTACGGAGTTGGCGCGGGCGTCCTGCTCCGAGCGCTGACGTTCCAGATGGCCCTTGGCGATCATCCGGGCGACCATGTCGGCCAGGGTCGAGCGGTCGATGCCGGTGGCGCGGACGAGACCCGTCTGGGTGACGCCCTCGTGCTCGGCCACGGCGGCCAGCACGGCGAACTGGCGCTGGGTGATTCCGCCGGCGCCGGTCTCTTCCACATAGATGTCGAGCGCCGTCTGCAGCACCCGGTGCAGCAGGTGACTGGGCGAGCGGTCGAGAACCCCGACCTCGCGCGCGGCGGTCTTGTCGCTCTTGTGCTTGGCCATGTCGTCCGCCCCGTTTCCGTTGACGGACGTCCAGCTAGCACGGTTACGCGTCGGTTTGACGACAGATGGTCCGTGGGCGGCGGATTGCGCGCCCTAGAACCCGGCGTCCGGCGGTTCGGGCGTCTTCTGGTCGTCCGGCTTGGCCATGTGCTTCATGATGAAGGGCGTCTGGGTCAGCGAGAAGACGATCGCCAGCGGCAGCAGGGCGATGCGGAACTTGACCCAGGTGGGCGTGTCCTGGGTTAGGCGCACCACCTCGTTGGCGATGGCCGCCAGGGCGAAATAGCCGCCGTAGCGCAGGGTCAGGGTCCGCCAGGCGGCGTCCGACATGTGCAGGGCCTCGCCCATCAGCGCCTTCAGCGGCGCGCGGCCCATCAGCGCCCCGCCGATCATGAAGGCGGCCAGCAGGCCGTTCACGACGGTGACCTTGATCTTCACGAAGACGTCGCTGTGGAACACCAGGCCCAGCACGCCGAAGAACAGCGCCATCAGGCCCGAGAACAGCGGCAGCAGGGCCACGCGGCGCTCGAGGGCGTAGCCGACGACCAGGGCCAGGGCCGAGGCGGCGACCAGCACCCAGGTGGCGGTCTGGAAGTTCTTGGTGACGAAATAGGTGGCCGCGAAGGCGATCGGCGCGCCGTAGTCGACGGCGGTGCGCACCCAGGCGGTCTTCTTCTTGTTGGCTTCGGCCTGGGCTTCTTGGGGGGCGGAGCTCTGTTCGGTCACGCGCTCAGTCCTCCAGCCCGACCAGCGAGCGCGAGAAGGCGCGGGCGTCGAAGGGCTGCAGGTCGTCCACTCCCTCGCCGACGCCGATCAGCTTGATCGGGCTGTCCGAGGCGCGGGCCACGGGCACCAGCACGCCGCCGCGGGCGGTGCCGTCCAGCTTGGTCATGACGATGCCCGAGACGCCGACGCTGTTGCCGAACACCTTTTCCTGGGCCAGGGCGTTGCGGCCGACGGTGGCGTCGAGCACCAGCAGGGTCTCGTGCGGGAAGTCGGGATCGACCTTCTTGACCACCCGGATGACCTTGAGCAGCTCGTCCATCAGGCCCTGCTTGTTCTGCAGGCGGCCGGCGGTGTCGATCAGCACGACGTCATAGCCTTCCAGCTTGGCGCGCTCGACGGCCTCGTAGGCCAGGGCGGCGGCGTCGCTGCCGGTGGGCCTGGACATGAAGTCGGCGCCGGCCCGGTCGGCCCACACCTTCAGCTGCTCGACGGCGGCGGCGCGGAAGGTGTCGCCGGCGGCGATCAGGACGCGGGCGCCCTTCTCGGTCAGGTCGGCGGCGATCTTGCCCAGGGTGGTGGTCTTGCCCGAGCCGTTGACGCCGATGAACAGCACCACATAGGGGCGCGGTCCGCCCAGCGGGTCGAAGCGGCCTTCGCGGTCGGCCAGCTCGGCGGCGATCAGCTCGGCCAGGGCTTCCTTGATCTCGTGGTCGGTCGAGGCCTTGCCGAAACGGGCCTTGCCGAAGGCGTCGGCGATGCGGGCGGCGATCTGCGGGCCGAGGTCCGCCTCGATCAGCATCTCCTCGAGCGCGTCCAGCTGCTCCTGGTCCAGCGGCTTCTTGGTGAAGGCGCCGGTGACCTGTTCGGTCATCTGCTGGGAAGACCGGGTCAGGCCGGCCGTAAGGCGCTGGAACCAGCCTTGTTTCTGCGAGGGCTTTTCGCTCATCCGCGCTCCTGTAGCGACCCCTGGGGAAAAGTGAAGACGCGATTTACGATTCGAGGTTAGCGGCGCGGGCGACCGCAAGGTTGCGCTTGGAGCCGGCTCATGGCGTCTAGGGCCGATGGATCCCTTGGCCGCCGCCCTTTTCTGGCTCGACTACGCCGCCGCCGCCGTGTTCGGCGCGACCGGCGCCCTGGCCGCCGCGCGGCGTAAACACGACATCGTCACCTTCGGTTTCTTCGCCGCCATCACCGGCGTGGGCGGCGGCACGCTGCGCGACCTCCTGATCGGCGCGCCCGTGTTCTGGATCCAACGGCCCGGTTACATCCTGGCGTGCCTCGCCGCCGCCCTGGTCGTCTGGCTGCTGGGACAGCGCGGCTGGCGCTTCCGGGCCCTGCTGTGGCTCGACGCCCTGGGCATGGCCGCCTACGCCGTGGTCGGCACCGCCAAGGCGCTGAGCCTGGGCGTGCACCCCTTCACCGCCGTGATCATGGGCGTGCTGACCACCGCCTTCGGCGGTGTGGTGCGCGACGTGCTGGCCGAGGAGCCGAACCTCCTCCTGCGCCGCGAGATCTACATCACCGCCGCCCTGCTGGGCGCGGCCGTGTTCGCGGTGCTGCAATGGCTGCACGTGCCGTTCTGGCCGGCCGGGATCGCGGGGTTCTTCGCGGCCTTCGGCCTGCGAGCCTGCGCCATCAAGTTCGGCTGGAGCCTGCCGGGCTTCATGGGCGGGGAAGAAAAGGCGTGACCGAGAAGGCGCGCTTCGAAGGTGACGACCCCGTGATCGTCACGGGCCAACGGCGCGGAGACGTCTTGCTGGCGGTCATCAGCGGCGCCCTGCTCGCGCTGATTGTCTTCGCCGCTGTCGTCGGCTCGTCGGACATGGATGCTCCCACGCTTGTGCTCACGGGCGGAATGCTCGCGTTCCTGACCTGGGCGCTCACCGGAACCCTGTGGCGACTGAGAAAAGGCGGCCCGGTCTTTCAGGCGGACGGTGAAGGCTTTCGCGTCCACCGGTCCATCTCGCCCGACAAGGTCCGCTGGACCGACGTCCGGTCGGTCGCCATCGACAACGGCGCCTGGAGACGGCCGGCGACGGTGCGTTTTCGGCTGAAGCGGCGCCTGAGATCGTTCAACCATCCGATCGGAACCCGCGAGCTGCACCTAGCCCTACCCTATATGGGCCTCAGCCGGCGGAACGCCGCCGATCTGCTGCGGCAGTTGCGGCGCCTGCGAGGCGCGACCGTGACCGCCGATCGGCGGCTCAGGTCTCCCGATCCGGGTGCTGGCGACTGACCACCGCCACGACCGAGCCTCCGGCGGGTGGGCGCACCGGCATGTCAGCCAGATGCTCCATCCAGGCCGGACGGGCCTCGACCGCCAGCTGGACCACCGGCGCCACCGCCGACGGATCGTCGAAGGCGAAGACGGCGAGATCGATCTTGTCGGCGCTCCACTCGAAGGTCAGGGGCGAGCCGCAGGCGGCGCAGAAGCCGCGCTTTATGGCGTCAGAGCTCTGGAAGATCGCGCGCTCGCCGCGGGTCCAGGTCAGGTCGGCGACCGCGACCGTCACCAGCGCCCCGAACGGACCGCTGAACGCCTTCTGGCACATCCGGCAATGGCAGATCGACGCCCGGCCGGGCTCGCCCTCCACCCGGAACCGCACCGCGCCGCACTGGCAGCCGCCGCTCAAAGCCAAGATCCCCTCCACATCCCTTCCACAGGCGCGGCCGCACCAGAGGCGAGATCAGGCGTGACAGCAAGGGCCGACGCGGTGTCCAACGAATGCAGTAATGCGTTCGAGTTAGTAAATCGTGAGAAAATACAACCGCTTCGTTAGAGCGTACCGATTCCTCCCGTGCAAGACGGAGGGGTCGATGATCGGTTGGCGTGCAATCCTGGCGGCGGCGGCGCTGGCCCTGCCCTCCCTCGCCCTGGCGGATCCCTGCGAGGCCCCGCTGCCCGCCCCGAACACCCGCTTCGAAGGCCCCGTGCGCTATGTCGGCGACGGCGACAGCCTGTGCGTCGGCCCGACCAGCGATCCCTCGACCTGGATCGAGGTGCGGCTGTCGGACTTCTACGCCCCCGAACTGCACGATGCGGGCGGCCGGCAGGCCAAGAGCCGGCTGGAGGACGTGGTCTGGCGCCAGTACCTGTCGTGCCGGGCGCTGAAGCACTCCTACGACCGGGTCGTGGCCCGTTGCACGATCGGCGGCGCCGCGGTGGGCGACCTCCTGCGGGCGCGCGGCGGCGTCGAGGGCGGCCGCGGCCGACGGTAGGCCTACCCCTTCGGCGCCAGGCGGAAGGTCACCCGGTAGCCGTCGTGATCCGACAGCACCGGCTCGCTGGCGCCGTCGAAGGTGGCCTCGACCCTGACCGGCGCGACCTGCACCCGCGTCCCGTCGAGGAAGCCGATCAGGTCCTGGGTGTCGAGCCAGGGGGCGTCGCCGTCGTACGAGATCTGGGTGTCGCAGGCGCCTGGCAGGGCGTGGCACCAGCGGCTGACCACCTCGAACGGATAGTCGGCCATCACGTAGTCGAAGCGGTCGGGGGCGTGCATGACGTTGAAGTCGCCGCCGACGATCAGCGGCGCGCCCGGCGTGCGGTCCTCGCGCATGAACATCTTCAGTTCGTCGGCCTGCAGGTGGTGGGCCATGCGGTTGCGCGAACGGGGCACGCGCGAGGCGCCCTTGGAATTGAGGTGAGTGTTGGCGATCTCGACAGGCGTCGGCAGGCCCGGCACGTTCAGCGTCACCAGCATCACGCCCTTGTTGGCCAGGCAGTCCAGGCCCGCGCAGTAGTGATAGGCGTGGGACTTCACGTCCTCGATCGGGAAGTTGCTCAGCACCCACAGGCCGCTGGAGCCCCACTTGCCCAGGCCCTCGCCCTTGCGGCGATAGGCGACGCGGCGATAGTCGGGCTTCTGGCCCTTGGGCCACAGGCTGGCGTCACGCTGGCCCTTCTTGGGACCGCGAGCCACGTAAGGGTAGCCGGAGCGGTCGATCAGATCGCCGATCTCCTTGCGGAAGCCCTCCTGGATCAGGATGACGTCGGGCTCGGTCCCGGCGGCGCGCATCTTGGCCAGCTCGTCGCCGATCCTCTTCAGCGCCTCGCCGCGCCCGGCCTTCACCGGCCAGGGCAGGCCGGCGACGTTGTAGCTCATGACGCTGAGCTTCACCCCGTCATCGGCTTTGGCCGCGATCGGAAAGGTCAGGAGCGCGGCCAGGGCGGCCGCGAGGACGCGCCTCAAGCCGCCCGCTCGGCGATGACCCGGGTCCCGTCGTGGCCGGTGACGCGGAAGTCGACGATCTGGCCGGCCGGCGCCTCGCCGGTGAAGGCGATCTCGGTGAAGTCCTCGGCCCGGGCCAGGCCGTCGCGTTCGACCAGGCCCGCCAGGGTACGGCCGACCTGGGCCTGGAGGTGACGCTCCAGGCCGCGCTGGCCGGCTTCGCGCAGGCGCCTGGCGCGGTCCTTGATCACCGGGCCCTTCACCGGCGGCATCCGCGCGGCCGGCGTGCCGGGGCGAGCGCTGTAGGGGAAGACGTGCAGGAAGGCCAGACCCGCCTCCTCGACGAGGCGGACGGTGTTGGTGAAGGCCTCTTCGCTCTCGGTCGGGAAGCCGGCGATCAGGTCGGCGCCGAAGGCCACGTCCGGACGCACGGCCCGCACGCTGGCCACCAGGTTCAGGGCGTCGGTGCGATTGTGCCGGCGCTTCATGCGCTTGAGGATCAGGTCGTCGCCGGCCTGCAAGCTGAGGTGCAGGTACGGCATCAGCCGGGGCTCCTCGGCGAACAGCTTCAGCAGGTCCGGATCGATCTCGGCCGCGTCGATCGACGACAGCCGCAGGCGCGGCAGGTCGGGGACCATGCGCAGGATCCGACCGACCAGTTGGCCCAGGGTCGGTTGCCCAGGCAGGTCGGAGCCCCACGAGGTCACATCGACGCCGGTCAGCACCACTTCGCGATAACCCTCAGCGGCCAGCTTGCGCACCTGCTCCACGACCTCGCCGGCCGGGGCCGAGCGCGAGTTTCCCCGGCCATAGGGGATGATGCAGAAGGTGCAGCGGTGGTCGCAGCCGTTCTGGACCTCGACATAGGCCCGGGCGCGGTCCTTGAGGCCGTCGATCAGGTGGCCGGCCGTCTCCTTGACCGACATGATGTCGTTGACCCGCACGCGGGCCGTGGTCTCCATCAGCGCGCCGGGTGCGGCCTTTTCGGCGTTGCCCAGCACCAGGTCCACTTCCGGCATGGCGGCGAAGGCGGCCGGGTCGATCTGGGCGGCGCAGCCGGTGACGATGATCCGGGCGTCCGGACGGGCGCGGCGGGCCTTGCGGATCGCCTGGCGGGCCTGGCGCACGGCCTCGTTGGTCACGGCGCAGGTGTTGAACACCACCGCATCCGACAGGCCGTCGGCGGCGGCGCGGGCGCGCATGGCCTCGCTCTCATAGGCGTTCAGGCGACAGCCGAAGGTGACGACGTCGACGCCGTTCGGACCCGAGGCGACCACCGCCGGTCCGCCCTCTTCGCCCACTTCGGGCTTGGGCGTCGGGGTGGCCTTGATGACGGTGTAGACGCTCATGAAGCGACGAACGCCGCGAAGGCGTCCTTCCAGTCGTCATGCCAGCGCGACAGAGCCGGGCGGTTCTCGATGACGTCGCCCATGGCCCAGGCCATGCGCTTTTCGTCCACGGCGCGCGACACGTCGTTGTCCGGACACAGAATGTAGAAGTCGCCGGCGGCGATGCGGGCCAGCATGAAGTGGACGACCTGCTCGCTCGTCCAGGCCGCGTCGGGCTTGCCGCCCGGGCCGCGCTTGGTCATGCCGGTGAAGGTGTAGCCGGGGATCAGCAGGTGGGCGGTGACCTGGCAGTCGACGATCTCGCGCAGGGTGTGGGCGAGGCCCTCGGTCAGGGCCTTCACCGCCGACTTGGAGACGTTGTAGGCCGTGTCGCCCGGCGGCTGGGTGATGCCCTGCTTGGAGCCGGTGTTGATGATCAGACCCGGACGGCCGCTCTCGGCCATGGCCTCGCCGAACACCTGGACGCCGTTGATCACGCCCCACAGGTTGACGTCGAGGATGCGCTTCCAGGCGTCGTCGCCCGAAAAGGCGTCGCCGCCGCCGCCCACGCCGGCGTTGTTCATCAGCACGTCGACGGCGCCGAAGCGTTTCAGCACGACGTCGCGCAGGGCCTCGACGGCGGCACGGTCGGCGACGTCGGTCGGCACGGCCAGGGCGCCGATGGCTTCGGCTTCTGCCTTGAGCTTGCGGCCGGTGACGTCGGCCATGACGACATTGAGGCCCAGCTCGACGAAGGCCTTGGCGGCGGCCAGGCCGATGCCGTCGGCCGCGCCGGTGACGAGCGCCGTCTTGCCGGGCGCGAGGGCGGGGTGCAGCTCGCTCATGCGGCCACGATCTCCGGCAGCTTGCCGGTGAATTCCAGGGCTACCGGACCGGTCATGATCACGTGGCCGTCGGCCTCGCGCCATTCGATGACCAGCGGGCCGCTCTCGAACTCGACGGTGGCGACCCGATCGGTCAGGCCGCGACGCACGGCGGCGACCTGGGCGGCGCAGGCGCCGGTGCCGCAGGCCGACGTCAGGCCAGCGCCCCGTTCCCAAACCTTCAGCTTGATATGGTCGCGCGACACGACGTGGGCGAAGCCGACATTGACGCCCTCAGGGAACAGCGGGTGATGCTCGACCAAGCTGCCGGTCTTCTCGGCGAACTCGTCGCTGACCGGGGCGTCGACGAAGAACACCACGTGCGGATTGCCCATAGAGACGCAGACCGGGGTGTGCACCCACGGCGCGTCGATCGGGCCGACCTGCAGCTCGACGCGGGCGGTGTCCATCTCTTCCGACAGCGGGATCTGCTCCCAGCCCAGGCGCGGCGGCCCCATGTCGACCGTGACGCGCTTGTCGCCGGCCATGACGCCCGACAGGCGCCCGGCGACGGTGTCGAAGGCCACCTCGTTCTTGCCGCCCGACTGCATCAGCAGCCAAGCCACGCAGCGGGTGCCGTTGCCGCAGGCGCCGGCCGGCTCGCCGTCGGCGTTCCAGAAGCGCACATAGGCCGAGGCGCCCTCGGCCTTCGGCGGATCGATGGCCACCACCTGGTCGCAGCCGATCCCGCCCTGGCCGCGTTTGGCGATCTGGCGGATCTCCTCGGCGGAGGGTTCGAACGGCTGGGTGAGGGTCTCGATGACGACGAAGTCGTTGCCGAGCCCGTTCATCTTCAGGAAGGTGCGGCTCATAAGGCCGCTATATAGTGGAAAGCGGTGCAAAATGCACCGCAGCGGGACGACGCAGTGAGATGACGGCCAAGGACACTCGCCAACAGCTGACACGCGCCATGCAGGAGCGCCGGCTGATGCGCTTTCACCGGCGCTTCGAGGACGGCTGGGTGAAGGGCTACGTGGTCGGAATCGGGCCCGTCTTCATCATGCTCAGCGAGGTCGGCGACCATATCCGCTTCAATGGCTTCAGCTGCTATCGCCTGGCCGACGTCAAGAACCTGCAGCCCGCGCCCTATCCGCAATTCGTCGAAACCGCGCTCGAAAAGCGCGGCGAGACCTTTCCCGAAACACCGACCGTGGCGCTGAACAGCGCCAGCGACATCCTGCTCACCGCGAGCCGGGTGTTCCCGGTCGTCACGGTCCACGCCGAAGCCGAAACGCCGGAGGCCTGCTACATCGGCGCGGTCATCAGCATCGAAGGCGGGGTGGTCTGGATGCAGGACATCGGCCCCGACGCGGTCTGGGAGGCCCAGCCCGCCGCGCGACGGCTGGCGACCGTGACCCGGATCGACTTCGGCGGCGGCTACGAGACGGCCCTGGCCATTGTCGGCGGCCCGCCGCCCGCGCCGGTGGCGCGCGAACGGACCCCGCTGCGGCTGGTCGCCGACAATGGCTGAAGACCTTCGTCTCAGGGCCCGGCTGCGGGCGCTCTATCACGGGGCGTCGCCGGCGGCGGTGCGGTTCCGCTATGCGGTGATCCTGATCGACCTGGCGATCATCGCCTTCTTCATCGCCGCGCCGCTGATGCACCGGCACGGCGTGACCTTCTATCTGATCGACTACGGAGTGGCGGCGTTCCTGGCGGTGGATCTCGTGGCGCGGGCCATCGCCCACGGCGACATCAGGAGCTGGCTGAAGAAGCCGATCACCTGGATCGACCTCTTGGTGCTGGCCACCCTGCTGTTCCCGGCCTGGCTGTTCAATTTCGGGTTCCTGCGGGTGCTGCGGCTGTGGACCCTGGTGCGCAGCGAGTTCTTCTGGCGCACGGTGGCGCGCCGCTACGACGACACCCGCATCGAGGATGTCACCAAGGCCGCCTCGTCGCTGCTGACCTTCGTTTTCGTGGTGACGGGCTTCGTCTATACGAGCTTCGCGGGCCGGCACGAGGGCGTGGCCGGCTATGTGGACGCCCTCTACTTCACCGTCACCAGCCTGACGACGACAGGGTATGGCGACGTCACCCTGCCGGGCGTCTGGGGCAAGCTGCTGTCGATGGCGGTGATGCTGGGCGGGGTGTCGCTGTTCATCGGCCTGATCCAGTCGATCCTGCGGCCGCACAAGGTGACCCACCCCTGCCCCGACTGCGGCCTGCGCAAGCACGATCCGGACGCGGTGCACTGCAAGGCCTGCGGCAAGCTGCTGTGCATTCCGGACGACGGCGCCTAGGGACCAATCTTCCGTAAAATCCCCGCGAAAGCGGGGACCCAGGCGTTTTATCGTCGAGCGCCCCGCGTTTCAGAAAAAGCCTGGGCCCCCGCTTTCGCGGGGGTTTTACGGAGGAGAGAACGCTCCACCCTGTCCAGGGTCAAAAATGGCCTAGCCAGCGCCGGGAATGGCATTAACGTCCCCCGCCATGCTGACGCTCCGCTCCGTTTCGACCGCCGCCCTGGCCCTCGCCCTCCTCGCCGCCGGCCCCGTCCGCGCCCAGGAAGACCCCCATCTGGCCCTCGAAGGCGTCGAGACGCCCTCGTCGCTGGATTGGGTGAAGGGCGAGAACGCCAAGACCCTGCCCGTTCTGACCGGCGACAAGCGGTACCAGGGTCTGCACGACGCGGCGCTGAAGGTGCTGGCCGCCAAGGACCGCATCGCCGCCCCCAGCTTCGTCGGGACCACCGTGTTCAACTTCTGGCAGGACGCCGACCACGTGCGCGGCGTCTGGCGCCGCACCAGCCTGGAGAGCTACCGCTCGGCCGATCCCAAGTGGGAGACGGTCATCGACCTGGACGCCCTGGCCAAGGCCGAGGGCAAGAACTGGATCTGGAAGGGCGCCGACTGTCGGCCCAAGACCCATGACCGGTGCCTGGTGAACCTGTCGAACGGCGGCAAGGACGCCGTCGAGGTGCGCGAGTTCGACCTGACGACCAAGGCGTTCGTCAAGGACGGCTTCCTTCTGCCCGAGAGCAAGCAGACGGTCGACTGGCTGGACGCCGACACCCTGATCCTGACCCGCGACTGGGGCGCGGGCACGACCACCGACAGCGGCTACGGCATGGTCGTGAAGACCCTGAAGCGCGGCCAGTCGCTGGGCGAGGCCGTCGAGGTGTTCCGCGGCGAAAAGGCCGACGTCAGCGCCCGCCCGCACGTGCTGCGCGACGCGGAGGGACACCGGGTGGTGCTGATCGAGCGGGCCACCGACTTCTTCCACACCAAGACCTTCCTGCTGGAGGACGGCAAGGCGACCCAGCTGCCGATCCCCGAGCGCTCGTCGATCCGCGGCCTGATCGGCGGCGAGTTGATCCTGACGGTCGAAGAGCCCTGGACCTTCACCCGGCCCTACGCCAACGGCCGGCAGAAGGTCTTTCCGGCCGGCGCCCTGGTGGCGGTCGCGCCTGATCGGCTGTTCCCACTCAAGACCGATGCCAACGGCGACATCACGGTCAGCAACGACTGCAGCCCCTGCCAGATCTTCGCGCCCGGTCCGCGCCAGTCGATCGACCAGGTGGCGGTGACCGACCACCGCGTGGTGGCGGTGATCTACGACAACGTACGCGGCGGCCTGACCAGCTTCACCGATAAGGGCGAGTTCGGCTGGCGCGGCGAGGCCCTGCCGGTGATCGACAACGCCGCCGTCTCGATCGTCGCGACGGCCGACGAGGGCGACCAGCTGTTCTACTCGGTCGAGGGCTTCGTCACCCCGACCCAGCTGAAGCTGGCCGACGCGACCAAGGCCGGCGCCGACACCGTCAAGACCCTGCCGGCCCGCTTCGACGCCTCCAAGCTGAAGGTCGAGCAGAAGGAAGCCACCTCGAAGGACGGCACGAAGATCCCCTACTTCCTGGTCAGCCAGAAGGGCGCGAAGCTCGATGGCTCCGCCCCCACCCTGCTGCACGCCTACGGCGGCTTCCAGCTGTCGAAACTGCCGGTCTACGACCCGCTGGTCGGCAAGCTCTGGCTCGAGCGCGGCGGCAGCTACGCGGTGGCCAATATCCGCGGCGGCGGCGAGTTCGGTCCGGCCTGGCATGAGGCGGCCCTGAAGGCCAACCGCCAGCGGGCCTACGAGGACTACTTCGCCGTGGCCGAGGACCTGATCTCGACCAAGGTCACCAGCCCGCGTCACCTGGGCGCCTACGGCCGCTCGAACGGCGGCCTGCTGATGGGCGTCGCCCTGACCCAGCGGCCCGACCTGTGGAACGCCGTGGTGGTGGAAAGCCCGCTGCTGGACATGATCCGCTACACCCAGCTGCCGGCCGGGGCCTCGTGGATCGGCGAGTATGGCGACCCGGCCATCCCGGCCGAGCGCGCGTGGATCGAGAAGTACAGCCCGTACCAGAACCTGAGGCCGGGCGTGAAATACCCCCTGGCCTACATCACCACCTCGACCAAGGACGACCGGGTGCACCCCGGCCACGCCCGCAAGTTCGCCGCCAAGCTCGGCGATCTGGGCCAGCCCTACCTCTACTATGAGAACACCGACGGGGGTCACGCCAACGGCGCCGACCCGGCGGCCAACGCCAAGCGCTGGGCGCTGCACTACACCTACCTGTCGCGCCAGCTGATGGATCACTAAATGCGTAGCCTTGTCCTGGCCCTCCTTGCCGCATCGAGCCTGATGACCGTTTCCGCCCACGCCGCCCCCGCGCCCGCCGACACCGCCGCCCGCACCCCGCTCACCGAGTTGGGCAAGGACGATCCCTACATCTGGATGGAGGAGATCGAGGGGACGAAGGCGCTCGACTGGGCCAAGGCCCAGAACGACCGCACCCTGCCGATCCTGCAGGGCGACCCGCGCTACCAGGGCCTGCACGACTCCGCCCTGGCGATCGTCAACGCCAAGGACCGCATTCCGGGCGTGGCCTTCATCGACGACCACGACCTGCGGAACTACTGGCAGGACGCCGACCACGTGCGCGGCGTCTGGCGCACCACCACCCTGGAGAGCTACCGCACGGCGCAGCCGACCTGGGAGACCATCCTCGACCTCGACGCCCTGGCCAAGGCGGAAGGCAAGAACTGGGTCTGGAAGGGCGCCAGCTGCCTGGCCCCGGAAAGCCGGTATTGCCTGGTCCAGCTGTCGAACGGCGGCAAGGACGCCGTGGTCGTGCGCGAGTACGACGTCAAGACCAAGACCTTCGTCGCCGGCGGCTTCGAGCTGCCCGAGGGCAAGCACCGGTTCGACTGGATCGACAAGGACACCCTGATCGTCGCCACCGACTGGACCCCGGGCGAGGTGACGACCTCCGGCTATCCCTACGTGGTCAAGCTGGTCAAACGCGGTCAGCCCCTGTCGGCCGCCAAGGAGATCTACCGCGGGACCAAGGACGACGGCGGCTACGGCGTGTCGCCCTACGCCCTGCGCGACCATGACGGCGTGGTGCAGGCGGTGTTCGTCAACCGGCCGCTCGACACCTTCAACGCCGAGACCCACATGGTGGTCGGCGACAAGACGGTGAAGCTGCCCTTCCCGCTGAAGTCGTCGATCCAGGCCCTGGTCAAGGGCCAGCTGGTGTTCAGCGTCGAGCAGGACTGGGCCGAGCAGGGCCTGAAGACCGGCGACCTGGCCGCCTTCGACCTGGCCGCCTTCAAGGCCGCGCCGGAAACGGCCAAGGCGACGCTGATCCTGCACCCGACCGCCCGCGAGGCGATCGAGGGCGTCAGCGCCACGCGCGACCGGCTGGTGGTGGCCCTGTTCCAGAACGTCACCGGCGGCGCCCATGTCTATGACTTCAAGGGCGGCGCCTGGACCCGGACCAAGCTGGACCTGCCGACCAATTCGACGGTCGGACTGGGGTCGGCCTCCGACAAGGACGACCGCATCTTCGTCAGCGTGACCGGCTACCTGACGCCGACCACCTACTGGCTGGCCGACGCGGCCACCGGCAAGCTGGACAAGGTGAAAGCCGCCCCCGCCAAGTTCGACGCCTCGACCCACGTGGTCGAGCAGTTCGAGGCGACCAGCAAGGACGGCACGAAGATCCCGTACTTCCTGGTCCGACCCAAGGGCCTCAAGTACGACGGGACGACCCCGACCCTGCTCTACGCCTACGGCGGCTTCCAGGCCTCGATGACGCCCGGCTATTCCGGCGTGACCGGCAAGCTCTGGCTGGAGCGCGGCGGCGCCTATGTGGTCGCCAACATCCGCGGCGGCGGCGAGTTCGGGCCGAGCTGGCACGAGCAGGGCCTGAAGGCCAACCGCCAGCGGGTCTATGACGACTTCTTCGCCGTCTCCGAAGACCTGATCTCGCGCAAGATCACCTCGCCGCGCCGGCTGGGGATCATGGGCGGGTCGAACGGCGGCCTGCTGATGGGCGTGGCCCTGACCCAGCGTCCCGAGCTCTACAACGCCGTCGTCATCCAGGTGCCGCTGTTCGACATGGTCCGCTACAGCCAGATCGGCGCGGGTTCGTCGTGGATCGGCGAGTACGGCGACCCGCAGATCCCCTCGGAGCTGGCGGTGATCGAGAAGTACTCGCCCTACCAGAACCTCAAGGCCGGCCAGAAGTACCCCGAGGTGTTCATCGAGACCTCGACCAAGGACGACCGCGTCCACCCGGCCCACGCCCGCAAGGCGGCGGCCAGGCTCGAGGCCCTCGGCTATCCGGTGCTGTACTACGAGAACGTCGACGGCGGCCACGCGGCCAGCGCCAACCTGGCCGAGACCGCCCGCCGGGTGGCCCTCGAATACACGTATCTGACCCGCAAACTGATGGACTGACGCTGCAACGTCCGTAAACCGGACCGCAATCTCTGGGCGCTATCACGGTACCTGGCCTTCTGGAGGTCCGTGATCAGCGCTCGGGGGGCGCCCGTGAAGATCGACGTCATCCAGGCTCTGCAGCTTTCGCCGGAGGACAGCGCGCGCTGGACCTCGCTTCAGGCGTTGCAGCCGCGCCTCGACTCTCCGTTCCTGTCGCCGCAATGGGCCAAGGCGGTCGCCACCGCCCAGGGCGAACAGGGCGATCGCGTGAAGGTCGCCGTGATCCGCGGCGACGACGGCCAGGCTCTCGCCTACCTGCCGGTGCGGGTGAAGGCGGGCGTGGCCATGCCGGCCGGCGCGCCCATGTGCGACTATCAGGCCCTGGTCTCCGAACACGACATCGCCGTCGATCCGCGCCGCCTGCTGGCCGCGCTCAAGGCCCAGCGCCTGGACTTCTGCCACATGCTGGCCGACGACGAGACCCTGGCCCGGCACGGCCGCGGCCAGGCCGACTCCTGGATCGTCGACGTCTCCGCCGGCTACGAGGCCTACGCCGCCGACCGCAAGACGGCGGGCGTCGGCGTGCTCAAGGACATCGACAAGAAGCGCCGCAAGGCCGAGCGCGAGGTGGGCCCCGCCCGCTACGCCGCCATGTCCGAAAACCGCGCCGACTTCGACCAGCTGATCGCCTGGAAGCGCGAGCAGCTGCTGGCCACCGGCCAGACCGACCTCTTCAAGACCGACTGGGTCAACCGCCTGGTCGAGGACATGTTCGCCCGTCGCGACCCGGACTTCGGCGGCGGGCTCTACACCCTGCACCTGGGCGACGAACTGGCCGCCGTGCACCTGCACCTGCGCGGGGCGCACACGATCCACGGCTGGCTGATCGCGCACAACGCCAAGTTCGACCGCTATTCGCCCGGCCTGCTGCTGTTCCAGGACATCCTCAAGGGCATGGACGGCGGCCCCCATACGCGGCTGGACCTGGGCACCGGCGACTACCGCTTCAAGCGCGAGCTCTCCAACGCCCGCCAGACCGTGGTGTTCGGCTTCTACGGCGCGCCCTCGCCGGCCACCTTCGTGCGCTCGGCCGCCTGGGGCGTGCGCCAGGTCGCCGAGGCCCTGCCGCTGGGCCGGATGTCGGCCCTGCCCGGCAAGGCCATGCGCCGCATCGACCTGCTGCGCGGACTGCACTGAGGGCCGCGGGGTCTCGACCCGCCCCTTCAGCGAACAGGGTCTTGAAGCCAGATTCCAACGGACCAGCAGGTGCGATCGTCGTTAGCCGTCGGACCTTCGATCCAGACAAGCAACTCGCGCGCCCGTGGCGCGGTCTCGAACAGGTCCAGGGGACAGTCGCCCTCTCCCCAGAAGTAAAGGTCCGGCGCGTCTCGGGTGGCTTCCTCGCTGGCAGGCCTCGCCATGCAGCGGCTCGCGGTCGGCGCGGGTTCGAGCGTAAGCCCGACCCAGCCATGCGGCCCTTCGAACTCGGCTTGGCTGCCACGCACCATGGGATGTGCGCGCCAGTAGTCCGGATCGTGGATCCGGGCCCCGAAGATCAGGTCGTGATGCATGGCTTCGAACATGGGGTCGGATTGGCGGCCGCGCCGTCTCTGGCGAACCGGTCCTACCCGGCCTTGCCCGTCTCCAGATAGGCCTTCAGGCGATCCTGCTGCTGGCCGAGCACCTGGTCGACGACCGGGGCGATCTTGTCGAGACCGCCCTTCATGTAGCCGCCGGCGTCATAGCTCCAGGTCAGGGTGGTCTTGCCGTCGGCCTCGGCCAGGGCCCAGACCAGGTGACCGCTGGCGCCGGAGAACTGCAGGGGTCCCAGGCCGCCGAACAGGGTCAGCTGCTTGCCCGGTTGGGCGTTGACGACGGTCATGTGCAGCACCGCGCCGCTATTAGGCATCTTCTCGCAGAAGCAGGCTCCCGGCGCCGCGCCCAGCGACAGGTTGGCGGCCGAGCCCGACCAGGTGTGGTCGCTGCTCCACCACTTGGCCGGCTGCACCAGCGCCGCCCAGACCTCCGCGGCGGGCTTGGCGATGACCACGGCGCGCTTGGTCTCGAAACCGTTCGGCTGGGCGTCGACCACCTCGGCGCGCGCGGCGCCGGCCGCCAGCAGGGTCAGGACGGCGAGAACGGGGGCGGCGAGTTTCATGGCGCGTCTCCGGAAACGATGTTCGGAGGATCAAGCGCCAGCTGCGCCATTCAGGCAAGAGGAAGCCGTCAGGCCTTCTCGAACACCAGCGGGCCGCCCCAGAAGCTCTGCACCAGGCCGTTCTGCGGACCCGGCTGGCCGGTGGTCAGGAAGACGCGGCCGCCGCCCGTTCCCGGGCCGTACTCGGGGTGACGCTCCAGGTAGCGCTCCAGGGAGTCGGCGGTCGAGGCCGGCTGGTGGATCACCGGGGTGCCGGCCGGCAGGGCGGCGCGGAAGATGTCGGCGATGATCTCGTAGTGGGTGCAGCCCAGCACGGCGCGGTCGGGATAGCGGCCGATGCGGGTCTTCAGCGCCAGGACATAGCCTTCGACGGCCTTGGCCAGGTCGACGACGCCGGCGTCGGCCTCGATCATCGGCACCAGGTCAGGACAGGGCTGTGAGAACACCGCCAGGTCCTGCTTTCGCTTGTCGATCTCGATCTCGTAGACGCGGGAATTGGTCGTCCCCTGCGTGGAGAACACCCCCAGCACGTCGAGCTGCTCGACCTTGTCGCCGCGGCGCTCGGCCTCGTGCTCCCAGGGCAGGCCCGTGGCCGCCTCGATGGTCGGCACGATGATGCCCAGGATGTTGATCGGACGGCCCAGCTGCTTGCGATAGCCCGGCAGCCAGGTCTGCTGCAGGCGGCGAAGGGCGATGGCCGACGCGGTGTTGCAGGCCAGGACCACCAGGCCGGCGCCGGCCTCGAACAGGCGCTCGCAGCCGGCCCGCGTCAGGTCGACGATCTCTTCCCCCGGCTTGCCGCCATAGGGGGCGTTGGCCTGGTCGGCCAGGTAGACGAAGTCCGCCTGGGGCAGACGCTGCACGAGGGCGCGGTGGACGCTGAGGCCGCCCACGCCGGAGTCGAAAACGCCGATGGTCATGGCCTGAGCATTAGCCGCGCCGAGGGCCTCCGTCCATGCGCCCGCACGAGGGAAAAGGGCGGAAAAGGCGTCGGCTTTGAAAAGGTTACGGTCCTGTCATGTGACGGGCGCGCGGGCATGGCCTAGGGTCCGGCCACACTCAACGGAGAGCCATCCGTGCAACGTCGCACCTTCCTGCTTTCGACCGCCGCGGCCGCCGCCGCGAGCGCCGCCGCGCCCGCCCTTTCCTTCGCCGCGGAGACCAATCCCTTGCTCGCTCCCTGGACCGGCCCGTACGGCGGTGTCCCCGCCTTCGACAAGATGAAGGTCGCCGACCTGACCCCGGCCGTCGATACGGCCATGGCCAGGAACCTGGCCGAGATCGACGCCATCGTCGCCAACAAGGAAAAGCCGACCTTCGCCAACACCATCGCGGCGCTGGAAGACACTGGCCGCACCCTGGCCGACGTCGCCTGCTACTACGGCATCTGGGGCTCGAACATGAGCTCGCCCGAGTACCAGGCCATCGAGCCGGCGATCGACGCCAAGTTCTCGGAGATCGGCGACAAGATCACCCAGAACGCCGGGCTCTTCGCCCGTATCGAGGCCGTCTACAACAGCCCCGAGAAGGCCAAGCTGACCGCCGAGCAGCAGCGCCTCGTCTGGATCTACTACACCAACTTCGTGCGCTCGGGCGCCAAGCTGGATCCGGCCGCCAAGGCCCGTGTCGCGGCCATCAACACCGAGCTGTCGGGCCTCTTCACCAAGTTCAGCCAGAACCTGCTGGCCGACGAGGAGACCTATATCGAGCTGACCGAGGCCGACCTGGCCGGTCTGCCCGACGCCATCAAGGGCGCGACGGCCTCCAGCGCCGAGCAGCGCAAGCTCCCGGGCAAGAACATCATCGTCAACACGCGCTCCAGCGTTGACCCCTACCTGACCAACTCGCCGGTGCGCGCCACCCGCGAGAAGGTCTGGAAGGCCTTCGTCAACCGCGGCGACAACGGCGGCGCGACCGACAACAACGCCCTGATCTCCAAGATCCTCAAGCTGCGCGCCGAGCGCGCAAAGCTGCTGGGCTTCGAGACCCACGCCCACTGGCGCCTCGAAAACTCGATGGCCAAGACACCCGACAAGGCCATGGCCCTGATGGAAGCCGTCTGGACCCCGGCCATCGAACAGGTCGCCAAGGACGTCGCCGACATGCAGGCGATCGTCGATGCGGAAGGCGGCGGCTTCAAGATCGAGCCCTGGGACTACCGCTTCTACGCCGAGAAGGTCCGCAAGGCGAAGTACGACCTCGATATGAACGAGGTGAAGCCGTACATGCAGCTGGAGAAGCTGCGCGAAGGCATGTTCTGGGCCGCCGGCCAGGTCTACGGCTTCGAATTCAAGAAGGTGTCGGGCCTGCCCGTCTACCAGGACGACATGACCGTCTACGAGGTGCTGCGCGGCGGCAAGCACGTGGGCCTGTGGTACTTCGACCCCTATGCCCGCCAGGGCAAGCGCTCGGGCGCCTGGATGAACGCCTACCGCAACCAGGAGCGCTTCAAGAAGCCGATCTCGACGATCGTCTCCAACAACTCCAACTTCATCGAGGGCAAGCCCGGCGAGCCGGTGCTGATCTCGTGGGACGACGCCAATACCCTGTTCCACGAGTTCGGCCACGCCATCCACGGCCTCAACAGCGACGTCACCTATCCGACCGTCTCGGGCACCAACGTCGCCCGCGACTATGTCGAGTTCCCCAGCCAGCTGAACGAGCACTGGCTGTCGACGCCCGAGGTGCTGAACAAGTTCTGCGTCCACTACAAGACCGGCGCGCCGATCCCGCAGGCCCTGGTGGACAAGATCAAGAAGGCCTCGACCTTCAACCAGGGCTTCGACACCACCGAGTACCTGGCCAGCGCCCTGATCGACATGAAGCTGCACCTGGCGGGCGGCGTCGATATCGATCCGGACAAGTTCGAGCGCGAGGAACTGGCCAAGCTGAACATGCCCAAGGAGATCGTCATGCGGCACCGCACGCCGCAGTTCGGTCACGTGTTCTCGGGCGACGGCTATTCGGCCGGCTACTACAGCTACCTGTGGGCCGACACCCTGACCGCCGACGTCGCCGAGGCCTTCCAGGAGGCGCCGGGCGGCTTCTACGACAAGCCCACCGGCCAGCGCCTGATCAAGACGATCATGTCGCGCGGCAACTCGGTCGACCCCGCCGAGCAGTTCCGCGCCTTCCGCGGCCGCGACGTCAAGATCGGCGCCCTGATGCGCGACCGCGGCTTCCCGGTTCCCCCGGGGGCGTGATCGGCTGACTTGAGCTGACCTGAAACGAGAACGCCCCGCCCGGTCACCCAGGCGGGGCGTTTTCTTTTTCCCTCTCCCCTTGCGGGAGAGGGTGGCCTCCGAAGGAGGTCGGGTGAGGGGTCGAAAGCCTTGTCCGCCGCGACGACGGATCGACCGGGCGAGAGGTCTAACGTCTGAGAGACCCCTCATCCGTCGGCCTTCGGCCGCCACCTTCTCCCGCAAGGGGAGAAGGAAACTAAGCCGCCCGCTTCGCCGCGCTAGCGCCGCCGCCGATCTTGAACCGGCCGACCAGCCGCGCCAGCTCGGCCGCCTCGTTGGACAGCGAGTGGCTGGCCGCCGTCGACTGCTCGACCATGGCGGCGTTCTGCTGGGTGGCCTGGTCCATCTGGTTCACGGCGACGTTCACCTGGGCCAGACCCGTGGCCTGTTCCTGGGCGCCGGCGGCGATCTCGGCCACCGTATGGTTGATCTCCAGCACCCCGGCGGTGATGCGGCGCAGGGCCTCGCCGGTCTGGCCGACCAGGGCCACGCCCTCGTCCACCTGCTGGCCGGACGCGCCGATCAGGCCCTTGATCTCCTTGGCGGCTTCCGCCGAGCGCTGGGCCAGGGCGCGAACCTCGGAGGCCACGACCGCGAAGCCCTTGCCCGCATCGCCGGCCCGCGCCGCCTCGACGCCCGCGTTCAGGGCCAGGAGGTTGGTCTGGAAGGCGATCTCGTCGATCACCCCGATGATGTTGCCGATCTCGCGCGAGGAGGCCTCGATCTGCGTCATGGCGGCGACGGCGCGCTCGACCACGGCCCCGCCGGCCTCGGCGTCCTTGCGGGCGGCGTCGACAGACCTGCGAGCGGTGCCCGCGCCTTCGGCCGCGCGGCGGACGGTGGCGGTGATCTCGTCCAGCGCCGCGGCGGTCTCTTCCAGACTGGCGGCCTGCTGTTCGGTGCGGCGCGACAGATCGTCGGCGGCGTGGCTGATCTCGCCCGAGCCGGCCCGGATGCCGCCGACCGCACCGGTGATCACGCTCATGGTCTCCTGCAGCCTCTGCATGGCGGCGTTGAAGTCGTCCTGCAGCTTGCGATAGGCGGGCGGGAAGGCGTGGTCGAGGCGAGCGGTCAGGTCGCCCTGCGCCAGGCGCTCCAGCCCCTCGCCGACCTGGGCGACGACCCCGGCCTGCTCGCGGGCCGACGCGGCGCGCTCGGCCTCGTTGGCGCCACGCTCGGCCTCGGCCCGGCGGCGCTGCTCGACGGCCTCGCCCTCGACCCGCAGCTTCTCGATCGCCGCATCCTTGAAGGTCAGCACGGCCTGGGCCATCGCCCCGATCTCGTCCTTGCGGCCCAGGGCGGGCACGGCCACGGCGTTGTCGCCGTCGGCCAGGCGGCGCATGGCCGAGGTCATGGCGTCGACCGGGGCGGCGATGCTGCGGGCCAGAAGCCAGCCCATCAGCACGGCGATGCCAACGGCGGCGGCGCCGCCCAGGGCCAGGGCCAGGCCGGCGCCCGCGAAGGCGCGCTTCTGTTCCTCGATCCGCTGGGCCAGCTGGGCCTGCTCGGCCTCGTCTATGGTCTTCAGCGCCTTGCGCACATTGGTCAGGCGGCCGCTCTTGCCGATGCCGACGCGGGACGCCTCCAGCTTGGCGGGGTCCTTGGCGTCGGCGATCTGGGCCAGGGTCTCGGCGCGGAACACGCTCACCGCCTGGGTCAGGGTGTCGAGATTGGCCTTTTCGGCGTCGTCCTCGGCGCCGGCGGTCAGGGCCTGGAAAGCCTCGTCGTACTTGCCCTGGTAGCTCTGGTACTTTTCGACGAACGACGGATCCAGGCTCGCCACGAAGCCGCGCGCGGCGTTCTGCTGCTCGACGAGATCCGCGCCGGCCTTCTCGACCAGCGCCAGATAGTCGTAGCTGTGGGCGTTGAGGGCGGTGACCCGCTGGATCGACGCCAGGCCGCTCCAGGCCAGGGCCCCTGCGCCGGCCACGGCCGCCACCAGCACGGCGAAGGCCAGGAGCAGCTTGTGCGCCACCTTGAGGTTGCTGAGCATCACGAGACTTCCCAGGAGAGTGTTGAGAGGAGTTTCGCCGATGCGGATTAATGGATATTATTCATGAACACACGAAGTGCATATCGAACGACGTTCTTGATTGTTCCGTGCAATCAAATCATTCTGCCGCAAGGATAGACCATAGGGTGCGACGTGTGGTCGCAGGCTTTGACTCCGCAGGTCGAAGCGGGTGATATTTATCCGTGTTCTGATTATTTTCGAATACAGTGGAGCGGGGCTCTCCACCTTGGAGCATTCGACGATTTTGCATCTTTGACGCGAATCGTGAGATAAAACCGACGTACGGCCGCAACCGGGGGACGGAGCCGCGCGTATTCGAACAAGGCCGAGCTTCGGCCGAACGCGCCAAGGACGCGCCCCCGATGAACGCTCCCCCGCCCCTGCCCCTGGTCCGCCCCATGCTGTGGCTGGCCGCCGCCGCCTTCGCGACCGGTTTTGGCGGCTACCTGCTGGTGGGCCTGAGCACGCGCTGATCCCCTCTCTCAAAGAGAGAGGGGTCACAGCTTGCCTTACCGCCCGCCGGTCGAGCCGAAGCCGCCGGCGCCACGGTCGGTGTCGTCGAGGCTGGCCACAAGGCTCCAGGCCGCCTGCACCACCGGCGCGATGACCAGTTGGGCGATGCGGTCGCCGCGGCGGATCACGAAGTCCTCGGCGCCCAGATTGGCCAGGATCACCTTCACTTCACCGCGATAGTCGCTGTCGATCGTGCCCGGCGAGTTCAGGCAGGTGATCCCCGCCTTGGCCGCCAGGCCCGAGCGCGGCCGCACCTGGGCCTCGAAACCAGCCGGCACGGCGAAGGCCAGGCCCGTGGGGACCATGAACCGCGCGCCCGGCTTCAGGGTCAGGGGCGCGTCCTCCTCGACGGCGGCGCGCAGGTCCATGCCGGCGGCGCCGACGGTCTCGTAGGCGGGCAGCGGCAGGCCGTGGGCGTGAGCGAGCTGGACGACGGGGATGTGGGGCGTGGTGGTCATAGAGCTTCCGCGATGCGTTGGGCGATGGAGCGGGCGACGTCGTCCTTGGACGCGCGTTCCCAGCGTTCGGTGTGGTCCTTGGCGATCAGCAGGACGGCGTTTTCCGTCCCGCCCATGACGCCCGGCTCGGTCACGTCGTTGGCGATGATCCAGTCGCAGCCCTTGCGCGCCAGCTTGGCGCGGGCATGGGCCTCGACGTCGTCGGTCTCGGCCGCGAAGCCGACCACCAGCTTCGGCCGGTTCGGACCGCTGGCGGCCAGGGTCGCCAGGATATCGGGGTTCTCGACGAAGGTCAGGGCCGGCGGGCCGCCCTTGTCCTTCTTCAGCTTGGAGCCGAACACTTCGTCGACCCGCCAGTCGGCGACGGCGGCGACGAACACCCCCACGTCGGCCGGCAGGGCGGCCTGGGACGCGGCCAGCATCTCGCGGGCGGTCTCGACGTCGACGCGCTCGACGCCCGCCGGGGTCGGCAGCGACACCGGCCCGCTGACCAGGGTGACCTTGGCGCCGAGCTTGGCCAGGGCGCCAGCGATGGCGTAGCCCTGTCGGCCGCTGGAGCGGTTGGTGATGCCGCGCACCGGGTCGATCGGCTCGAACGTCGGACCGGCCGTGACCAGGGCGCGCTTGCCGGCCAGCGGCCAGGCCTCGAAGATCTCCTCGGCCGGCGCGTTCAGCATTTTCACGATCGCCGCGAAGATCTCGGGCGGCTCGGCCAGGCGCCCTGGGCCGAACTCGCCGCAGGCCATGGCCCCCTCGTCGGGCCCGACGAAGCTCACGCCGTCGGCCTTCAAGGTCGCCACGTTGCGCTGCGTGGCCGGATGCAGCCACATGCGCACGTTCATGGCCGGAGCCATCAGCACCGGCTTGTCGGTGGCCAGCAGGGTCGTGGAGGCCAGATCCCCGGCCAGGCCGTTGGCCGCCTTGGCGATCAGGTCGGCGGTGGCGGGCGCCACCACCACCAGGTCGGCCGAGCGCGACAGCTGGATGTGGCCCATCTCGGCCTCGTCGGTCAGCGAGAAGAGGTCGTCATAGACCTTGTCCTCGGAGAGCGCGGCCAGCGACAGCGGGGTGACGAACTCCGCCCCGGCCTTGGTCAGGATCGGCCGCACGCCAATGCCCGCCTTGCGCAGCAGGCGGGTCAGCTCCAGCGCCTTGTAGGCCGCCACGCCGCCGCCGACGATCAGGAGCACGCGCTTGCCGCCCGGGATGTCGCTCACCTTGAAGGCCTCTCGTCCGCCGGTTCCCCTCCGCGCATAGAGCGCCTCGCGCCCGCAGGCAATCGCGCTGGAAGGCCGCGCGCGGAAGATGCACGAGGGGACTCGACTCGCGTTCCTTTTTCGTTCACCAATCGTTAAGATTGCAAAATCGGGGAGCGAGCGAGCATGACGGGAGCGTTGCGTTTCGGACTTCTGGCCCTTTCGGCCGCCTTGCTGGCGGGCTGCGACGGCGGGGCCTCGGCGGTGAAGGCCGCCAAGGGCGGCCAGGTCGCCTCCAGCGAAGGAACCAGCAGTAGCGGGGGCGGCGCTCCGGCGGCCGCCGGCGAGGTCGCCGACGCCTCCGGCGCGGCAAGGCAGGCGGCCGACCCGCGCGATGCGCCGGTGCAGCTGATCGCCGGCCGGCCGATGTGGGCCGCCAACAGGACACGCACCGCCGAGGAGAACGCCCAGCGCGGCTTCGAGCGGTTCGGCGAGGCGTTCGGCGCCCGGACCGTCGACGACTATGTGAAGAAGACCCACGCCTTCGTCGCCAAGCCGCCGGCCGGCAGCCAGACGCTCAAGCGCGCCAATGGCGACACCCTGATCTACGACCCGGCCGGCAACGTCTTCGCCGTGGTCACCCGGGTCGGAGCGCCGCGCACCATGTTCAAGCCCGACGACGGGGCCGACTACTGGCGCAAGCAGAAGGAAGGCCAGGCCCGCCGCACGGCGGCGTCCGACCGGCGGGGCAGCGAAGGCGGCAACGGCTGAACGCCGGCGCCCAGAACGAAATGGGGGAGACCAACCATGAGGGAACAGCCGGTTCCGGACGCGGCCCTGCGCGACGGGGGCGCCACCGAGATGGCGCGGGTCTGGGTGGCCGAGCACGGCCTGCACTGCAGCCTGCGCATCGGGGTCTATGACGACACCCCGATCGACGAGGCGCGGGCCTGGGGGATGATGCTGGCCGACCTGCTGCGCCATGTCGGCCGAGGCCTGTCGGCCTATTACCAGCGCGAGGCCGGCGAGGTGGTCGAGGCGGTGCTCGAGGCCATGCGTGACGAGCTGGCCGCCCCCACGACGCCGATCGAAGGCGGCCTGGCCGACGCGCCGGAAACGACGCCCGGCGGCCCGGCGCCCCGGTCGCACTGAGCCGCCAGGCTTGGGTGTCGAGACGAGGGGGATGTGTCCCGGCAAGGCGTGCGCTAGGTCACAGTCATGGACGAGGCGCGGTGGCTAAGGGGCCTGGATCCTGCCGGACCAAGGGCCTGCGCCGCCGGGGCGTGCATGCCGGACATAGACGAGGGGGGAAGGACGATGATCGATCGGCGGGCGTTGCTGGGCCTCCTGGCGACCACGGGCGCGGCGACGGCGCTCGATCGGGCGGTCGCGCGGGGTCTTGCGCCAGAGGAACGGCAAGGGGGACGGCCGGCGACCTTCGCGCCGCCCGACCGCGCCCTGAAGGTCGAGGTTCCCGGCGGCCGGGTTTATGTACGGATCAACGGGAGGCTGGATGGCCCGCTGGCGCCGGTGGTCTTCGTCCACGGCGGGCCAGGCGGCACGCACGCGGGCTTCCTCGACGCCCTGGCCCTGGCCGACGAGCGGGCGGTGATCCTCTACGACCAGCTGGATTCCGGCCTGTCGGACCATCCGATGAACCCGGCCAACTGGAACGTGCCGCGCTTCGTCGACGAGCTGGAGGCCGTGCGCGCGGGCCTGGGGGTGTCGCGCTGGCACGTGGTCGGCCACAGCTGGGGCGGTACGGTGGCCCTGGAATACGGCGCGCGGCGGCTGCCGGCCCAGGCGGGGCTGTGCCTGGCCAGTCCCCTGGTCTCGACCCGCAGCTGGATCGCCGATGCGGAGACCTTGCGCGGCGACCTGCCCGCGCCCGTGCGCGACCAGTTGGTGCAGTGCGAGGCGCCCGCTCCGCCGCCGCCCAAACAGGCCTGCGCGGCGGCCACCGACGCCTTCTACGCGGCCTTCCTGACTCGTGAGCGGCCCTCGCCGGCCCACCGCGCCTATCGTCCGCCCGGCGATCGCGGCTTCAACGAGACCCTCTACCGCGCCATGTGGGGTCCGACAGAGTTCTCGTCGACCGGAACGCTGAAGACCTATGACGGCGAGCCGCTGCTCGACCGGCTGGAGGGCAGGCGCACCCTGTTCATGGTCGGCCAGTACGACGAGGCCCGCCCGGTCACCGCCGAACGCTTCGCCCGCCGCGTCGCCGGATCAGAACTGGCCGTCGTCCCCGGCGCCGGCCACGCCACCTTCACCGACCGCCCGGAGGAGACCGTGACAGTGCTGCGCCAATGGCTGAGGCGGCAGGACAGGCTGGGCTGAGGGCCGGGCCGGCCCGCCCCTCCCTGAGGGGAGGGGCTATCACATATGGAATTGGCCACGGGTCTCGTCCCTAAAGACCTGCCTTCCTGGGCCTTGTGCCCAGGGTCCATCGTTCAGCCTTCGTTGAATCTGGCGGGCGCCCTCGGACTTTCGGCTCCACCAGACGTCAAAATCACAGCCATGCCGCAGGCATGGATCCTGGGCACAAGGCCCAGGAAAGCATCCTCAATTTGATAGCCCTGCCGTGAAGCGGGAGGATCTCGGGCGACGACCTCGGCTTCACGGAGCCGCTGTCCCTACCGGCGCTTCTTGCCCTTCGCGGCGGTCGCCTTCTTCTTGCTGGCGCCCTTGGCGGACTTGCCCTTCACCGCCTTGCCCTTGGCGGCCTTGCCCGAGCGCAGGGCCGAGGCCTTGCCGCCCTTCTTCGCCGCGGCGGCGCACTTGGCCTTGGCGGCCTTCAGGGCCTTGCCCTTCTTGCCCTTGGTGACGCAGGGCGCGGCCTTGGCCGGGGCGGCGGCCACAGGGCGGGCGGCAGGAGCGACGCGGGGCGGCCAGATCACCGGTCCGCGCGCGGCGCTGGCGTAGCCGGCCGGCAGGATCGGCATGCCGGTGCGCTCGACGCTGACGGCCACGGGAGCCGCGCCATCCTCGGCCAGGCGGCCGCTCCAGTCGCCGTCGGAACCGCCGCTCAGCGATAGGGTCGAACCGACCCCGGCCCTGGCCATGAACCGCACGGCCGCGCCACCGTCATAGGTGCGCTCGACGCTGTCGATCAGGCCTGTGGAGCCCACCGCGCCCTTGCGGCGCAGGTCGCGCCAGGCGCCCTCGACCGGACCATAGCCGCCGGCCGGATCGACGATCTGCAGGGCGTAGAGGGCGGTTCCGTCGGCGCCCCGGATCGTCCAGCCGCCGTCGAGCGGACCCTGCAGCCCTTGCGCGGCGGCGATCGAGCCCTTCACCCGCAGCTCATAGGCCTGCTCGACGCTCATCGCCCCGCCGGCCGCGGCCGGGGCGGCGGGCTCGGGGGCCGGGATCGGCAGGATGGTCGCCTTGTGGCGCGGAGCGGGCGCGGAAGCGGCCTCGTCCTCCTCGTCGGTGGTCTGGGGGCCGCTGGCGGCGATCAGATCGGCCAGCGGATCGGCGGCGGGCTGGGCCGCGGGCGGAGCTCCAGGCTGAACGGCCGGCGGCGCGGCGACCACCGGGATCGCCGGCGCGGAAGCCGGGGCCTGGGCGACCACAGGCGCCTGGGGGACTGTCGTCACCACCGCGTCAGACGCAGAGGCGGCCGGAACAGCGGTGGGGGCCGAGGCCTGGGCCAGGGCGACGACCGGGATCGACAGCAGGGCAACCAGCGAGACCGAAAGGAAAACGGGCGGCAAGACGAGGCGACGCATAGATTTCCCTATCAGCCCGCCGTCTTCGCGGCGATGGCTTCCGACACGGCCACGAGGCGTTCGGCCTGAACCAGATGCAGGCGCTCGGCCATCTTGCCCTCGACCCGCAGCGCGCCCTTGCCGGCGTTGTCCGGGTCGGCGAAGGCGGCGATCACCGCCCGGCTCCAGGCGATCTCGTCGGCCGAGGGCGAGAACACGCGGTTGCAGATCTCGAGATGCTTGGGGTGGATCAGGGTCTTGCCGTCGAAGCCGAAGTCCACCGCCTGGCCGCAGACGACCTCCAGGGCCTGGAGGTCCTCGATGTCGTTGTGCACCCCGTCGAGGATGGACAGGCCGTGCCCCCGCGCGGCCGCCACCGACAACGACAGGATCGGCAGGAAGGCCTCGCGACCCGGCGTCTGCCGCGCCCGCATCTCCTTGGCGAGATCGTTGACCCCCATCACCCAGGCCGACAGGCGCGTGGTCTTCGAAGCGCCGGCGATCTCCCACAGATGGAAGGCGGCCTTGGCGGTCTCGATCATCGTCCAGAGTTTCGTGTGGATCGGGGCGGCGTGCAGCGCCGCGTCATAGGCGTGGACGTCGGCGGCGTCGTTGACCTTCGGCACAAGCACCGCGTCGGGGCCGGCCTCGGCGGCGGCCTTCAGGTCGTCGGCGCCCCAGGGGGTGTCCAGGCCGTTGGCGCGGATGACGATCTCGCGCGGGCCAAAGCCCCCGGCCTTGACCGCGGCCACGGCGGCTTCGCGGGCGGCGAGCTTCATCTCCGGCGCGACGGCGTCCTCCAGATCGAGGATGATCACGTCAGCGTCCAGCGTGCGCGCCTTCTCCACGGCCTTGGCGTTGGAGGCGGGCATGTAGAGGGCGCTGCGGCGTGGCCGGGCGATGTCGGTCATGAGGCTCTCGAGGCGCGGGATCGCGAAACCTGTAAAGCACCTGCCGCGCGGGCCGAAAAGCGGAGATATCGCGGCGGGCGAAGCGCCCGCTACCGTCTCGGGGGAAGCCATGGCGGGAAAGCGGCAAACGGGGTTAAGCTCGCCGCATGACGACGCGCCCCACGCCCACGCGATATGACGAGACGGCCCGCAACGTCCTGGGCGGCGAACTGGTCCCCTGCTCGCTGGATCCGGTGACCGGCTTCTACCGCAACGGCTGCTGCGAGACCGGCCCGCACGACCTGGGCCTGCACACCGTCTGCGCGGTGATGACCGAGGAATTCCTCGCCTTCTCCAAGGCGTCCGGCAACGACCTGTCGACCCCGCGTCCCGAATTCGCCTTCCGCGGCCTGCGGCCCGGCGACCGCTGGTGCCTGTGCGCCGGCCGCTGGCGCGAGGCGCTGGACGCCGGCATGGCCCCGCAGGTCATTCTGGAGGCCACCCACGAGGAGACCCTGGCGATCGTCTCGCTGGGCGTGCTGAAGGACCACGCGTCGGCTTAAGGCCGACGCGCCTGGCAGCCGGACGGGAGCCCCGATGGTCGATTACGAGCGCAGGCTGCTGATGCTGGTCGGGCTGATCGCCCTGGCCTTCCTGCCGCTGCTGGCCGCGTCCCTGGTGTTCCTGTCACAGGTCTCGACCGCGCAGGACCGGCTGGACGCCCTCTACGCCCGCACGGTGATCCTCGCCCACGAGCTGCGCGGCGAGAAGATGCGGCAGAATTCGCTGGTGCCGGTGATCGTGCTGACCGGCGACGCCGCGCCGCTGGGCGAGCTGAAGCGTTCGAACGAGCGGTTCGACAGCCTGCTGGGCCAGCTGCGCGGTCTGGCGCGCGACACGGACGCCCACACCACCCTCGACACGGTGGCCGCCCTGCAGCGCCGGCTGCTGACCATGCAGGACACGGGCCTGGCCAAGCGGCTGGGCGGCGCCTCGCCGGCCGAGGCCAACGCCTATTTCCAGCGCAACGCCGTGCCCCTGTCGGCGGAGCTCAACGCGGCCATCGACCGCTTCGCCGACCAAGCGACCGCCGGCTACCAGGCCGAGCGGGCCCACAGCCAGCGCGTGGTGCGGGGCGTGTTCTGGGTGCTGGCCGTCGCCTCGGTCTGCGCCTTCGCCTTCTGCGCCTTCCTGGGCCGTCTGCTGCTGCGCCTCGTCGAGCAGAAGCGCGCCTACGACCAGGCCGCCGCCCGCCTGGCCGAGCGGGAAAAGTCCATCTCCCTGGCCCGCAAGGAGGCCGTCGAGATCGTCGCCCACGACCTCAACAACCCGATCACCACCATCCTGTTCGCCAGCGAGAACCTGCTGGCCGAGCCCGAGCTCGACCATCAGCCGCGCATGAAGGGGGCGATCGAGAACATCCGCATGGCCACCGAGACCATGCGCCGGCTGATCCGCAACATCCTCGACCATTCCAAGATCGAGGCCGGGGGGCTGGTGCTGTCGAAGGAGACGGTCGACCTGCGCCGGCTGCTGGCCGACGTCGCCGGCCAGTTCGAGGTCTCGGCCGCGCGCAAGGGCGTGGCCTTCTCCTACGCGCCGCACGGCGACCTGGACGCGGCCGACGCCTTCCTCGAAGCCGACGGCGCCCGCCTGGAGCAGGTGGTGGCCAACCTGCTGTCCAACGCCATCAAGTTCACCGCCCCCGGCGGCCAGGTGTCGCTGACCAGCGAGATCTCCGACGCCGCCGTAGTGGTCGAGGTGCGCGACACCGGCTGGGGCATGACCGAGGAACAGGCCGCCCGGATCTTCGACCGCAACTGGCAGACCGACGCGGCGGCCGCCCACGGCAACGGCCTGGGCCTGACCATCAGCAAGGCCATCGTCGAAGCCCACGGCGGCCGCCTGGGCGTCGACAGTCGCCCCGGCGAGGGTTCCGCCTTCCGGGTCACCCTGCCGCTGGCGGCCTGAGGCGGCGAGGCGTCAGACCCGCATGCCCCTGACCTTCGCGGCCAGGGTTTCCAGCCTGTCCATGTCGGCCTCCGACAGCGTCAGCGTCGCCGCCGCGAGGTTCTCTTCCAGGCGCGTCCGCCGGCGCGTGCCGGGGATCGGAACCATGGCCACGCCCAGCGCCCGGGCCCGGGCGTAGAGCCAGGCCAGGGCCGTCTGGGCAGCCGTGATCCCATGCGCGGCGGCGATCGCCTCAACCTCGGCGACCAGCCGGTCGTTGCCGTCCAGGTTCTCCAGTGCAAAGCGCGGGAAGTTCAGGCGCGCATCGTCCTTGGGCAGCGCGCGGGCGAAGTCGCGGGCGGTCAGCAGGCCCCGGCCCAGCGGCGCGAAGGGCACGAGGGTCACGCCCAGCTCGGCGGCCAGCGGCGCGATCTCGTCCTCGATATCGCGACTGAACAGCGACCATTCCGATTGCAGGGCGGCGATCGGATGGATCGCATGAGCCTGGCGCAGTTCGTCGGGCTCGACCTCGCACAGGCCCAGCTGACGCACCTTGCCGGCGCTCACAAGCTCGGCCATGGCGCCGACGGACTCGGCCAGCGGCACGGCCTTGTCGCGGCGGTGCATGTAGTAGAGGTCGATGGCCTCGACCCCGAGGCGTTGCAGCGACCGTTCCACGGCCGCGCGGATGTGTTCGGGGCGGTTGCTGAGGCTCCAGTCGTCGGGCGTCTGCGGCGTGCGGACATAGCCGAACTTGGTGGCGACCAGGGCCGAGCCCCGGTTCCGGCGCAGGAAATCCGCCAGGAAGGCCTCGTTGCCCCCCAGCCCGTACATGTCGGCGGTGTCGAACAGGGTCACGCCCAGTTCCAGGGCGCGGTCCAGCGTGGCGCGGGCCTCGGCCTCGTCGGTCGCGCCGTAGAACTCGCTCATACCCATGCAGCCCAGCCCCTGGGCGCCGATGGAAGGGCCGCCGCGCCCGAGTTCGACCTGGGGAAGGGCGTGCGAAAGGTTCGTCATGGAAAGGCTCCGGATGGATGACGAACAGCCCTATAAGTGTGGACCATGGTCCATGGTCAAGGAGCCGCCGGCATGCTGATCTCGGAGTTCGCCCGCGTCGCCGGCCTGCCCGTCGACACCGTCCGGTTCTATGTCGGCAAGGGGCTGCTGCGGCCCGAACGGGGCGGCAAGGGCGGCGGCAATCCGTACCAGGTCTTCACCCGCGACGACGTCACCACCGCCCGCATGATCCGCCTGCAGCAGTCCCTGGGCTATTCGCTGCGGGAGATCGCGGCGCTGAACGAGGAGTACCGGGCGGGCGGCGGCGGGGACGAGCGCACGGCGCAGGTCCTGCGCCTGCAGATCGAGCGCCTGCTGCAGCGCCGGGCCGAACTCGACGCGGGCCTCGACTTTCTGCGGGGCAAGCTCGACTGGCTGGCGGCGGGACGCCCCGGCGACGTCCCGCGCCTGGAGGACTATCTCTGCCGCGCCGACGCCGCCAGTTCCGAGAGTCCTTCGGCCAGGGAGACAACCGGCGCATAGCCGAGTTCCCGGCGGGCCTTGCCGATGTCGAGCGTCACCTCCACGGCCGAGGCGGCGAAGCCTTGCAGGGTCAGCGGCACGGGCTTTACGCCCCGCGTGACCAGGCCGATCAGGTCGCCCACGGCCGCGACGGCACGCACCACGCCGCGCGGAACGACCTTGTCCGGCGCCGCCATGCCTTGCGTCTCCAGCAGCGCCGAGACGAAGGTCCGGAACGCCATCGGCTCGCCGTCCGACAGGAAATAGACCTCGCCGCCGCGTCCGGCCCGCAGCGCCAGGTCGATCCCGTGGCAGAGGTTGTCGATGTGGGTGGTCGAGGTCCGATAACCGCCGCCGTCGATCCAGGCCAGTTGGCCCGAACGGGCGGCCTCGACCAACGTCGGCAGGGCCGTCGTGTCGTCGCGCCCCCAGACGAAGCGTGGCCGCACGACGACGACCGCGAAGGTCTCGTCGTTCATGGAGAGGGCGATCTTCTCGGCGGCGATCTTGCTGCGGGAATAGGAGCCGGCCGGCCGGGCCGGATAGGGCCGGGTCTCGTCGACATGGCGCAGCGGCCGCCCGTCGCTCAGCACCGACTCCGTGCTCAGGTGCACGACGCGGCGCACCCCGGCGGCCCGGGCGGCGCGCAGGGTTGTCCGGGTCCCTTCGGCGTTGGTCCGCATCTGCGCCGCGCCGCCATGGCCGTGGTCGGTGTCGGCGGCGGCGTGGACCAGGGCGTCGCAGCCGGCCATGGCCTGGCCGACGCCCGGATCGAGGATGTCGCCGACCACGGCGATCGCGCCCAGGGCCCGCAGGCGGTCGGCGGCTTCGGGGCTGCGCGCCAGGGCGACCACCTCGACGCCGTCGCTCAGGAAACGGCGCACCAGATTGCGTCCGACATAGCCGGCCGCGCCGGTCACGAAGAGGCGTCGCGGGCAGGCGTGCGCGTTCGTCGCCGCGCCAAGCGCGGCGGAGGGAGGGTTGGTCATGGTCTTGAAGTCCGGTTTGGAGGAGGGATCAGTTGCCCGTCGGCGGCGGGCCGTCCTGCGGCGTCGCCGAGGACAGCCATTCGATCTCGCGAACGATCCTGTCGCGCTCGGCCGGCGGGAAGTGGTGGAAGTCTAGGAACTCGAGGAACTTCAGGCCCTCGAGGGCGAGATAGGCCAGCAGGGCCCCGCGCGGCGCGGCCGAGGTGTCGAGCACGCGGGCGACGACGCCGGCCTGGTTGGCCTGCATCTTCCGGCGAAGGTCGGCGTCCAGCACCAGGGCGGCGCTGAGGTTCAGGGCGACGGCGCGGAAGTCCTCGGGCGGGGCATGGGCGCCGCCGCGGATCCGCCCGCGGATGACCGGGCTGTCCTGGCCCGCCAGTTCGGCTTCGAGCGCCGCGTGGCGGGCGTTGTCGGCCGCGAACGAGCGATCGACCACCGCCTCGATCAGGGCCTGCTTGGTCTTGAAGTCGTAGATCACCGTCGCCTTGCCGACCCCGGCCTCCTTGGCCACGGCGTCCAGCGTCAGATTGGCCGCGCCGTCCCGCGCGACGACGCGCTCGGCGGCGTCGAGAATGACCTGCTGGTCGATGACGCGCTTGCGTCCCATCTTGGCTCCGATTCATAACCGACCAGATGGTTATAAATTGAGAGCAAGCGATCCGTAAAGACCGTGACGCGCATTCGCGGCGTTCTGTCGCCCCTCAGGCCAGCGGCTTCAGCTCGCCCAGCACCGTCGGGATCAGCTCCGACACCGTCGGATGGATCGGCACGGTGCGCTGGAGCACCGTGTAGGGGGCCTTGGCGTACATGATGTCGAGAATGCCGTGGATGGCCTCGTCGCCGGAGACCCCGAGGATCGAGGCGCCGAGGATCTGCTTGGTCTCGGCGTCGACCAGCACCTTCATGAAGCCCTGGGTCTCGCCCTTCTCGATGGCGCGGCCGACGCGGGTCATGGGTCGGGTTCCGACCAGGGCGGGACGGCCGCTGCTGCGGACCTCGGCCTCGGTCATCCCCACCCGGCCCAGCGGGGGGTCGATGTAGAGGGCGTAGGCGGTCAGGCGGTCGGTGACCTTCCTGGGATCATCGTCGAGCAGGTTGGCGGCGATGATCTCGAAGTCGTTGTAGGCGGTGTGGGTGAAGGCGCCCCGGCCGTTGCAGTCGCCCATGGCCCAGATCGACGGGACATTGGTGCGCAGGGCCTCGTCCACCTGGATGTAGCCGCGCTTGTCGAGCGTCACGCCGGCGGCGTCGAGGCCCAGGTCGTCGGTGTTGGGCTTGCGGCCGACGGCCAGCAGCACGTGCGAGCCCACCACCGCCGGCTCGCCTTCGCGGCAGGACACGTGGACACGAACGCCTTCCTCACAGGGCGAGAAGCTGATGCACTCGGAATTGAGCCGGAAGGCTACGCCCTCGGCCTCGAGGATCTCGCGCACCGTGTCGGAGACCTCCGGGTCCTCGCGGCCGATCAGGCGCGGCCCCATCTCGACCACCGTCACCGAAGCGCCGAAGCGCCGGTAAATCTGGGCGAACTCCAGGCCGATATAGCTGCCGCCGACGATGACCAGATGCTCGGGCAGCACGTCGAGCTGCATCATGCCGGTGTTGGTCAGGTAGGAGACGTCATTGACGCCCGGCATGTCGGGCACGTTGGCGCGGCCGCCGACGTTGAGGAAGATCTTCGGCGCCTCCAGCACCGCCTCGCCGACCTGCACAGTGGTGGGCGAGGTCAGGCGGGCGTGGCCTTCGAAGACGGTCAGGCCGTCCATGCCTTTCAGCCATGTCTCCACGCCGCCGCGGGCGTTGTGGACGACGGTCTGCTGGCGGGCCTTGACCGCCTTCATGTCGATCTCGACAGGGCCCTGCAGCACGACGCCGTAGTCGGCGGCGCGGCGGGCCAGGTGCGCGGCGTAGGCGCTGGCCACCAGGGTCTTGGTCGGCATGCAGCCGGTGTTGACGCAGGTGCCGCCGAACAGCTTGCGCTCGACCAGGGCCACCTTCCAGCCGGCGGCCGTCAGGCGCCCAGCCAGCGACGGCCCCGCCTGCCCCGCCCCGATGATGATCGCGTCGAACACCTGCGCGGCCATCAGGACACCGCCGAGACGATCAGCCAGGCGCCGCCCAGGGCGACCAGGTCCTCGATCAGGGCCGCCGGTGTGTCGCGCTTGAAAGCCTTGGCCAGGCGCCCGCGCGCCTCGGCCCCGCCCAGGGTGCCGATCACCGCCCCGACCACGCCGAGGACGGCCCCGACGATCCACGAGCCGCCGGCGAAACCGATGGCGGCGCCGCAGAAGCCGCCGCTGACGATGCGGGCACCGAACTGCGGCGGAACCTTGCGGCTGGGGGTGAAGGGCAACTGGTCGGTGACCAGCTCGACCGCCGCCAGGGCGGTGAAGATCCAGACGGCGATGTTGTTTCCCAGCCAGGCCAGCGGCGTGCCCGCCAGCGGAATCCAGCCCAGATGCGCGGCCCAGGCGACGGCGGCCGGAGCGGTCATGGCCCGCAGGCCGGCGATCACGCCGATCAGCAGGGCGAGGACGTAGAGGGTCATGCGAGAACTCCCGAGCGTCGCCGCGATCAGGCGCGCCCTGGGAGCAAACCGCAAGCGGAGCGTGCAGGCTTGGACGTTTCGGCTTTAGCGGAAGGCTGTGCTTCGATCCCTGCCTATCCCATTTATCCCGTCATTCCCGCCCTTGTGGCGGGAACCCCTCTGTCAGCCGCAAGGGCCGGTGGGGCGGATCGCCGGCGATCCGCTTGCGCTTCACCTGCAAGCGGAACCAGGGTTTCCCGCCACAAGGGCGGGAATGACGGGAGGTATCGAGAACTACCCCTCCAGTCCGTACTCCCGCTCCAGCCGGTAGACCGAGCCTTCGCGGGTCTGCCAGCTGGAATAGAGGCCGAAGCGGTCGACCCTGAAGGCCGGCGAGTGCAGCAGATTGTTGCGCTGGATCCAGGCGGCGACCTCGGGAACCGTTGCGCGCTTCAGATAGGCCAGAGTCACGTGCGGCAAGTAGGTGCGGGTCTCGGGCTTGAGGCCGACATGCCGGGCGGCGCTTTCGTTGGCCTTCTGCAGGCGGCGCAGCAGGGGCTGCTCCTCGACCCCCGCCCAGACGGCGTGCATGTCGGGTCCCTCACCGAAATGGCCGGCGCCTTTCAGCTCCAGGTCGAAGGCCGGGGCCTGGATCTCCGCCAAAGCCTCGTCGAGGTCGGCCGCGTCCGGCTCGGCCACGTCGCCGATGAAGCGCAGAGTGATGTGGAAGGCGTCCAGCGGCCGCCAGCGGGCGCCCTCGATACCGGACTGGCGGTCTTGCAGGGGCGCGCCGATCTCGGGCGGCACGGCGATCGCGGTAAACAGACGGATCATGCCGCCAGCTTAGACGCCGGGCGGGCGAGACGTCCATGCAGCTCCGCCCGGACTTCCGCCGGGGAACACAAACCGATAAGGGCGGGCGGCGGCTTCCTCCCCGGCCGCGACAGTCGAGGACGTTTCCATGCCGCGCTCGCCGGAGATCATCGCGCTCAGCGCCGGGTCGCCCAACCTCGTCGAAGGTCAGTGGCCCGACCGCGTGATCGACACCGTCTCGCGGGCCGAACTGCACGCCTTCAAGATCGAGGCGCCCAAGGCCCGGGTGCTGGTCTGCGCCGGCGGCGGCTATCTGCGGCTGATGCTCGACCGCGAGGGGGTCGAGGTCGCCCTGTGGCTCAACGGCCTGGGCTACGACGCCTATGTCCTGGCGCACCGCCTGCCCGGCGCGGCCGATCCCGCGACCGGCGAGCCCCACCCCGCCGACATCGCCCTGACCGACGCCCTGTCGGCGCTGGAGACGATCCCGCGCGACCTGCCGCTGTTCGTCATGGGCCTGTCGTCGGGCGGCCACCTGGCCGGAACCATCGCCTGCCAGCCGGGCGTCGATGCGGCCGGCGTGCTGATCGCCTACGCCCCGATCAACGCCAACCACAAGGACTACAAGGCCCCGGCCGGCAAGCCCGACTATCCGCCGGTGGAGAAGCAGGCCTTCTACGACGCCTGGCCGATCGGCATCGCCGCAGAGCCGCACGGCGTGCCGGCCTGCCCGGTGTTCCTGGCCTACGCCCTGCTCGACGAGGCCGTGCCGGTCGAGCACGCACTGAACTTCATCAGGACCGCCCGCGACCTGAAGCTCGATCTGGACGCCCACGTCTTCGGAACCGCCCCGCACGGCTTCGCCTTGCGCGAATTGGACGGCCCGCAAGGCGCCTGGCCGGCCCTGGCGGCCGACTGGATGGTCCGCAAGGCGGCTTCTTCTCAGATCTGACCCCAACACCGAGCATCCCCGCGAAGGCGGGGATCCAGGCTGGCTTTCAGGAGCAGGCGCGGCCGTGGGTCATCCTCGGACTCGGCTTGGATCCCCGCCTTCGCGGGGAAGGTCGGAAGTGGGATGGAGTTGCACCAGAGAGCGTCAATGCCGATGCTTGTTGCAACTCGCGCCACCCAAGCCCCTCCAGCGGATTCGACCATGTCCGACGATCCTGACTACAGCCGCGGCTTCGGCGGCGCGGCCCTGGCCGCGCGACTGCGGCGGGCGTCCGAGCGCCTCGACCGGGACGGCGCCCGGGTCTACGCGGCCCACGGCGTGCGCTTCGAGCAGCGCTGGTACGGCGTGATGCGCCAGCTGATCGAGCATGGCCGACCGATGGCCGTGGGCGAGATCGCCGCCATCCTGCACATCACCCACGCCTCGGTCAGCGAGACCAGCCGGTCGATGGAAAAGGCCGGGGTCGTCGCCTCGGTCGCCGCGCCCGAGGACGGCCGCCGGCGCCTGCTGGACCTGACCGACGAGGGCAGGACCCTGGCGGCGCGGCTGACCCCGCTGTGGGACGCCTTCAACGCCGCCGCCCGCGAGCTCGACACCGAGGCCGGCGAGGTCACCCGCCTGCTCGACCGCCTCGACGACGCCCTGGAGGACCGGTCGATGTTCGACCGGATCATGGCCCGGATGGCGGCGCGCGAGCCTACCGATTGACAGATATGTAGGCACCTACATAAATGGCCGCCGAACGGAGATCGCTGGTCATGACCCCCACCCGACGCGCCCTGCTGGGCGCCCTGCCCGCCCTGGCCTGCCTGCCGCGGCCCGCCTTCGCCACGCCCCCGAAGAGGCTCTCCGCCGCCGACCTCTATCGCGACGCCGTCGTGATCAACGGCAACCTGCTCCTGCCCTTCGACGACGAAAAGCCGCTGGACAAGGAGACCCGCGACCAGATCAAGGCCTCGGGCCTGACGGCGGCCAAGATGACGATCGGCGGTTCGGGCGGCGAGACCCGGGCCGAGGTCGTCGAAAGCATCGCCGGCTTCGACAAGGCCATCGCCCTGAACCCCGACCTCTACATGAAGGTCGCCGGCCCGGCCGACTTCGCCCGCGCCAAGGCCTCGGGCCGGCTGGGCGTGATCTATTCGTTCGAGGCGGCCGAGATGCTGGAGGGGGATCTGGCGGCCATCGACCAGTTCCGCGACCTCGGGGTGCTGATCATGGGCCTCAGCTACAACCGCACCACACCGTTCGCCTCGGGCACGATGTCGAAGGAATCCACGGGCCTCACCGCCCTGGGCCGCCAAGCGGTGGCGCGGATGAACGCCAAGGGCGTGACCATCGACGTCAGCCACAGCGACGAAAAGTCGAGCCTGGCCGCCATCGAAGCCTCCGACCGGCCCGTGCTGATCACCCACGCCGGCTGCAGCGCCGTGCATGCCCATCCGCGCAACAAGTCCGACGACCTGATGCGCGAACTGGCCGACCGCGGCGGGGTGATCGGGATCTACGAGCTGAGCTACCTGACGACCGCGCCGGCCCAGCCGTCGCTGGATGTCTATCTGGCCCACCTGACCCACGCCCTGAAAGTCTGCGGCGAGGACCATGTCGGCATCGGCAGCGACGCCCTGCTGTGGCCCTTCGACACCTCGCCCGAGAGCATGGCGGAGTGGAACAAGAGCCTGGAGGATCGCAAAGCCGCCGGCGTCGCCGCCCCCGGCGAGGGTCCGCCGCCGTTCGTCACCGAACTGAACCGGCCCGACCGCTGCGCGATCATCGCCGACGCTCTCTTGAAGCGGGGCTACAAGGCGCGGGTGGTGGAAAAGGTGCTGGGCGGCAATTTCCAGCGGGTCTTCAACGAGACCTGGACCGGCTGAGGCTTACCCTTACTCGTCATCCCGGGCGGAGGCGCGCACAGCGCGCCGCAGACCCGGGACCCAGGGGACGGGGCTCGGAGAGTCGATCAAGCGCCCAGGCGATGGCCGACGCCGTGCGGCGGCCCCTGGGTCCCGGCTCTCCGCTTCGCTGCGGCCGGGATGACGATGATTGGGGTCGTGGCCGCGATCGCGCGGCTACTCGTCTTCCGAAGGGCCTTCGGGCTCGCCCACCAGGTTCGGCGGATCGATCAGCACGACGCGTTCGGCCAGCTTCACCTCGGGCGCGGCGGCGCGGGTGAAGGGCAGGTACCAGGTCTGGCCGCCGAGCGGAGGCGTGATCTCGAGCAGGTCGCCGGCCCCGAAGTCCTGGACGCTCTTGATCTTGCCCAGGTCCTCGCCGGTGGCGACGTGGCGCACGGCCAGGCCGATCAGGTCGGTGAGGTAGAACTCGTCCTCGTCCGGCTCGGGCAGGGTCGAGCGGGGGACGAACAGCTTGAGGCCGCGCAGGGCGTCGGCGGCTTCCTTGGTGGTGATTTCAGCGCAGCGGCAGATCAGGCCGTCCTTGACCGGACGGGCCGAGCCGATGCTCAGGGCGGTCGAACCGTCCTGGCGCAGGAGCCGCTTGAAGCCCTTCAGGGCCATCGGCTCCTCGGTATAGGTCGAGATCCGCACCTCGCCGCGCACGCCGAAGCCGCCGGCCACGCGGCCGACCAGGATCAACGGGTCATCGGGAGAGATGGGCATCGACGGGAGACTTTCCGGGATAGAGCGCGCCAGGGTTAAGTGTGCGCGGTTAACCCGCCCGGGCGCGCTCTAGAAGAACGAAAGCCTGCCAATTGGCAGGCTCAGGCCGGTCGTAGGGGTAAAGAAGAGAATGGCGCCGCTCCCACGAGGAGAGCGGCGCCGTATCCCTTAGCCTTCCGAAGCTTCTTCAGCCGGGGCCTCGGCGGCCGGGGCTTCTTCAGCAGCCGGAGCCTCTTCGGCCGGAGCCGGAGCAGCGGCGGCTTCGGCGGCCGCGGCGGCGGCGGCTTCAGCGGCGGCAGCGGCGGCGGCCTTGGCGTCTTCCTTGGCCTGGGCTTCGGCGGCGGCGCGCTCTTCTTCGCGCTGGGCGCGCTCGGCGGTGCGTTCCTTGGCCTTCTTGCCCGGCTCGCCCTTGTTCGGGTTGTTGCCGACGGTCCAGGTCGACAGGCCTTGGGCGGCCAGGAAGCGCGCGACGCGGTCGGTCGGCTGGGCGCCCTTCTTGAGCCACTCTTGGATCGACTCGACCTTCAGGGTCACGCGAGCCGGGTCGTCCTTCTTGAGGAGCGGGTTGTAGGTGCCGACCTTCTCGATGAAGCGGCCATCGCGCGGCGAGTGGCTGTCGGCGATGACGATCGAGTAGTACGGACGCTTCTTGGCGCCGCCACGGGCGAGACGGATCTTCAGCATTGCATTAGTCCTTGGATTTGAAGTCTATTTTTTCTTGAACGGATTGAAGCCGGGCGGCAGGCCACCCAGGCCGGAGAGCGGGTTGGCCCCGCCCCCGAGGCCCGGCAGACCGGGCAGCCCCGAAAGGCCTTGGCCTCCCGTCGCGTTGGGATCGGCCGCGGGCGCCTTGCCGCCGCCGAGGGATTTCAAACGGGCCATGTCGCCGCCGCCGAGCATGCCGGCCATGCGGGCCAGGCCCTTGCCGCCGTCCTTGCTCATCGACTTGAACATGTCGGCCATCTGCCGGTGCTGCTTGAGCAGGCGGTTGACCTCGGCCACGTCGACGCCGGCGCCGGCCGCGATGCGGCGCTTGCGCGAGGCGGCCAGCACGTCGGGCTTCTTGCGCTCCAGCTTGGTCATCGAGCTGATGATCGCCTGCTGGCGGCGGAAGATGCTGTCGTCGATGCCGCTGTCGGCGATCTGCTTCTTGACCTTCTGGACGCCCGGCAGGAGGCCCATGATGCCTTCCATGCCGCCCATCTTCTGCATCTGCGAAAGCTGGGCCGACAGGTCGTTGAGGTCGAACTGGCCCTTGGCCAGCTTCTTGGCCATGCGCTCGGCTTCGGCCGCGTCGAGGTCGGCGGCGGCCTTCTCGACCAGCGCGACGACGTCGCCCTGGCCCAGGATCCGGCCGGCGACGCGACGGGCGTCGAACACGTCGAGCTGGTCGATCTTCTCGCCGGCGCCGAGGAACTTGATCGGCAGGCCGGTGACGTGGCGCATCGACAGCGCCGCGCCGCCTCGGCCGTCGCCGTCGGCGCGGGTCAGGATCAGGCCGGTCAGCGGCAGGCGCTCGTGGAAGGCCTTGGCCGTGCGCACGGCGTCCTGGCCGGTCAGGCTGTCGGCGACCAGCAGGGTCTCGGACGGATTGGCGATGCGAGCGATTTCCGCCGCTTCGCTCATCATCGCCTCGTCCAGCGTGGTGCGGCCGGCGGTGTCGAGGATCAGGACGTCGTAGCCGCTGAGGCGGGCGGCCGTCATGGCGCGCTTGGCGATGTCGACGGCGCTCTGGCCGGCGACGATCGGCAGGCTCTCGACGCCGACCTGCTGGGCCAGGGTCGCCAGCTGCTCCATGGCCGCCGGGCGGCGGGTGTCGAGCGAGGCGACCAGAACCTTCTTGCGCTCGGTCTTGGAGAGACGCAGCGCCAGCTTGCCGGTGGTGGTGGTCTTGCCCGAGCCCTGCAGGCCGGCCATCAGGATTATGGTCGGCGGGTTCAGCGCCAGGTTCAGGCCGGTGGGGACTTCCCCGCCCAGCATGTCGACCAGGCCGTCATAGACGATCTTGACCACCTGGTCGGCCGGCTTGACCGAACGGATGACGGCTTCGCCGCCGGCGCTTTCCTTGGCCTTGGCGATGAAGTCCTTGACCACCGGCAGGGCGACGTCGGCTTCCAGCAGGGCGACGCGGACTTCGCGCAGGGCCTCGTCGATGTCCTTTTCGGACAGCACGCCACGACCGCCGAGGCGGTCGAAGACCCCTGAAAGTCGCTCTGTAAGCCCGTCGAACATGTCGAACCCTGATTAGAACCAAAGCTCCAAACGCGATCAGCCCCCGTGGACGATAACGTCGACGGGGGTCCTCGCCGTCCTCGTCCGCATGGGATCCCGGGCTACCGGGGCGGGGTCGTGACGGTGGAGGCGCTGCTGATAAAGCGCCGGAAGTGGGCGCTTATGCCGGGCGGCTGTGGAAAATGCAAGGATTTCGAGTCGCTTGCGGGGCTGCGGCCGGGAAGACACGGTGCGGCCGGAACCGCTCCGACAAGGAATGCCGAGCCTTTGCCTTTCCGCCTGCGGAGGATTATGGGCTTCATCGAACGCGTTCGACGGGATGCGGTCAGGGATTGGGGTCCCGTTTCTTCTGGTTTGATCGCAAGGACTCCATGTCGACCAAGCGCCTGACCGCCGTGATGGCGGTCGCCCTCGCCCTGCCCGCCAGCGCCCTGGCTCAAGCCCTGCCCTACAAGGACATCGAAGCGCCCTCGACCTGGGAGGTCGATGTCGGCGGCGGTCCCGTCTACGGCTTCAGCCCGGGCGGCAAGGACCCGCACAAGACCAACTTCACCCTCTGGGGCAGCGCCACCTGGAAGGACAAGGTCTACGCCAACGGCCTCGACGGCCTGGGCTACAACGTCGTCAAGCAGGACGACTTCCGCGCCGGCGTGCAGCTGCGCCCGCGCTGGGGCGGTCCGGACGACACCTCCAGCGGCATCGAGAGCCCCGACACCGGCGCGGACCTGGCGCTCTACGCCTACAAGCGCACCTGGAAGGACTGGGTGGTCGGCGGCCGCATCGGCCGCGACGTCACCGGCGTCTCCGACGGCTGGGACTTCTGGGGCTCGGTCTCGCGCCAGGACGTCACGCCCGTGGGCCTGCTGCAGTCGATGGTCTACGCCCGCGGCGGCGACAAGAACACCAATCGCACCTTCTACGGCGTCAGCGCCAAGGACGTGGCGGCCGTGCCGAGCCTCACGCAGTACGACCCCAAGGCCGGGCTGAACCAGGTGGGCGTGGCCTTCCTGATGATGACCCCGATCGGCGACAAGTACGCGGTCGGGACCTTCGCCAACTACGAACGCATCCTGGGCGAAGCCGCCGACAGCCCGCTGACCGAGCGCTACGGCCAGCAGGACGAATACCGCGGCGGCCTGATCGTCGTGCGGCGGTTCATCGGGCGGTAGGCTCGACTTTTCTTCCGTAAAACCCCCGCGAAAGCGGGGGCCCAGGTGTTTTATCGTCGAGCTCTGCGCGTTTCAGAAAAAGCCTGGGTCCCCGCTTTCGCGGGGATTTTACGGGTTTTGGTAGCGTCCCTGTCTCACTGGGGCGAGGTGACCGGCGCCCCCTACCCCCGCAGCTCCACCCCGTTGCCCTCGGGGTCGGCGAGGTAGATCGACACCGCCTCGCCGGTCGAGCCGTAGCGCAGGCCCTCGGCGCCGACCACAACGCCACGGGCCTCCAGATAGGCCCGCACCTCGCCGGCGTCGAAGCCTTCCACCCGCAGGCAGAAGTGGTCGAGATTGCGGCCTTCGACGCCCGGGGCCGCGCCGCCCATCAGGCCCAGGCGTCCGGCGACATCGACCAGGTCGATCAGCTGGGCGCCGGCCCGCAGCTGGGTCAGGCCGACCGCGTCCTGGCGGTTCTCCACCGTGCAGCCGAGCACATCCACATAGAAGCGCTCCATCGCCTTGGGGTCCCTGACCCGCAGGACGAGGTGGTCGAGGCCGATCAGGCGCATGGCGGGCGGTCCTCCTGGTTCGGCCCTAGTTCGGCGAGGTGACCGTCGCGCCCTGGGCCTTCAGGCGATCCAGCACGCCGTTGCTCGGCAGCAGGAAGGCCAGGTCGACCACCGCCACGGTGACGCCGGGGCGGTTCAGGGCTTCGGTCAGGGCCTTGGCCGACTGGCCGATCTGGTCGTCGAGCAGGCCCGCCCCGCCCGGCGCGCGCAGCAGGCAGCGCTGGGCGGCGCTGGACGAGTAGCGGGCGCGGACGGCGGCGATGTCGCCGTCGGCCCAGTCGCGGCCCAGGGTGTTCCAGCGCGGGGCCTCGTAGTCGATCTCGTTGAGGGCGTCGCGCAGACAGGCGAGGTTGGCCTCGTCCGACAGCTTGCCGGCGCTGGAGAGCACCGGACCCAGGCGATACTGGCTCATCGCCTTGACCTTGACGCCCTTCGCCTTGGCCATGCGTTCGATGGTGCTGACTGGCTTGGCCTCCGAAAGGCCGGCGGCCTGGCGGAAGTCGGACAGCAGGATGAAGCCCGCCACCGCCGGCTTCCAGTCCTTGTAGGGCACGGCGGTGCGTCTGGCCTGGGTGCGGGCCTTGACGAAGCGGTCCTTCAGGTCGGGCGGCAGGCGGTCTTCCAGCTTATTGCCGAAGCCCTGGCGCACCCCGCCCCCGCCGGTCAGCACGAACTTGGTGATCTGCATCGGCCCCACCGAAGCCTCGGGCGGCACCAGCACGAGACTGGCCTGATCGAGGGCGCGGTTGAGGCGCGGGCTGTCCCACTTCAGCTGGTGCGGCAGGGGCGCGGCCGAGCCGACCACGTAGAGCTTGGCGCCGTTCTTCTCGACCAGCCACAGGGCCGGACCCGGCGGCCTGGCGACGACCAGCAGCTCCTCGACCACCGCGCTGCCGGGATCGGCCGGTTGCAGCTCGACGGTTGGAGATGGCGTCTGGGCCAGGGCCGGAACCGAGACGGCGAAGGCCAGCGCGGCGACGGCGGCGATCCGGGCGGTCTTGGCGGCCATGCGTCGTTCTCCTGGGTAGGCTCACAGACATAATGCGCGTCGGCGGATGGCGAAACGGGGGCCTGTCTTGCGCGGGACGGCCGACGCATGGCTGTCTGCCTGCGCCGTTCGGCGATCCTGGAGGGGGAAACATGCGCGGATTGATGAGCGCGGCCTGCGTGGCCGCCGTCCTGGTCGGAACGGCCGCTTCGCCGGTCCTGGCCCAGACCCCTGCCTCAGCCGTCGCGCCCTCCCCCGACACGACTGCACTGAAGACCCTGATCGACGAGCACTGGGCCTGGTGGCTGAAGGGTTCGCCGCTACAGGCCACGCTGCTCGGCGTCCGCACCTATGACGACCAGCTGGACGATCCGTCCCTGGCCTTCGCCGACCGCCGCGCCGCCGAGGCCGCCGCCTTCCTCAAGCGCCTGGACGCTATCTCGGATGCGGGCCTGTCGCCGGCCGACCGGGTCAACAAGGCGATCCTGCACCGGATGCTGAGCGAGCAGGTCGAGGGCAACACCTTCGGCCAGCGCACCATGCTGTTCTCCAGCATCGGCAGCTGGCACCAGTCTTTCGCCGCCCTGCCCGATATGCTGCCGTTCTTCACCAAGGCCGACTACGACAGCTACCTGACCCGGCTCGACCTCTATCCGGCCTACAACAAGGCCTCGATCGAGACGGTGCGCGCGGGCCTGAACAAGGGCTACGTCCAGCCGTGCGAGCCGATGAAGGCCTTCGGCGCGACGATCACCGCCTCGATAGCCAAGGATCCGGAGGCCTCGACCTTCTACAAGCCGTTCAAGGCCAAGAAGCCCTCGACGATCTCCGACGCCGACTGGGCGGCCATGCAGGCCCGGGCCAAGGCGGCGATCACCGGCAAGATCAATCCCGCCTACCAGGCCCTGTCGGACTTCTACGAGAAGGACTACGCGCCCAGGTGCCGGACCAGCATCGGCGCCTCGGCCCTGCCCCAGGGCGCCGCCTGGTACGCCTACCAGGTGCGGGTGATGACCACGACGACCCGCACGCCCGAAGAGATCCACCAGTTGGGCCTTTCGGAAGTGGCCCGCATCCGCGCCGAGATGGACGAGGTCGCCCGCAAGAGCGGCATCGCGCCCGACCGCAAGGCCTTCATCGAGAAGCTGCGCACCGACCCGAAGTACTACGCCAAGACCCCGGGCGAGCTGATGCGCGAGGCGACGTTCCTGGCCAAGACCATCGACGGCTGGATGCCCAAGCTGTTCGGAACCCTGCCCCGCCTGCCCTACACCGTGCGCGAGATCCCGGCCGAGATCGCCGAGGGCAACACCACCGCCTATTACAGCGCCGGCTTCGCCAGCACCGGCGCGCCGGGGGTCTATTTCGTCAACACCACCCACCTGGACCAGCGGCCGCTCTACGAGATGCCGGCCCTGACGGTGCACGAGGCCGTGCCCGGCCATCACCACCAGATCTCGCTTCAACAAGAATTGGACCTGCCGGAGTTCCGCAAGAACGCGGCCTTCTTCACCGGCTTCGTCGAAGGCTGGGGCCTCTATTCCGAGCGGTTGGGCATCGAGATGGGCCTCTACGACACCCCCGAGAAGGACATGGGACGCCTCTCCTACGAGATGTGGCGCGCCTGCCGGCTGGTGGTCGACACCGGCATCCATGCCAAGGGCTGGACCCGCGACCAGGCCATCGCCTTCATGCTCGACAATACGGCCCTGACCCGCACCAACATCGAGGCCGAGGTCGACCGCTACATCACCTGGCCCGGCCAGGCCCTGGCCTACAAGCTGGGCGAGCTGAAGATCCGCGAACTGCGAGCGCGGGCGGAGACGGCGCTGGGTCCCAAGTTCGACCTGCGCGGCTTCCACGACGCGGTGCTCAAGAACGGCGCCGTGCCGCTGGACGTGCTGGAGACGCAGGTGGACGCCTGGATCGCGGAGAAGAAGGCGGGCTAGAGAGCTTCACGCTGAGCACTCCCCGTAAAATCCCCGCGAAAGCGGGGACCCAGGTGTTTTATCGTCGAGCGCCTGGGGCTTCAGAAAAAGCCTGGGTCCCCGCCTTCGCGGGGATTTTACGGATTTGGAGCAGCTGAGTAGAGCCAGACGGATCCCGCTCCCGATAAACCATGCGGCGCCGCACAATGACGCGCCGATCTCGGCTTGATTTTTGGACGAAGTCGTCCATTTATCCCGCGACGCGTCCGCCAGGCGAATAATCGCCCCGTCCGGACGCCCTCCTTTCTTGCAGGATCAGGCCATGGCCGAGGCGAAGAAGAAGAAGCTGGTTCCGCTGCTGGTCGCCGGCGTCGCCGGCGCGGCCATCCTGGTCGGCGGCGTGTTCTGGTACATCGACAAGCAGCGCTTCGAGAGCACCGACAACGCCTTCGTCCAGGCCGACACCGTCTCGGTCAGCCCGCAGGTCACCGGCTATGTCGCGCAGGTCCTGGTGGCCGACAACCAGCGGGTCGAAGCCGGCCAGGTGCTGGCCAAGATCGATCCCTCGACCTTCCAGGCCAAGCTGGACCAGGCGATCGCCAACGCCGCTGCCCTCGACGCCGCCATCAAGAGCGTCGACGACAAGGCCATCCTCGAACAGGCCCTGATCCAGCAGCGCCAGGCCGGCGTGAGCAGCGCCCAGGCCGACGCCGGCCGGGCCCGCGCCGATGTCGAGCGCTACGACGCCCTGGCCAAGCAGGGCTGGGTGTCGCAGCAGAAGGTCCAGACCGAACGCGCCGGCGCCAAGCAGTCGGACGCCGCCGTCGCCAGCGCCCAGGCCGCCCTCGAGGCCGAGCGCCGCACCGCCGGCGCTCTCGGCTCGGCCCGCGCCCAAAGCATCGCCCAGGCCGCCGCGGCCCACGCCGCCGTCGACCAGGCCCGCCTCGACCTGGAGCGCACCGTGATCCGCGCCCCCGCCGCCGGCGTGGTCGGCGCCCGCAGCGTGCGTCCGGGTCAGCTGGTGCAGCCGGGCACCTCGCTGATGTCGGTCGTGCCGCTGGGCCAGAGCTTCATCGTCGCCAACTTCAAGGAGACCCAGGTCTCGCGCCTGCGCATCGGCCAGCCGGTCGAGATCAAGGCCGACGCCTTCGGCAAGCAGAAGATCGTCGGCAAGGTCGACAGCTTCGCCCCGGCCACCGGCCAGGAGTTCGCCCTGATCCCGGTCGAGAACGCCGTCGGCAACTTCACCAAGATCACCCAGCGCCTGCCGGTGAAGATCGTCGTCGACCGCAGCAAGCTGGGCGCGGCCCTGCGCCCCGGCCTGTCGGTCGAGGTCAAGGTCGATGTCCGCGACCGTTCGGGCGCCTCGTTCGCCGACGCCGCCCAGGGACCGCAGGTCGCCCGCCAGGACGCCCCGCACCCGGCTCAAAGCCGCTAAGGCCGCGCCGTCGTGACCGACGCCGCCCTCCCCGCCTCCGCCAAGGCCCCGCCGGCAAAGCCGGCGGCCGAGGTCGACTGGACCAAGCTGTTCCTCGGCTTCGGGGCCATGGTCATCGGCCAGTTCATGGCCATCCTCGACATCCAGATCGTGGCCGCCTCGCTGCCGCAGATTCAGGCCGGCGTCGGGGCCAGCACCGACCAGGTCAGCTGGATCCAGACCGCCTATCTGATCCCCGAGGTCGTGATGATCCCGCTGTCGGGATATCTGTCGCGGCTGTGGGGCACCCAGCGCCTCTACATGGCCTCGTGCCTGGGCTTCATCGTCATGAGCGTGGCCACCGGCCTCAGCTCGTCGATCGACATGATGATCCTGACGCGGGCCCTGCAGGGCTTCATCGGCGGGGCGATGATCCCGACGGTGTTCGCCGTGGCCTTCACCGCCTTCCCGCCCGAGCGCCGGATCACCGCCAGCGTCATCATGGGCCTGATCGTCACCCTGGCCCCGACCGTCGGCCCCACCCTAGGCGGCCACCTGACCGAGTGGCTCAGCTGGCGCTGGCTGTTCTTCATCAACGTCCCGCCCGGGATTCTGGTGCTGTTCGCGGTCGCCAAGTGGGGCGACTTCGACAAGGGCGACCCGAGCCTGGCCAAGGGCTTCGACTGGACGGGCCTGGCGGTCATGGCCGCCTTCCTGATGAGCATGCAGTACGTGCTGGAGGAAGGCGCCAAGGAGAACTGGTTCGACGACGACCTGATCCTGGGCCTGACGGTCGTGGCGGTGACCACCGGCGTGGTCTTCATCTGGCGGCAGCTGACCTACAAGAATCCGATCGTCGAGCTGAGGGCCTTCGCCAACCGCAACTTCAGCATCGGCGTGCTGATGACCGCGATCTCCGGCGCCAGCCTGTTCGGCGGCACCTTCCTGCTGCCGCAGTTCCTGAGCCGCGTGCGGGGCTATTCGGCCTCGGAAGTGGGCACGACCATGGTCATCTCGGGCCTGTCGATGTTCGCCACCGGCCCGGTCGCCGGCCGTATCGTGCGCAAGATGGATCCGCGCATCCCCATGTGCATCGGCTTCCTGCTGGCGGGCTGGGGCATGTACATGGCCCACGGCGTGACCAAAAATTGGGGTTTCTGGGAATTCGCCGGGGTCCAGGCTTGTCGCGGCGTCGGGGTCATGATCGCGATGATCGCCACCCAGCAGATCACGATGAGCACCCTGCCCCAGCACATGGTCAAGAACGCCTCCGGCCTCGTGAACCTGGCGCGCAACACCGGCGGCGCCATCGGCCTGGCCTTGCTGGCCACCAGCATCACCCAGCAGACCGCCCTCTACTTCAACGACATGTCGTCGAAGGTGATGGCCGGCGGCGAGACCTCGACCATGATGGCGGGCCTGGCCGCACGGATGCAGCAGTTGGGTGTCACCGATCCGGACGGCGCGGCGCGCAAGGCGATCGGCCAGATGCTCACCCAGCAGTCAACCGTGCTGGCCTTCGGCGACAGCTTCACCCTGCTGGCCTACGGTTGCTTCGCCGCCGCCGTGGTCAGCCTGCTGGCGGCCCCGCCCAAGGTGCTGCCGCCTCCGCCTTCGGACGCCCACTGATGCCCAGGATCGCCGGCCAGATCGACGTCGCCAAGACCGAAGCCATCCTCGACGCCGCCGTCGAGGTGATCGGCCAGCGCGGCCTTTCCGCCCCGATGGAGGAGATCGCCCGCCGCGCGGGGGTCTCCAAGCAGACGGTCTACAACCACTACGGCTCCAAGGCCGAGCTGGTGAAGGCGCTGATGGCCCGCCGGGTGGCGCGCATCACCGCGCCGCTGCACGAGCCGGGCGCGGTCGATAATCCGCAGGAGGCCCTGGAGGCCTTCGCCCGCTCGATGCTGGAGACGGTGATCACCACCAACGGCTATTCGGTGCTGCGGGTGATCATCCAGGGCGCGGGCGAGATGCCCGACGTCGCCAACGAGGTGTTCGAGGCCGGCCCCCGCCAGGCCCGCCGCCAGCTGGCAGTGTTCCTGGAGACCGAGACCAGGCTCGGCCGCCTGGCCGTCGACGATCCCGAACAGGCCGCCGAGTTCTTCGCCGGCATGGTCCTGGGCCACAGCCAGCTGCGCGCCCTGCTGCGCCTGCCGTCCGACCGCACACCAGCCCAGTTCGACGCCCAGGCGGCGGCCGCCGCGGCGCGGTTCATGCGGGCTTACGCGCCTTAGGGCTTTTGCTTTCCGAGAATTCTGGCGCGCAGCTCGTCGAAATAAGCGTCGTCCGCTGGCTGGCCCAAAGGCGATCGTCCGCCTTCAAGGATCTTTTCTCTCAGCGCCTCGATATCACGGGCGCGCTGCGCTTCATCGGGCATGTCCATAATCCGAAGATAGCACACGAAAAAGCCCGGCGGATCGCTCCACCGGGCCCGTTCGTCAGTGGGAACCGAAGGGGATCAGCCCTCGGCTTCGTCGGGCATGCCCATCATGTGGAAGCCGGCGTCGACGTGGACGACTTCGCCCGTGGTCGAACGGCCGAGGTCCGAGACCAGCCACAGGGCGGCGCCGGCGACGCCTTCCATCGAGGTGTCTTCCTTCATGGCGCTGAAGGCGCGGCCCTGGGCGATCATGCCGCGGCCGCCGGCGATGCCTGCGAGAGCGAGCGTGCGCATGGCGCCGGCCGAGATCGCGTTGCAGCGGATGCCCTTGGGACCCAGGTCGCGAGCGATGTAGCGGGTCGCCGCTTCCAGGGCGGCCTTGGCCACGCCCATGGTGTTGTAGTTCGGGATGGTCCGCTCCGACCCCAGATAGGTCATGGTGATCAGCGAGCCGCCGTTCGGCATGATCTTGGCGGCGCGCTTGGCCACGTCGACGAAGCTGAAGGCCGAGATGTTCATCGCCGTGAGGAAGCCCTCGCGGGTGGTGTTGTCGACGAACGAGCCCTTCAGCTCGTCCTTGTTGGCGAAGGCCACCGAGTGCACCACGAAGTCGATCGTGCCGAACTTCTCCTCGATGGCGGCGAAGGCCGCGTCCATCGAGGCGTCGTCGGTGACGTCGGCCGGGATCAGGGTGTTGACGCCGATGCTCTCGGCCAGCGGGCGCACGCGGCGCTCCAGCGCTTCACCCTGATAGGTGAAGGCCATTTCGGCGCCCTGGGCGGCCAGTTGGCTGGCGATGCCCCAGGCGATGGAGTTGTGATTGGCCACGCCCATGACGAGGCCTTTCTTGCCCGCCATCAGCTCGCCCTTGGGGAATGCGTAGTCGTCGGCCATCGGTCGGCTCCTTGATCTTTGGCCGCTGGTTAGCAGTCCCGTCGCGACGACGGAACCCCGGCGCCCTAGAAACGCGGCGTGTGGCGGGTCAGCCGGTAGACGATCGCGGCTGCCAGTTGCTTGGCAGGAACCGCCACCCGACGGCCCGCGCGGCGCGGCCAGCGCCAGCCGCCGGTGGCGATGTCGGCGGGCAGGCGGCGCGCCTGGCGGTCCTTCGTCGACAGCATCGGCGTGTAATAGACGCAGTCCTCGAAATAGTAGTGCAGCACCAGCGAGCGCCGCGTGGACGCCGGGTCGAGCATCTTCGAGCCGCCATGGGCGAGATTAGCCGCCCACACCGCGATCTGGCCCTTCTTGAGCATGGCCAAGCTCGGCTTCAGCCCGGCCTCGTCGAGCTGCCGCCGGATCGCCGGGGCGTATAGGTCGTTGTAGTTGGCCGCCGTCGTCGCGCCGTCCTCGGCGCCGGCTTGCGCCATGGTCAGCACCGGCAGGCGGTGGCTGCCGGGATAGTAGACCAGGGGACCGGCCTCGGGCCGCACATCCTCGAGCGCCAGCCAGACGCCGCACATGAAGCCGCCCGGTTCGGCGTGGAAATGCAGGGTGTCGGCATGGACGTCCTGCTGGCTGCCACGGTGGAAATTCAGGCTCTGGAACGGGAAGGGCTCGCGGCCATAGGCCAGGGCCAGGCGGGCAAGGATCTCCGGATGGGTGGCGACCCGCCGGATGGCTTCCGACCGCCGCCAGGCGTCGTGCACCCGCGTGGCGCCGCTCTCGAAATGGTGGGCGGTCTCGGCGTCGATGCGGTCGCAGAGGTCCAGCAGGTCGTCGCCGAGGTCGATGATCGCCAGGCCGTCGCGGGTCAGGTCGCGGGCGAAGGCCTTGTGCGTCTCGGGCGCGTCGGCGCACGCCAGGCGATCTTCAAGGTCCTCGGCCTCGATCCACGGCTTGGAAGCTGCCTGGGCCGGCCCGTCCGCAACACGAGATGACATTCTGTAACGCCCCGAACTGTGGCGATACTCAATCGACGATCGACCAAATCCGGTCAAGCATCGCGTGGCGCGAAGCGCGGAAGTCGAGATGATGGTCGCGGTTGGCCTCGGGGCCGAGCAGAGCGGGATCGACCAGCCCGTCCGATCCCAGGAACGGGGCCAGATCATCGACGAAGGCCAGGCCTTCGGCCTCGACCGCCTCGCGCAGCCGCTCGCCCACGCGGCGGTGCAGCGCCGTGCGTCGCGCCAAGTCAGGGATCTCCAGTCCGGCCAGCGCCGTCGCCAGGTCCTGGCCGGCCGGACCATGCTGGTCGACGATGTGGCCGTTGACGTAGCCGGCGCGCCAGGCGGCGTCGGACAGGGCAGGCGGGAACAGCGACATCACCCGCACGCGGGCTCGCTGGCTTGCTGGAACGGCATCGACCAGGAACGCGACATAGCGGGCGATCGTCTCCTCGGCGAAGGCGTCGAACTCGGCTTCGTCGAAGGCCAGGGCGCCGGCCGCCAGCCGCTTGAAGGGGTGCACGAACTCGATGTCGACCTGGCCGAACTTGGCGAGGATCGGCAGGCCGTCGATCGCCAGCAGGCGGGCAAGGGCGGCGCGGACGCGGGGACCCGCGCCCGAACGGCCGCCATCCCCGGCGAGGCCGCGAGCCGAGGCGCCGGTCTCCAGGCTCCAGATCGGCAGCAGCCAGCGCCCGTCACGTCGGCCGCGCCGGCAGAGCAGGCGGCCGTGACTATCGCCGACCAGGCCGTAGGGCAGGGCGCCGGCCGCGATCAGGGCCGGCAGGCGGGCTTCGAGGCGCGAGGCGGGATCGGCGGCGGCCCGGCAGATCTCGGCCCAGGCCCCGTCGAGCGGGCGGAAGGCCGGCAGGGGCGAGGCGCCTGCCGACCGGACCACGGCCACGCCGGGCCCATCCGCCATGGACCACAGGCGGCGGGCGCCGCCGCGAACCGTATCGATCGCGGCGGCCCGGATCAGGTCAGTCGACCTGGCCGAAGATCAGCGTGCCGTTGGTGCCGCCGAAGCCGAAGCTGTTGGACATCACCGTGTCGAGCGGCTTGTCCGAGCGCTGGCGCAGGATCGGCAGGTCGGCGAACTCGGGGTCGAGGTTCTCGATGTTGGCGCTCTCGGCCGCGAAGCCGTTCTTGAGCATCAGGATCGAGTAGATCGCTTCTTGAGCGCCGGCCGCGCCGAGGCTGTGGCCGGTCAGCGACTTGGTCGACGAGATCAACGGCGCCTTGTCGCCGAACACCTCGCGCACCGCGCCCATCTCCTTGCTGTCGCCGACCGGCGTCGAGGTGCCGTGCGGGTTCAGATAGTCGATGGTGCGGCCGCCGGTCTCGGCGATCGCCAGCTTCATGCAGCGGGCCGCGCCTTCGCCCGACGGAGCGACCATGTCGTAGCCGTCGGAATTGGCGGCGTAGCCGATCAGTTCGCCATAGATCTTGGCCCCGCGCGCCTTGGCGTGCTCGTATTCCTCGAGCACCACGATGCCGGCGCCGCCGGCGATCACGAAGCCGTCGCGGTCCTTGTCGTAGGCGCGGCTGGCCACGGCCGGGCGGTCGTTGAAGTTGCTGCTCATGGCGCCCATGGCGTCGAACAGGTTCGACAGGGTCCAGTCCAGCTCCTCGCAGCCGCCGGCGAAGACGATGTCCTGCTTGCCCAGCTGGATCTGCTCGGCGCCCGCGCCGATGCAGTGGGCGCTGGTCGCGCAAGCCGAGCTGATTGAATAGTTGATCCCGCGGATCTTGAACCAGGTCGACAGCACCGCCGACGGACCCGAGCTCATAGCCTTGGGCACCGCGAACGGACCGATCCGCTTGGGACCGCGTTCCTTGGTCGTGGCCGCGGCCTCGACGATGACGCGGGTGGACGGGCCGCCCGAACCGACGATCAGGCCGGTGCGCTCGTTGGAAATCTCGGACTCTTCGAGACCGGAATCCGCGATCGCCTGCTCCATGGCGATGTGGGCGTAAGCCGTGCCGGGCGCAAGGAAGCGCGCGGCCCGGCGATCGACCAGGCCTTCCCACTCGATCTGAGGCGCGGCGTGCACCTGGCAGCGGAAGCCGAGCTCGGCATATTCCGGTGCGGCGACCACGCCCGACTTGGCTTCGCGCAGCGAAGCCAGCACCTCGTTGGCGTTGTTGCCGATGGACGAGACGACGCCCAGTCCCGTGACGACGACGCGACGCATATCTGTACCTCTTTCTCCCCGATCCGCCGGAGCCGGCTCCTTGCAGAACGGCCGGCTAGTCGGTTGGATCAACCCGCCATCTGTTCGGCCGTGAACAGGCCGACCTTGAGGTCCTTGGTTTCGTAGATGACCTTGCCGTCGGCTTCCAGAACGCCGTCGGCGATGCCCATGACCAACTTACGCATGATCACACGCTTCAGGTCGATCTTGTAGACCACCTTCTTGATGTCCGGCGTGACCTGGCCCGTGAACTTCACCTCGCCGACGCCCAGGGCGCGGCCGCGGCCGGGGGCCCCGGACCAGCCGAGGAAGAAGCCGACCAGCTGCCACAGGGCGTCCAGGCCCAGGCAGCCGGGCATCACCGGGTCGCCGATGAAGTGGCAGCCGAAGAACCAGAGGTCCGGATTGATATCGAATTCGGCTTCGATGTAGCCCTTGCCGTGCGCGCCGCCGTCGGCCTCGATGCGGACGATGCGATCGAACATCAGCATCGGCGGCACGGGCAGCTGGGCGTTGCCGGGTCCGAACAATTCGCCCCGGCCGCAGGCCAGGAGCTCTTCGAAGGTGTAGGCGCTCTTTTGCATGGGAACGCCCCTAGCACGGCGCCGGGGCGGGCCTCAATGTTACATTCGGCGACAATTGGTGAGCACCGCCCGTTCGAGCGGCTCTTTTGGGGTTTAAATCGTCCGTATCAGCGTGCTTCCGGACACTGCAGCGCCTCCTTGGCGCCCCAAAACTGGTCCTCCGGCGCCCAGCCCGAGGCCCCATCGGCCTTCAGGCGGCACCAGCCCTTCTCGCACTTGTCGAGCGTGGCGATCGAGCGGCCGCGCAGATAGGCGCTGATCCGCGACTCGGCCTTGGGCGAAGAATGAAGGGGCAGGGGAGCGTCCTGCACGCGCATGGCGGTACGGCGGCCGTCGGTGGTGCGCTTGTGCACCCAGGCCAGGCCGCCCTCGGGATCGCAGATCCTGCGCCACTCGCGGGTTTCGGCCACCACCTGCACCGGCAGGCCCTTGGCCTTATAGATCCACAGCAGGCGGTGATCCTCATCCGGACCCTGGCGGGCGTTGACCTCGCCGTACTTGAGCACGACGTAGCGCGGCACCGGCAGGCCCGACGGGGTCGTGGTCGGCGGCTGGGCGAGCGCGGCGCCCGCCGCCAGCAGGGCGGCGACCGCGATCAGACCGCCCAAGCCGCGAAAACCACCAAGCGAACGATGTTTGCTTTTCACCGGCATGTTGCTTGGCCGCTTCCGGCCCCTTTGCTACAGATTTAGAACGCCCGTCAGGGAAGGCTTTTCAGACCGCCCATGCCCGTTCGCAAGCTCAAAGTCGTCGTCACGCGCAAGCTGCCCGATCCCGTCGAGACGCGGATGTGCGAGCTGTTCGACACAGAACTGAATCTGGCCGACAAGCCCCTGACGCCCGACGAGCTCGTCGACGCCATGGGACGAGCCGACGTGCTGGTGCCCACCATCACCGATCGGATCGACTCGCGCCTTCTGTCGCGATCCGGCGACCGGCTCAAGCTGATCGCCAATTTCGGGGCCGGGGTCGACAATATCGACGTCGCCACGGCCAACGCCCGCGGCATCATCGTCACCAACACCCCCGGCGTCCTGACCGAAGACACGGCCGACCTGACCATGACCCTGATCATGGCCGCCGCGCGTCGCGTGGTCGAGGGGGCCGAGGTGGTGAAGGCCGGCGATTTCCACGGCTGGTCGCCGACCTGGATGCTGGGCCGCCGCCTGTGGGGCAAGCGCCTGGGCATCGTCGGCATGGGCCGCATCGGCCAGGCCGTCGCCCGCCGCGCCAAGGCCTTCGGCATGCAGGTGCACTATCACAACCGCAAGCCCGTCAGCCCGCGCATCGCCGAAGAGCTGGGCTGCACCTACTGGGAAAGCCTCGACCAGATGCTGGCCCGGATGGACATCATCTCGATCAACTGCCCGCACACCCCGGCCACCTACCACCTGCTGTCGGCCCGCCGGCTGAAGCTGCTGCGGCCGCACGCCATCGTCGTCAACACCGCCCGCGGCGAGGTGATCGACGAGGGCGCCCTGGCCAACATGCTGGCGCGCGGCGAGATCGCCGGCGCCGGCCTGGACGTCTACGAGCACGAGCCGGCCATCAACCCCAAGCTCCTGAAGCTGCCCAACGTGGTGCTGCTGCCGCACATGGGCTCGGCCACGGTCGAGGGGCGCATCGACATGGGCGAGAAGGTCATCGTCAACGTGAAGACCTTCATGGACGGCCACCGCCCGCCCGACCGCGTCATCCCGGCGATGCTGTAGAGAAGGGCTTTCCGGGGGCGATCCGCCCCGGAAGCTTCAGCTCCGTGCTCGGGGATCAAACAGCCTTCGCCAAGGTGATGGCCGGACGGCGATCGCCGCACCCTGTAATTGCAAAGCTTGCGAAAACTCGCGAGTGTGCCGACGCGCGGATCGTATCGGTTCGCGCCTGTATCCAGTCGCGACCGGGGGGCCGCCGCTTTGCTTACTCGACGCCTTATCATCGCGGCCGCCTCGGCGGCGCCGCTGCTCATCGATCGCGCCCTGGCCGGCGACGACAAGACAGCCAAGGCCGCGCCGGTTCCACACAGCATCGACGACCTGCTGAAACCGCCGGTCATGCTGGACGTCGCGCTGTCGCCGGACGGCACGCGACTGGCCTTCCTGGTCGAACGCCGGCTCGGCGACAACAAGCGCGACCTGCAGCTCGTCTATCGGCGAACGGTGGAGACCAAGGCGCCGAAAGGCCCGGTCAGCCTGGGCGACTACGCCGGCGAAAAGATCGTGTGGGCCAGCAACGACCGGCTGCTGGTCTGGCTGCGCAGAGAATTCGAGATGCGCTATTCGAAGGGTCGAACCAACGCGTTCGGCTCCTATGTCGAAAAGAGCTACACACAGCACGTCATGGCCATCGGCGAGAACGGCGCCGACCCTGTGCTGCTGCTCTCGCCAGGGAACGGAGGGACTGTCTGGCTCGGCGACAGAGGCAAGGTCGCCGACATGATGATTGACGATCCGCGCCATATCCTCATGCAGCCCGGCAACAGCCTGGTGAAGGTCGATATCCTGACCGGCGCGACGGAAGAATTCGAACGCGGAACTTCGGACACCGTGGGCTGGGTGACCCAGCGGGGCATGCCGATCATCCGCTACGACACCAACAACACGGGCTCCAAGCTCGCGGTGATGACCCGGCCGCCCGGCGCGAAGGCGTGGAAGCACTACCGCACCATCCGCCGCGACGAACGCTACGAGGCGCCGGAGCTGCGTTTCATCGCCCCCACGGCCGAGCCCGGCATGTTGCTGGTGCTCGACAACGACCAGGCCGCGGACCTGCCAGCGATCCGGCTGTTCGACACCCGAACCATGACCATGGGCGAGGTTTTCGCCCAGCATAACAAGCGCCCGATCACCGGCCTCTTCATGGATGAGGAGAACCGGCCGATCAGCATCAGCGTCAGCGACGACCGGGCCAAGGACTGGTTCGTCGACCCCGACCTGGCGGGCCACTACGAGCGGGTCGTGGCCACCTTCGACAAGACCGAAAGCGTCAGCCCCTACGAGGTCAGCCGCGACCGCAAGTGGCTGGTCTTCGCGGTCAGCGGGCCACGCAATCCCGGATCCTTCTGGCTGTACGACGTCACGCGCGGCTCCCTGAAGTTCCTGGCCGACCGCCAGCCCTGGCTGAAAGCCGAACGCCTGGCCCCGATGGAGGCCCTGCGGGTCGAGACCCGCGACGGCGCGACGATCACCGCCTATCTGACGACGCCGGTCGTTCCGTCGGACAAGCCACGCCCGCTGGTGGTGTTGCCGCACGGCGGACCGGAAGTGCGCGACACCCTGGCCTTCGACATCTTCGTCCAGGCCTTCGCCGCCCAGGGCTGGATGGTGCTGCAACCCAATTTCCGCGGCTCAAGCGGCTATGGCCGCGCTTTCGCCGACAAGGGGCGCCGCCACTGGGGCGACCTGATGCAGGCCGACGTAGAGGATTGCGTGGCCAAGGTCCTGGCCTCGGGCGCGGCGGATCCGAACAAGGTGGCGATCTACGGGATGAGCTACGGCGGCTATGCGGCCCTGATGGGCGCTGTGCGCAAGCCCGACCTCTACAAGGCCGTGGTCTCGGTGGCCGGCGACGCGGAACTCTCCAAGACCCTGTCCTTCGCCCGCCAGCAGGAAGGCTACGATTCCGACGCCTACGCCTACTGGATCCGGACCATCGGCGATCCCAAGACCGACAAGGCCATGCTGGCCGAGGCCTCGCCCGCCCTGCGCGCCGGCGAGATCAAGGCGCCGGTGCTGCTGATCCACGGCGTCGACGACACCATCGTCGGCGTCGAACAGTCACGGATCATGGCCAAGGCCCTGAAGGCGGCCGGCAAGCCCTGCGAAGTGATCGAGATGAAGGGCGTCGGTCACCGCGACTGGGGCGATGAAAATCTCAAGATGGTCCTGGAGAAGTCCATCGCCCACATCGGCAAGGCCTTCGCCTGACGCTTAGGACCGCATCGACCCCGTCTCCATGAACCGCTGGTGCCACGACAGCGCCTCGCCCGGCAGGGTCGGGGTCTGGCGGCCGTAGGCGCCGACCTGGGCGCGCTGGAAGTAGTCCTCCAGGCCCGGGCGGAAGTCGGGGTGGGCGCAGTTGTCGATGATCACGCGGGCCCGCTGCTTGGGCGACAGGCCGCGCAGGTCGGCCAAGCCCTGCTCGGTGACGATCACCTGGACGTCCTGGTTGATGTGGTCGACGTGGCTGACCTGCGGGACGATGGCCGAGATCTTGCCGCCCTTGGCCGTCGACGGGGTCATGAAGATCGAGACATAGGCGTTGCGGGCGAAGTCGCCCGAGCCGCCGATGCCGTTCTGGATGCGCGAACCCATGACGTGGGTCGAGTTCACCGCCCCGTAGATGTCGGCCTCGATCAGGCCGTTCATGGCGATGCAGCCCAGGCGCCGGATCAGCTCGGGATGGTTGGAGATCTCCTGCGGCCGCAGGATCATCTTGTCGCGGAAGCTGGCCATGTCGGCGTTGAGGCCGGCGGCGGCCTCGGGGCTCAGCGAGAACGCCGTGGCCGAGGCCATGCGCAGCTTGCCGGCCGCCAGCAGGTCGAGCATGCCGTCCTGGATCACCTCGGTATAGGCGGTCATGTTCTCGAACGGCGCGTCGACCAGGCCGGTCAGAACGGCGTTGGCGATGTTGCCGACACCCGATTGCAGCGGCAGCAGCGAGGCGGGCAGGCGGCCCATCTTCACCTCGTGGGCGAAGAACTCCAGCAGATGGCCGGCGATCGCCAGGGCCGAGGCGTCGGGCGCGGCGAAGGGCAGGTTGCGGTCCGGCGCGTCGGTCTCGACCACGGCGACGACCTTGCTGGGATCGACCCGGAAGTACGCCTCGCCGATGCGGTCGTCGGGCTTGACCAGCGGGATCGGCACGCGGCTGGGGGGCAGGGCGGTGCCGTAGTAGATGTCGTGCATCCCCTCCAGCGCCGGGTTCTGCCAGGCGTTGACCTCGAGGATGATCCTGGAGGCGCGGTCCAGCCAGGTCTTGTTGTTGCCCACCGACGAGGACGGGATCAGCGAGCCGTCGGGCCGGATGCCGGCGATCTCGACCACGGCGGTGTCGAGCGGACCCAGGAACCCCTGCCAGGCCATGGGAGCGACCTGGGAAAGGTGCATGTCGAAATACTCCATCTCGCCGCGATTGATCTTCTCGCGGGCGATGGGGTCGGAATTGTAGGGCAGGCGGAACTCGACGCCGTCGCTCTTGGCCAGGGCGCCGTCCAGCTCCGGGCCGGTCGAGGCGCCGGTCCAGACCTTGACGCGGAAGGGGTCGCCGGCGGCGTGGGCCGCCTCCATCCGCTCGGCCAGCGCCATCGGCACGGCCTTGGGATAGCCCGAGCCGGTGAAGCCGCTCATGCCGACGGTCGAGCCCGGCTCGATCAGGGCGGCGGCGTCCTGGGCGCTCATGGTCCTGGCGGCCAGGCCCGGATGGGCGATGCGGGGGTTGGTCATCGGTCTCTCCCTGCGGCCGACCGGCGCGCGAGGGGAGGTCCGCCGGGACCGGCGGCGGCGAACCTAGACCAAACGCCCCAGGCCCTCACCTACGTAAATACCCGTAACGACAAGGTTTTCGCCGAACGACGCTATCGCCCGCAGCTGGGGCAGGCGGGATCCGCGCCGATCCGCACCGTGCGGGTCTCGGCCGCCAGGGCGTCGTAGATCAGCAGGCGCCCGGACAGCGACTGGCCGGCGCCGGCGATGACCTTGACCGCCTCTAGCGCCATCATCGAGCCGATGACGCCCGCCAGGGCCCCGACCACCCCGACCAAGGCGCAGGTCTCGGCGTCAGGCGGAACCTCGGGCACCAGGCAGCGGTAACAGGGCTGGCCATGGAACACCCCGACCTGGCCGGTCCAGCGGCCCAGGGCGCCGCTGACCAGGACCTTGCCCTCGGCCAGGCAGGCGTCGCTGACGGCGAAGCGGGTGGAGAAATCGTCCGTGCCATCTAGTACGACGTCGTAGTCGCGCACGATCTCGCGGGCGTTGGCCGCGTCCAGCCAGACGGGGTGGGGCACGACCGTCACGTTCGGATTGAGTGCCGCCAGATGATCGGCGGCCGCCTCGACCTTGGGCTTGCCAACGTCGGCCTCGGCATAGAGCACCTGGCGCTGCAGGTTCGACAGCGACACCGCGTCGGCGTCGGCCAGGCCGATCGTGCCCACGCCGGCGGCGGCCAGGTAAAGGGCGGCGGGCGCGCCGAGACCACCGGCGCCGACCAGCAGCACCCTGGCCACCTTCAGCTTCTGCTGGCCCGGTCCGCCGATCTCGCGCAGCACCAGATGGCGGGCGTAGCGCTCGACTTCGCGTTCCGAAAAGCTCATGGCGCTTGACCCTCCAGGCCGGCCTCGCCACATGCGAAGCCATGCAAAGCTCGAACTCGTTCCCCGACTGGCACGGCACCACCATTCTCGCGGTGCGCAAGAACGGCCAGACCGTGATCGCCGGCGACGGACAGGTCTCCATGGGGCCAACCGTCGTCAAGGGCAACGCCCGCAAGGTGCGTCGTCTGGCCGGAGGCGCGGTCGTCGCCGGCTTCGCCGGGGCCACGGCCGACGCCTTCACCCTGATCGAGCGGCTGGAAGCCAAGCTCGAGCAGTATCCCAACCAGCTGGCCCGGGCCTGCGTCGACCTCGCCAAGGACTGGCGCACCGACCGCTACCTGCGTCGCCTGGAGGCCATGCTGCTGGTGGCCGACAAGGACGCCATCTACACCGTCACCGGCGTCGGCGACGTGCTGGAGCCGGGCGAAAGCCCCAGCGGCGGGGCGGTGGCGGCCATCGGCTCTGGCGGCAACTACGCCCTGGCCGCGGCCAAGGCTCTGATCGACCAGGACCTGACGGCGGAAGAGATCGCCAGGCGTGCGATGGCGATCGCGGCCGAGATCTGCGTCTACACCAACGGCAATCTGACGGTGGAAAGCCTCTAAGGTCGTGGACGACGCCCTCGCCCTTCGACAAGCTCAGGGTGAGGGCTAATTCCAGCCTCGCAGTAGAAATCCTCATCCTGAGCTCGTCGAAGGACGAGGATTTCGGCCCAGCGGAGCCTTCCGATGATCAAGGCCATTCTCGCCGTCACGCTGGCGGTCTGCGCCGCCCCCGCCCTCGCCCAGGAGATCTCCGCCGCCCCGGTCGAGGCCGCCGAGCGCGCGTTCGCCGCAGACGGCCTGGCGCTGGGGATCCGGGGCTCGTTCCTCAGGCACATGGCCGACGACGCCATCGTCTTCGCCCCTGGCCCCGTGAACGCCCGTGAGTTCTACGAGAAACGCCCGGGGACCAACGAGCCCAAGCTGTTCTGGTGGCCGCAGAAGGTGGTGATGGCGCGCTCCGGCGACCTTGGCCTGTCGCTGGGCCCCTGGAGCATCGACGACAAGCGCGGCGGCTACTACGCCACCATCTGGCGCAAGGGCGCGGACGGCGTGTGGAAGTGGGTCTATGACGGCGGGGCGCAGGCCGATCCCGGCAAGGCCCCGGGTCCCGACGCCGCCGCCCAGGCCGGTCCGCTGGCGCCCGCGGGCGCGGAATCCCAGGCCAAGGGCTTCGAGGAAGCCCGCGCCGCCGAAGTGGCCCTGGCCTCGGCGGCCGCGACCGACGCCCCGGTCGCCTACAAGAGCGTTCTGACGGACGACGCCTGGCTGCTCGGCCCGAAAGAGACCAAGGCCCTTGCTGGAAACGATCTTTCCGCCCGCCTGGCCCTGCGTGCGGCCGTCATCGCGCTACGCCCGCAAGGCGGCGGCGCGTCCGGGGCCGGCGACCTCGTCTGGACCCACGGCGAAGCCAGTTGGAGCGGAGCGGATAACAAACCCGTGGCGGCGCACTATATGCACGTCTGGCAAAGGCGCGCCGAAGGTTGGCGCCTGATCTTCGAGACCCTGATCAACGACACATGACCGAGTTCTCCCCCCGCGAAATCGTTTCCGAACTGGATCGCTTCATCGTCGGCCACGCCGAGGCCAAGCGCGCCGTCGCCGTGGCCCTGCGCAACCGCTGGCGCCGCCGCCGCACGCCGGCCGACCTGCAGGACGAGATCACCCCCAAGAACATCCTGCTGATCGGCCCCACGGGCGTGGGCAAGACCGAGATCGCCCGGCGCCTCGCCCGCCTGGCCCAGGCGCCGTTCCTGAAGGTCGAGGCCACCAAGTTCACCGAGGTCGGCTATGTCGGCCGCGACGTCGACCAGATCGTCCGTGACCTGGTGGAAAGCGCGCTCGGCATGGTCCGCGACAAGCGGCGGGCCGGCGTGAAGGCCAAGGCCGAGGCGGCCGCCGAGGATCGCATCCTCGACGCCCTGACCGGTCCCGGCGCCACCGCCGCCCGCGACAGCTTCCGAAAGAAGCTGCGGGCCGGCGAGCTGGACGACAAGGAGATCGAGTTGCAGCTGCCCGACAGCGGCGGCGGCGGCATGTTCGAGATCCCCGGCCAGCCGGGCGCCTCGGTGCTGAACCTGTCGGAGATGATGAAGTCGTTCGGCGGCGGCCGCACCAAGACCCACAAGACCACGGTCTCGGGCGCCTGGGCCCCGCTGATCGCCGAGGAGAGCGACAAGCTGCTCGACCAGGAGGCCCTCACCCAGGAGGCCCTGTCCCTGGCCGAGAACCACGGCATCGTCTTCCTCGACGAGATCGACAAGGTCGCCAGCAGCTCGCAGCGCTCGGGCGCCGACGTCTCCCGCGAAGGCGTGCAGCGCGACCTGCTCCCGCTGATCGAGGGTACGACGGTGTCGACCAAGTACGGGCCGGTGAAGACCGACCACATCCTGTTCATCGCCTCGGGCGCGTTCCACGTGGCCAAGCCCAGCGACCTGCTGCCGGAGCTGCAAGGCCGCCTGCCGATCCGCGTGGAGCTGAAGGGCCTGACCCGCGACGACCTGCGCCGCATCCTCACCGAACCGGAAGCCAACCTGCTGCGCCAGCACCAGGCGCTGATGGCCACCGAGGGCCTGACGCTGGTCTTCACCGACGAGGCCATCGACGCCCTGGCCGATGCGGCCGTGGCCGTGAACGGCTCGGTCGAGAACATCGGCGCCAGGCGTTTGCAGACGATCCTGGAAAAGGTGGTCGAGGAAATCAGCTTCTCGGCGGCGGATCGGGGCGGCGAGACCGTCACCATCGACGCGGACTATGTGAAGGAACGGGTCGGGGCCTTGGCCGCCAACGCGGATCTGAGCCGTTACATCCTCTAGAGCGGCGGCCCCGAAGGAAAGACATGCTCGAAGACCGAGACTGGACCAGCGCTCCCGGGGCGACTGAAGCAGCGCTGCACGCCTTGCGGCAGGTCGCGCCCGTGGAGCTGCCGCGGAGCTATTACGACCTGCTGGCCCAGAGCGACGGCGGGGAGGGTCCGCTTCCCGTTCAGCCCTACACCCTGTGTCTCGACCCAGCGACGACGATGGCTAAGGCGATCCGAGACGGCGGGTATTTCGAGGGCTTCATCGTCTTCGCAAGCAGCGGCGGCGGCGAGCTTCTCGCCTTCGACATCCGCGGCACGGCGCCCTGGCCGATCATCGCCATCGACATGGTCGCGGGTCCGGAAACGGCTGAACCGGTGGCCGACGACTTCGACACCCTGCTCGACCTGATCGGACGCGAAGAGGCCTGATCCCGCCCCCATCCCGACGAAGAAAGGCCCGGGCGTCGCCGTCCGGGCCGAAAGTCAGAGGGGACTTACTAGGGGGATACGAGGGTGAAATGCGCATGGCCGCGCTTTCGTTCCACAACCCCTGCGACATTAAGTCTTTGTTCTCAAACCGCCCCGACGGCTCGGCTCGGTAAACGGCTCTTAACCAAACCGGCCCACAAGATCGCTCCGTAGGACTCTGGAGTGGTTCATGGCGCGAGTGGCGCGGCGATCGAATGTGGAGCTGGTCTGGGAGGCGGTCCGCTACGGCTGGGCGCAACCCTGGACGGCCCGGTTCCGGGGCGGCGTGCTGGCCGTGCTGGGCGCTGGCCTGTTGCTGTCGCTGGCCACCTATGACGCGGCCGATCCCAGCTTCAACGCCGTCAGCAGCGCGCCCGCGACCAACGCCCTGGGCGGGGCCGGCGCCATGGTGGCCGACGTGGTCGTGCAGTCGCTGGGACTGGCCGGCTGGATCGCCGCGATCATGATGCTGGTCTTCGGCCTGGCGCGCACCGCCCAGCCCGATCCCGACGCCCATCGCAAGGAACTGCGGGTGCGCGCCGGTGTCGGCGTGGCCGGCCTGCTGGCCCTGGCCGGCTTCCTGACCATCCTGGCGCCGCCCGCCGTCTGGCCGCTGGCCAAGGGCCTGGGCGGCTTCTGGGGCGACGGCCTGCTGAACCTGATCGGCGGGATCTTCGGCTTCGCCCACATTCCCGGTGCCCGGATCATCGCCGCCCTGCTGCTGCTGGTCGGGGCCGTGGTCGGCGTCGGCTACGCCCTGGGCGTCCGCCGCGTCGATCCCGAAAGCCTGATGGCCCTGATCGCCCGCCTGACCGCGCCGCG
>NZ_JBYCZS010000022.1:0-108414 GCF_057586355.1 Caulobacter sp. SRI_008
GCGTTCACCGGCAGGTTCTTGTGGCCCAGGATCACGCCCGGCAGGGTCTCGACCTCGACGTCTTTCAGGCTATCGCGCTGGATCTGGGCGAAGTTCCTGACCTGGGTCTGGGCGAACTCGATGTCCTTCAGGTCGCGATCCGACAGCTGGTCGAGGCAGCCTTGAATCTCGGCCGGCGACAGGCGGTAGCTCTCGCGGTCCCAGCCGTCGAACTTCGTCGACAGCTCGCGCACCGCCGCATCGCCCCGCGCCGCCACGTCGGCGAGGATCCCCTCCACCGTCTCGCGCACCGCACGGTCCGCCGCCGCCACAACACCCGCGTCCGCACCGCTCTTCAACCACTTCGCCATGGCGTGTTCCTCGTCCTAGTTCTCTTGGTCGGCCAAGCCGTTGACGATGCTGGTAGGACCCGCCGGAGCCGGCGGCAAAACGTCTTTATCGTGGGCAGGTATCGCCCCCGCCGTCAGCCGCCGAAGACCCCATCGACGCCGGCGTTTCCCGCCGCGGCGTCGATCGGCGCCAGGGCGGTCACCGTGATCGGCCAGGCCAGCAGCGGAACGATGTCGCGCCGATAATCGGCGAAATAGCCGGCCGCCCGATGGGCCTCCAGCGCGGCCTGATCGTCATAGACCTCGTGCAGCAGGAAGCCGGCCTCGGTGCGGAAGAGGTCGTAGCGGCGGCAACCCGGCTCGGCCCGCGTGAAGCCGACCATGCGTCGCAGCACGGTCTCGACTTGCGCCTCCTGGCCGGGCAGCGGCGCGAAGGCCGCCTGGATCGCAACACGGGTCTCCATTGGGCTCATGACGCGCCGATCCCGCGCAGGGCGGCGGCGACGAAGGCCTCGGTCGAACCGTCGTGGGCGAAGCCGGTGGCCTGAGCGGCGGCGGCGGTCAGCGGCGGCAGGCGGCCGAACTGAGCCTCCAGGGGCGCGTCGGGAACATAGGTCACCAGCGCCGGGTCGGCCCCGGTGCGCGCGACAATGGCGTCGACCATCTCGCCGAAGACCAGGCGCAGGGCCGGCAGGGTCACGGCCCGGGTGGTCGGCATGGCCGCGCCGTCCAGGCCGGCGGCGTGGACGAGATTGGCCGCGCAGCGCTCGACCGACATCGCCCAGATCGTCGCCTCGCGGGACACCGGAACCGTGAACGGCTTGCCGGCGGCCAGGGCGTGGAACACCTCGCTCATGAAGGCCGACTTCATGCCGCTGGGGCCGAGGGGTCGGGCGAGGATCCCCGGCAGGCGCACGCTGACGGCGTCGAGCGCGCCGCGTCGGGTCAGGTCGGCCAGGGCGATCTCGACCATCAGCTTGTGGGCGCCGTAGGTCATGGCCGGCGACAGCGGGGTGCCGTCGTCGACCTGGTCGGGCAAGGGCGCGCCGAACACGGCGATGGTGCTGGTGAAGACCACGCGGGGAACGTTGCCGTCCGCCGCCACGGCCTCGATCAGGTCGAGCGTGGCGTCGAGATTGATCCGCCGCGACAGGGCCGGATCCTGCTCGGCCGTTCCGCCCATGACCCCGGCCAGGTGGAAGAGGACATCCGCCCCCTGCCCCGTCGCCCGGGCGCGGATGGACGGATCGGCAAGGTCGCCCTCGACGAGTTCGGCGTCCGGGCCAGCGAGGCCGGGCGGCAACCGCGCATCCAGCAGGACGAGACGGTCGAAGCGGCCCTGGGCTCGCAGCTGCCTGACGAGTTCCTGGCCGACGAAGCCGCCGGCCCCGGTGATGATCGCTCTCATGCCGCCCTCACCAGTAGATCAGCGGCTGACCCGCGACGGGGCTGCGGAAGAACGGGATGGTCGAGCCGCGCAGGGAGCCCAGATAGACCGTCTTCAGGTCGTGGCCGCCGAAGGTCAGACTGGCCATCCACGGCGCCAGGGTCCCGGTCGCGCCGGCCATCAGCTCGGGCGTCACCCGCCCCTCCTCCCAGGCCTTGTCGAGCGCCGCCGTCCCGACCGGATCGCCGTCGTCGAGCAGGGTGACGAGGTCACCCTCCGGCGTGATGGCGATCAGGCGATCGGCCATGATCAGGGTGCTCCAGAGATTGCCGTAGGCGTCGAAGGCGATCCCGTCGCAGAAGCCGCCGACATTGCTGGGGCCGAAGGTCTCGCGATGGCTCAGCGCGCCGTCGGCCTCGACCTTGAAGCGGGTGATCTTGCGGGCCGTGGTCTCGGCGACGTAGAGCCACTCCTCCTTCGGATCGAAGCGCAGCTCGTTGGTCCCGCACAGGCCGTCGGCGACGATGCGCACGCCGCGCTCGTCGATCAGGGCGATGTAGCCGTCGGTGCTCATGGTCTCGACGTGACGGGTCCAGGGCACCATCTGGGTCGTCACGGTCAGCCACAGACGCCCCTTGCTGTCGCGGGTGACGAAGTTGGCCTTGCCCAGCGGCCGGCCCTCGATGTTGTCGAGGATGACGCTGCTCTTGCCGTCACGGGTCATCCGCTCCAGGCGGTCGGTTCCGAAGTTGGCGATCAGGAAGTCGCCGTTCGTATCGAAAGTCAGGCCGTTGGGCAGTGAGCCCTGGGTGTTGACGAACCGATCCTCGAACGAGCCGCCGCCCAGCTCCTCGGGCTGCGCCTGGGAGATGATGGTCTGGGCGCCGTCGGGATCGATGCGCACCACCCCGCCGCGGGCGTCGGCCGACCACAGGGTCCCGTCGCGTTCGGCCAGGATGCATTCGGGCCGTTGCAGGTCCTTGCCGACGAAGCCGATGGCGGCGCGATCGACGCGCCAGTCGCGAAGGGGATTGTCGGGACGCAAGGCGAACTCCTGAAGCTTGGGCGCAAGGCCGCGGACGGCGCGAGCATAGGCGCGCCGTTGCGGACGGCTCGGCGTTTGTGTGGATAGGTCCTATCGGCGCGGCGCGCTCAGGCGCCGGCGATCTCGTCCTCGGGTAGCGCCAAGGCCGGACGCTCCAGCGACGGATGGCCCGCGTGACGCTTGAGCTGTTCGATCAGCCAGCGCAGGGCCAGATCCTGGCTGCTGGAACGGTGCCACTGGATCGACTGACGGATCGGCGGGATGTCGACCGGCGACTCGTGGATCACCAGCGGCAGGTGCTTGGCGGCCTGTTCGGCGAGGCGCCGCTGCACCGTGGCGATGCGGTTGGTGCCGACCACCAGGCCGGGCACGGCCGTGAACGACGGCGCGACGATCTCGATCCGGCGACGCACCTGCTGGGTCTGGAGGAAGTATTCCTCGAAGGCCGGCAGGCGGGCCTTGCCGAACTGCACCGACACGTGGCCGAGCCCGAAGTAGAGCGTGCGGTCGAGCTTTTCCTTGATCTCGGTGTTGCCGCTCCAGGCGACGACCACATAGTCATCCTCGAAGAACCGGCTCTTGGGATGGTTCTCGCTGAGGGCGTGGTCGAGGGTGATCAGGAGATCGATCTCCCGACGCTCCAGGTGCTCGCCCGGCCGGTCATCGAGCTGGACGAGTTCGACGGTGATGTCCGGCGCCTGCTGCGAGATCGCCTGCAAGGCGCCCGACAGCATCACCGCCAGGGCGTAGTCAGAGGCCGTGACGGTGAACTTGCGGTCGGAGGTGGCCGGATCGAAGCTCGGCTTGGTGGTGATGGTCGACTTGATCTGCAACAGCACGCCGCGCACCGGCTCGGCCAGGGCCTCGCCGCGCGGGGTGAGCACCATCTTGCGGCCGGTGTTGACCAGCAGTTCGTCGCCGAAGAAGTCGCGAAGACGCCCGAGCGCGCCGCTCATCGCCGACTGGGACAGGCACAGGCGCTCGGCGGCGGCCGAGACGTTGCGCTCGTCCAGCAGGGCGTCCAGGGCCACGAGGAGGTTGAGGTCGAGCCGCTCGAAACGCATCAGGCCGCCTCGTCTTCGCTGGCTTCGGGACTGAAGCGCACCGGCACGAACCAGTGGTCGTAGGCGATCGGATAGATCATCGCGGATACGGACGCTGTGTCCGTCGCGGGAACGGGCGCGGCCAGCATGGCCAGGGCGCGCCAGATGAACTGCGCCATATGATGTTCCTCCCTAAGCCGGTCTGTCGCCAGCTTTGGTATCGACGCTATCGATACCCCCTCCATCGCCCAAATCGAAAGAACGGATTTCAGCTATCGGCGCCACCGATAGCCTTTGCCGCGCCGTAACATCGATCAGCCGCGCGGCGGCGAGCTATCGGCCAAATGGCTTTGCCGGCGCCCACGCCCTTCGCGCAGGTTCGCTCCAGCCTGACAACGACAAGAGGGGAAACACCAGGATGGCTTCCGCTTCGCTGCGCCGCGTTCCGCGCGCCTTGACCCATGTTCTGCTGGCCGGGGCGGCCCTGCTGGCGATCTCGACGGCCCCCGTCGCGGCGCTGGCCAGGGTCGATGCGCCGCCCGCCGCGCAGCTCACCGCCGACGACTACCGGCTGCTGCATCCGGGGGTCTATACCGACCGCGAGGCCCCGCTGGTCGCCAAGTACTTCGCCGACAATCAGGCCCTGAAGGATCGCGGCCCGATCGACGTCAAGGCGCTGGTCGCCGGGACCCTGCCCAAGGACACGCCGGGCCTGGGCCCCGTGATCAAGGTCACCGAGGACTGGGTCCGCTACAACAACAGGAAGTACGACCCCGACAGCGCGCTGCGCAACGACGCGGCCTATGCGCGCTCGCTGGGCTACGAGGACATCCTGGCCTATCCGACCTTCGGCGCGCACGACGACAGCTACATGGCGCCGTGGCCGCCCGGCGCGCGCGACAAGCTGCTGGTCAGCGAGCTGAACCACAGCGTCACCAACCTGGCCCCGATCTATCCGGGCGACACGCTGTACCTAGTCATGAACGAGCGGACGGTGCTGGACCTGACGCCGCAGCAGGGCTCGATCACCCGCAACATCGTCATCCAGACCAAGGGCGAGGTCTTCAACCAGAAGGGCGTGAAGGTCAGCGACGTGATCTTCCGCGTCACCGAGAACGTGAAGGTGGCCAAGCCGGGCAAGGAGCCCAAGGACCGCTCGTTCCCGGTGATCTGGCAGGCCCCGGATTGGTTCAGGCGGCCGGCCCACGTCTACACCGACCAGGACTGGGCCTTCATCAAGGACGTCTGGTCCAAGGAGACGCGTCGCGGGGCCGCGCCGCTGTACTGGGACGACGTCAAGGTGGGCGACAAGCCGGCCTGGACGCTGGACGGGCCGATCGAGGTCTCGGTCGCGCCGATCCCGCCGTGGGGCATGGGCGCGGGCGGCAGCCGCACCCTCAAGCGCGAGATCATGGACCCGAAGCTCGCCAAGGGCCTGATCCGCGGCGAGAAGGACGGCATCTGGCGCCTGCCCAACCGCGCCGACTACGTGCCCGTCCCGCCGCCGAGCCCAGTGATCCCCGGCGCTCCGACGCTGGACGGCGGCATCGACACCACCAACATCCACAAGGAAGGCGCCAAGCGCGCGCCGCTGGTCAACTATCTGGGCCGAGACCTGGCCATCCGGGCGCTGACCAACTGGGCCGGCGACCGGGCGTGGCTGGAGAACATCCGCTGGACCATCATGGACCCGCGCGGCATGGCCGATGTCGGCGACCCCGTCCCGTCCGATCCGCTGGCCGAGCACTTCCTCGACCGCGTGCCGTCGATGAAGGGCCGTTACGTCAACACCCACGGCCTGACCCAGGACGTGGCGATCGTGAAGTCGGAAGTGGTCGGCAAGTACGTCAAGGACGGCAAGCCGATGGTCGACCTCGTCTGGTGGGTCGAGACCATCGACGGCTACATCTTCGAGGAAGGCATGGCGACCTACCGGCTGGCCCTGAAGCCCTAATCGCTTTTTCAGGCATGACGACTGGCGGCGGCGGTCCCTGACGGGGCCGCCGCCGTCTTCGTTTGGCCCCGCCGATAGCAGGTATTCTCCCTACGGCTTTCACAGAACGACGTGCGTCGAGTTAGCGTCGCCGCAGGCTCGCCATGCCGCCCCTCGGGCGAACTGGAACGAAGCCCAAGGAGCGCCGGATCGACGGCGCCATCGGGAGGAACAATCGAAATGCGACCCTGCACCGGCCAGGGGAGAGCGCTGCTGCTCGCCTCGACGACCGCCCTCGCCCTCATGTCGGCCAGTCCGCTGATGGCCCAGACCGCCAAGCCGTCCGCCGCCGACGAACAGCCCGTCCAGCTGGACGACATCATCGTCACGGCCGAACGCTCCGAGGTGGCCATCCAGGACGCGCCGCTGGCGGTCTCGGCCATCGGCGCGGCGGACCTGCAAAAGCGCCAGATCAACAGCATCGAGGCCCTGGCCTCGTCGATCCCCAATGTCAGTTTCGGCCGGGCGGTCGGCATCGCCCGTATCGCCATCCGCGGCGTGGGCCTGGACACCACCACGCCGGGCAGCGAGGGGCGTGTCGCCTATCACCTGGACGGGGTTTATCTCAGCCGCCCGACCATCGCGCTGGGCACCTTCTTCGACGTGGCGCGGGTGGAGGTGGTGCGTGGGCCGCAGGGTACGCTCTACGGCCGCAACGCCACCGGCGGGGCGGTGAACGTCATCACCCAGGATCCGGAGAAGGACTTCGGCGGCTACGCCCGCGTGGCGCTGGGCAACTACAATCTGGTGCGGGCCGAGGGCGCGGTCAGCGCGCCGCTGAGCGACGCCGTCAGCCTGCGGCTGGCCGTGCAGAAGGTCGATCGCGACGGCTACGGCCGCAACATCCACACCGGCAACGACGTCGACGACGAGCACACCGCCGCCGCGCGGGTGAAGCTGCTGATCGAGCCCAACGACGACTTCAGGAACGTAGCCTCGCTCGACTACTACACGGCCGATGACGCCAACTATCACTACCACTACCTGGCCCAGGGCAATCCGACGCTGGCGCCTCTGGCCTTCCGCCTGGGCGGGACCACCGCGCCCAACGCCCGCGACACCAATAACGACACCGACACCCACAACCGCCGCAAGGTCTGGGGCTTCGGCAACCAGCTGGACTGGACGCTGGGGCCGGCGACCCTGTCGTCGGTGACCGGATATCGCGAGAGCAAGACCCAGTTCCTCAGCGACGCCGACAACACCACCCTGCTGCTGGCCAACCTCTACAACCGCGAGATTTCCAGCCAGCTGAGCCAGGAGCTGCGGCTGTCGGGCAAGAGCGAGCGGTTCGACTGGCTGGTCGGGGCCTACTACTTCCACGAGGACATCAACGGCGTGAACGGCTTTTCGCCGATGTCGCGGGCCCTGGTCGGCGGGGCGATGACGCCAGCGATCGGCGCGGCCTTCGGCGGGCTGCAGAAGACGACGTCCTACGCCGCCTTCGGCCAGGCGACCTGGCGAGCGACCGACAAGCTCGCCCTGATCGTCGGCCTGCGCTGGAGCAAGGACAGGAAGGCGCTGGACGAATATTCGGTGGTCAATCTGGCCACGGACTATCCAGGCCTGCCGCCCAACCAGTTCCCGACCCCGACCAAGCTGCAGCGCAATTCGTGGTCGTCGCTGACGCCCCGGGTGACGCTGGAATACGCCTTCACCCCGGACGTGAAGGCCTATGCGACCTATGCCGAGGGCTTCAAGGGCGGCGGCTATTCGGTGGGAAGCGTCGCCAGTCCCTATCAGCCCGAGAAGCTCAAGGACTACGAGGCGGGGCTGAAGGCCGAATGGTTCGACCGCCGCCTGCGCACCAACCTTTCGGCCTTCTTCTACGACTACAGCAACCTGCAGGTTCAGAAGGTGCTGGCCACCGGCACCTTCTTCGAGAACGCGGCCAAGGCCGAGATCCGCGGGATCGAGCTGGAGTCGAGCCTGCTGGCGACGCAGAACCTGCGCATCGACCTGAATGGCGCGCTGCTGCATTCGGAGTACACCGAGTTCCAGACCTCGGACCCGTCGCGCAGCTATCTCGGCGTGCTGAACCTGGCGGGCAACCGCATCGCCCAGGCCCCGCCCTATTCGGCCACCCTGGCGGTGCAGTACGGCCTGCCGACGGGCTTCGGCGACTGGACCTTCCGGGCGGAGTCGATCTGGGTCGGCAAGGTCTATTTCAACCAGTTCAACCGCGACGTCCTCTCGCAGGACGCCCACAACAAGCTGAACGCCTTCGTCACCTGGGTCCGGCCGGCCGGGAACTGGACGGTGACGGCCTATGGCCGAAACCTCACCGACGAGACCCTGATCGCCACGGCCGTGACCAGCAATCCGCTGCTGACCACGCCGGTGCTGGGCACCTTCGAGCCGCCGCGCACCTTCGGCGTCGAGATCGGCTACCGCTTCTGACGAGTCGCCGGGAGGGGCGGACTGTCCCTCCCGGCGTTCGTGTCGCTACTCGGCGGCCGCCAGCGTGGCGGCGTAGCGGTTGGCGGGGACGTCGATGCCCAGGCTCTCGCGGAAGGTCGTCCCTTCGTAGTCGGTGCGGAACAGGCCGCGCGCCTGGAGGATCGGCACCACCAGTTCGACGAAGGCCTCCAGCTGGCCCGGCAGGCTTTCGAACAGCACGAAGCCGTCGGAGGCGCGGCTTTCGAACCAGGCCTGCAGGCTGTCGGCGACCTGTTCGGGCGCGCCGACGAAATGGCCGCGCGGCGTGGCGAAGCGCAGGGCCGTCTCGCGCAGGGTGAGGTTGTCGGCCTTCACGGCGGCGACGATGCGGGTGACCGAGCTCTGGTTGGAATTGGCCCCGAACTCGGCGGCCTCCAGCGGGAACGGACCGTCGGGATCGTGCTGGCTGAAGTCGTACTCGTTGAACGGCCGGGCCAGCATGGAGAGCGCGTTGTCGAGCGAAACGAGTTCGGTCAGTTCCTTGTAGAGCGCCTCGGCCTCCTGCGCCGTCCTGCCGACCACCGGGCGGGCGGCGGGCAGGACATGCAACTGGTCCGGATCGCGACCATAGCCGGCGGCGCGGGCCTTGATGTCCTTGTAGTAGGCCTGGGCGGCGTCGAGGTCCTCGTGCGAGACGAAGATGGCGTCGGCGCGCTTGGCGGCGAAGGCCTTGCCGTCCTCCGAGGCGCCGGCCTGGAAGATCACCGGCTGGCCCTGGGGCGAGCGGCTGATGTTCAGCGGCCCCTTCACCGAGAAGAACTCGCCCTTGTGATCGAGGGTATGGAGCTTCTTGGGATCGAAGAACTCGCCGCCGGCCTTGTCGAAGGTCAGGGCGTCGTCCTCCCAGCTGTCCCAGAGGCCTTGGACGACGTCGAGATACTCGCCGGCCAGGCGGTAGCGGACGTCGTGGGCGTAGTGCTTCTCGCGGCTGTAGTTGGCGGCGCTGCCTTCGAGCCAGGACGTGACGACGTTCCAGCCGGCGCGGCCGCCGCTGATGTGGTCAAGCGAGGAGAACTGGCGGGCGACGTTGAACGGCTCGCTGTAGCTGACCGTCAGGGTGCCCACGAGGCCGATGTTGTCGGTGGCGCCGGCCAGGGCCGACAGGATGGTCAGCGGCTCGAAGCGGTTCAGATAGTGCGGGCTCGACTTCTCGGTGATGTAGACGCTGTCGGCGACGAACAGGAAATCGAACTTGCCGGCCTCGGCCACCTGGGCCTGGCGCTTGTAGAACGAAAAGTCGGTGCTGGCGCCAGGATGGGCGTCCGGGTGGCGCCAGTCGCCCCAGCCGGGGCCGACCCCGTGCAGGATGAAGCCGAGCTTGAGTTGACGGGGCTGGGACATCGGGGCCGTTCCGTTGGCTGAAGGTGACGCAGCCTGCTTACGAAGCCCCCTGCCCGCGATCCAACGAGATGGTCTCAAGCCACTGATCAGGCTTGGAAATATGGAACCTCGCCCTTGATCGTCACCCGCTCGACGACGCGCTCCACCGGCCAGTAGTCGAGCACGGCGTAGTGCTGGGTGGCGCGGTTGTCCCAGAAGACGATGGCGTTCGGGCTCCAGCGGAAGCGCACCTGGTATTCGGGCGACTTCACGCGGTCGAGCAGTTCGGCCAGCAGGGCGGCGGCCTCGTCCTCGGGCAGGCCGAGGATCCGCGTCGTGAAGACCTTGTTGACGAAGAGGTGCGGCTGCCCGGTCTCGGGATGGGTGCGCACCACCGGATGGCTCTGGGGCGGATAGGCCGCGCGCAGTTCCTGCCGCTTGGCCTCGTCGATGCGGTAGCCGTAGCTCTGCAGGATATCGTGCTCGGCCTGCAGGCCCGCCAGCTTGTCCTTCAGCGGCTGGGGCAGGTCGGCATAGATGGCGGCGGTGTCGGCGAACAGGGTGTCGCCGCCCGACGGCGGCAGGGTGCGGGCGCGCAGGACCCCGCCCATCGACGGCGCGGGGCGGAAGGTGACGTCGGTGTGCCACTTGTTGGCCGCCCGCACGATCGGGACGATGGCCTCGCGCAGCTTCATGCCGTCGGCCGCCTCGATGTGCAGGATCTCGGGAAAGCCCGGCACGTGGGCGGTGACCGGATGGCCCTCCAGATCGCCGAAATAGCGGCCAAAGCGAACGTGGTCCTCATGGCTGATGTCCTGGTCGCGGAAGAACACCACCTTGTGGCGCAGCAGGGCCGCGCGGATCGCCGCGACGATCTCGGGCTCCAGGGGCCTGGTCAGGTCGAGTCCGGAGATCTCGGCGCCCAGCACCGGTCCGGCGGGGGTGACCGTGAGGCCGGCATAGTCTGGCGCATCGCCCGCTGAGATCGGGGTCAAGGCGTTCATGGCGTCCTCCCACGGACATCGCCGCTTAGAGAACGACGTTATCCTACTGTAGGCATGGGATTTGGAAGGGCTCAAGTGCGAGCGAGTCCTTCTCCCCTTGCGGGAGAAGGTGGCGGCGAAGCCGTCGGATGAGGGGTCTCTCAGATGGGAGACGCCCCGCCCGGCCTGACCGCTGCACGCGGCGTTGAGTTCTGAGAGACCCCTCACCCGACCCTGCTCCGCAGGGCCACCCTCTCCCGCAAGGGGAGAGGGATCGGTTGCTGACTCACACCACCGCCGGCGCCGGGGTCAGGGCGCGGACGGCGGCGATGATGGGGTCGGCTTCGGTGCGGGCCAGCCAGTCGGGGCTGACGTCGGCGAAGCGGACGAGGCCGGCGCGGTCGATGACCACCACGGCCGGCTGCGGCAGTTCCCAGGTTCCGGTGCCGGTGACGTCGCCTATGAAGGTTCCCTTGGCGCGCTGGGCGTCCTGGCTGGCCTGGTCGGCGGTGTAGAGGATCCCAAACCGGCGGCCCAGCGCGTTGCCGAGGTCGGCGGCGACCTTGTAGCTGAGGCCGTGCCGCGTGCGGATCTCGCCCAGGCGCTCGGGCACCTGCGGGCTGACGGCGACCAGGGTCGCCCCGATCGCCTTCAGGGCCGGGGCCAGGGTCTCTTCATAGTAGGGCAAGGCGATGTTGCAGGCCGGGCAGCCGGCGAAGCGGAAGAAGATCAGCACCGCCGGGCCCTTGGCGGTCAGGCCTTCCAGGGTCAGGTCGCCGCCCTCGACGTCCTTCAGGACGAAGGGGGCGACCTTGTCGCCGACCTTCACCCAGGCGTCGCGATCGGCCGCCTCGACCAGCCGGGCGCGCTGGTCGATGTTGATCTTCAGCGCGGCCGGCTCCCAGGTGCGGACGCGTTCGGCATGCAGAGCGGCCAGGCGCTCGCGCAGGGTCTGATGGCTCATGAAATCCTCCCTTTGTGGTGTGTGGGGCTCATCCGGCGACGGTTCCGTTGAACGAGCGGTCGAAGGCGGCGGCCGGGTCGAGGGTCGAGGTGATCGCCCCGGCGCCGCGGAAGTGGTCGAGCACGGCCCGGGCCTCGGTCACCGAACCGTCGTCGATCGGCACGGGGGCGAAGCGGTAGTAGCGGACGGTGTACTGGGCCACGTCCAGCGACAGGCCCGTCTCCTTGGACAGCACGGCGGCGAAGGCGTCGGGATTGTCGATCGCCCAGCGCCGCGCCCTGGCCAGGCGGCGAAGGAAGTCGTCGATCTGCGGCCGCTTGGTCTCGATCGCCTTGAGGCTGGCGGCCTCGTAGCCCGCGCCGAGCAGGATCCCCTCGCCGTCGACCAGGATCCGGGCGCTGTCGTGCAGGCGGGCCAGGGCGACGTAGGAGCCCCAGGTCACCCAGGCGTCGATCGAGCCGGCGGTGAAGGCGGCCTTGGCGTCGCCCGGGCTGAGGAAGACCAGCGAGATGTCGGACGGCTTCAGGCCGGCCTGCTCGATCACCCGCAGCAGCAGGTAGTGGCCGATCGAGCCGCGCCCCGTGGCGATCTTCTTGCCCTTCAGGTCGGCGGGCGCGCGGATCGGCGAGTCCTTGGGGACCAGGATGGCGGTCGCCCCGCCGCCGCTGCGGGCGGCCTGGACGGCCTTGATCTTGGCCCCGCTGGCGTAGGCGAAGAGGAACGGCGCGTCGCCGGCCTCGCCCAGGTCCACCGCCCCCGCGCCCAGGGCCTCGAGCAGAGGCTGGGCGGCGGGGAATTCGCTCCATTCGATCTTGTAGGGAACGCCTTCGAGGGCGCCCGAGGCGATCAGCACGGCCTTGGTGCCGCCGCGCTGGCTGCCGACCTTGAGCGGCGCGGCCGCATCGCCCTTGCCGCAGGCCGAAAGACCCGCCGAGAGACCGGCGAGCGCGCCGAGACCGATGATGAGCTGGCGTCTTTGCATGCCGCCCTCCCCTTAGAAGCGTTGGGTCAGGCGGGCGTAGTAGTAGCCGCCGGTGATGCCGAAGGGCGAGAACAGGCCGAACTGCAGGGTGCCCTGGTCGGCGTTGACGATGCCGATCTTGTCGGGGTGCTGATCGAACAGGTTGTTGGCCCCGATGGCGATGTTGGTGGTCGGCCGCACGTCCCAGGCGATGTCGAGATCGGCCACCCACTTGGGACTGAAGGTGCGGTCGAGGCTCGCCGAGGTGCCGGCCTCGGTATATTCGCCGTAGCGGGTGGTCCGCAGGCTGGCGCTGAGCGTCTGGCGGCTCCAGACCGCGCCCAGCACGACCTTCTCGCGCGGCGTGCCGCGGGTTAGGTCCGATATCTTCTGGCGGTCGAACAGCACCAGGCTGGGGTTAACCGCCTTGAGGATGGCCGGGGTCTCGATGACGTCGCGGACCTTGGTCTTGTTGAAGGCGTAGGCGGCGTTGAGGTTCAGCTTGCCGGCCGAGCCCAGGTCGAGGCCGTACTCGGCCACGAAGTCGACGCCCGTCGTCCGGGTCGAGACGGCGTTGGTGTAGTAGGTCGCCGTCAGGCCCTGCGGGAAGCGGGCCAGCAGGCCGACCAGCGCCGCCTGCGACTGCAGCTGGGTCACCGACAGGTCGAGGTTGCTGGTGTCGACGATGCGGTCGTCGATGTCGATCTGATAGGCGTCCAGCGTCAGGCGCAGGCGGGCCAGGGGCTCGGCGGTGATCCCGAAGCTGTAGTTGGTCGAGGTTTCTGGCTTCAGCGGCGTCGCGCCCAGGGCCTTGGCCTCGGCGCTGTCGGTGCGCAGCACCTTGGTCGGATAGGTCAGATATTCGCCGGGCGTGCAGGCGGCGCCGCGGAAGGTGTTGTTGGGCGCGGCCGGGCACAGGCTGCCGGAGATGGTCGAGGTGGCGAAGATGCTCTGGCCCAGCGACGGGGCGCGGAAGCCGTTGCTGACCGTGGCGCGCAGGGCGTAGCCGGGCAGGAACTCCCAGCGGGTGGTCAGCTTGCCGCTGGTCGTCTCGCCGACATCGCCGGTGTAGCGCTCGTGACGGAGCGCGGCGCCGACGTACCAGTTTTCCGTCAGATCGGTCCCGAGGTCGGCGTAGACGGCGTAGGAATGGCGCGAGGTCGAGCCCGCGTCTTCCGGCGCGGTGCCGGCGTAGGACGAAAGGCCAGGGTTCGGGCGCAGGCCGGCGAAGGGCTGGCCGGCGGGGATCACGTAGTCGCCGACAATGTACGAAGCCTCGTCGCCGGCCTCGATCAGGAAGTGCTCGTAGCGGTGCTCCAGGCCCCACGACACCTGCAGCGGATGCGGCAGGACGCCGGCGAACTCCCGCGTGACGTCGAGGTTGTTGGTCCACTGCTGGAACTGGTGGGTCGACAGGTGGAAATAGGTCGGGCTGTCGGGGCCGAGCGTGGCGTTCAGGGTGTTCTCGCCGTCGAGCTGGGCGTGATCCTGGGCGAAGGTGGTCGAGGCGTCCCACGACCAGCCGGCCTTTTCGCCGCGCGCGCCGAAGCTGGTCTGCCAGTCGAGCTCGAAGATCCGCCGCAGGGCGTTGAAGCCGTTGGGATAGACCTCGGGCAGCGAGTTGCGGTTCAGCGGCCGGCCGGCGGTGACGCCGGTGACGGGCGCCAGGTTGGGCAGGAAGCTGCCGGTGACCTTCTTCGACGCGCGGTGACTGACCGTGCCGCTGGAATAGAGCGTCAGGTCGCGCCAGGGCAGTTCGGCGTTGTAGGCCGTGGCGATGATGTCTTCCTCGCCTGGGCCGTAGCTGGCGCCCCAGTAGTAGCGGTCTGCGGTGGCGTCGCGGGCGTCGGGGGTGACAGTGGTCACGCCGCCGGTGGTGGTGACGGTGGGCTGGTAGAGGTACTGGGCGCGGGACGGCACGGCGCGCGAGGCGGCCTCGTTGTTCTTCCAGTTGATCGCCAGCTGCAGGAAGCCGCCGTCCTCGCCCAGCGGGCGGGCCCAGGTCAGGCTGGCGGCGCGGGTGTCGCCGTCGCCCAGATAGTTCTGGCCGCCGGTATAGGAAAACTCGCCGCCTTCCGTCCCCTTCTTGAGGATGATGTTGACGACGCCGGCGATGGCGTCCGAGCCGTACTGGGCCGAGGCGCCGTCGCGCAGCACCTCGATGCGCTCGATGGCCGAGGCCGGGATCAGGTCCAGGTCGACGGGCACACCGCCGCGGCCGACGCGGGCCAGGTTGTTGATCAGCGAGGTGGTGTGGCGGCGCTTGCCGTTGACCAGGAACAGGGCCTGGTCGCCGTTGAGGCCGCGCAGGGTGATGGCCCGCACCGTCCACGAGGTGCCGCCGCCGTTGACGCCCGGCAGGTTGAACGACGGGATCAGGGTGTTGAGCACTTCCTTGAGACCGGTCTTGCCGGTGGCGGTGAGCTGCTCGGACGAGATGACGTCGATGGGCGCGGGACTGTCGGCGACGGTGCGGCGCACGCCGCGCACCCCGGTGACGACGACGCCGTCCACGGAGTCGACCGCGGCGTCGGGCGCATCGACGGTGGGGATCGGCTCGGCGGCCAGGGCCGCGCCCGAGGCGCAGGCCAGCAGCAGGCCGGCGAAGGCAGAGCGTGTGACGGTCTTGGAAACCGGGGTCTGGGAAACACGAGTCAAAAAGCTATCCCCCGCGCGGTGATCCGCGTCGTTGCATGGTCTTGAAGAGAAGAAGGTCGTGGGCGGTCCGGCGGACGTCAGGCGAGGACCGGGCCGACGGACGGGCGGCGCTGGTCGCGGACGACGCTCATGGGGAACCTCCATCTCGCCGACACGAGGCGGTCAGCGGAGGCGAACATGGCGAGCGCGCCCAAACCGGGCGAACGAGTATTTCTCCGAAAGAATTCAGAGATTTATATATCGCGATACGCAATAATCGGCATTTGCGGAACACATAGTCGCCGGGGTTGTCGCGATGTTTCAGCGGCGCCGGACGAAACCATCAGCGGGGCTCGACAGCGCCCTTGCGCGACGCTTGAGGATCGTCGAAACAAACACCTACCTATTTTGTAGAGTTTTATCCCGATGACATCGCGTCCCGTGATCGCCGTGGTCGGCGCCGGCTTCAGCGGCGTCATGACCGCCCTGCACCTGCTGCGGGACGGCGCGGGCGCGCGGGTCGTCCTGCTGGAGCGGCGCAGCCCCGTGGGCCTGGGCGCGGCCTACGCCACGCATAATCCCAGCCACCGGCTCAACGTGCGGGCCGGCAACATGAGCGCCTGGCCTGACCGGCCGGGCGACTTCACCGCCTGGCTGCGCGGCCAGGGACTGGAGGTCGGGGCCGGCGACTTCGCCACGCGCGGTGACTACGGCCGCTATCTGCAGAGCCTGCTGGCCGACGCGGTCGCCGGGCCGGAGGCCGCGGGCCGGCTGATCGTCGCGCCCGACGAGGTGGTGGGCCTGGAGCCCGGCGGCGACGGCTGGCGGCTGACGACGGCCATGGGCCGGCCGATCCTGGCCAACGCCGTGGTCCTGGCCCTGGGCAATCCGCCGCCCTGCCGGCCGGCCGGCGTCGACGAGGCCCTGGCCGCCTCGCCCGCCTATGTCGCCGATCCCTGGCGCTGGGATCCGAAGGCCCTGCCGCAGGGGCCGGTGCTGCTGCTCGGCACGGGCCTGACCATGATCGACGTAGCGCTGAGCCTGGAAGACGCCATGCCCGGCCGTTCGATCATCGCCCTGTCACGCCGGGGCCTGACGCCGCGCGAGCACGAGGGCGAGCCGCCCGAACACCCGCCGCTGCCGCCCTCCCCCGACCTCAGCCCGCATGCGGCACTGGAATGGCTGAAGCGGACGGCGGCCGTGCATGGCTGGCGGACGGCGGTCGACGCCCTGCGGCCGGCGACCCAGGACCTGTGGCGCGGCTGGAGCGTGGCGCGCAAGCAGGCCTTCCTGCGCCACGCGCGGCCGTTCTGGGACGTGCACCGCCATCGCCTGTCGCCCGAGGTGGCCGCGCGGGTGGCCAATCTGCGCCAGTCCCGCCGCCTGAAGGTCGCCGCCGGCAAGATCGTGCGCCTGGCCGAGAGGCCGGACGGCCGCGTCGAAGGCGCCTGGCGGCCGCGCGGCGAGATGGACGCCCAGCCGTTCGTCGTCAGCGCGGTGATCAACGCCACCGGCCCCACCGGCGACGTGACCCGTTCGCGCGATCCGCTGGTCCTCGACCTGATCCGCCGGGGTTTGGCGCGTTCCGATCCGATGCGGCTGGGTCTCGACGTCGATCCCGACAATCGCCTGCTCGACGTTTCCGGCGTGGCGGCGCCCAGCCTGTTCGCGGTCGGCCCGGTGACGCGCGGCGCCTGGTGGGAGATCAACGCCGTACCCGACATCCGCGGCCAGGCGGCGCAGGTGGCGACGGCGGTGCTGGGCGCGGTGGGTTAGGCCGTATCGACTGGCCTACCCGGTCGGAAAAGCAGCCCCCTACTGCCGCTTCCCTCGCCCTCGTGGCGAGGGCCCATGCCCGCGACCGCTCAGACCCAAGCCATTCTGCAAAAATCTGAGCAGGCTGAACCATGGATCCTGGGCACGAGGCCCAGGAAGGCGATTGTTAGCGCTGGAGAAAATGCGCCAGTTCGTGGATCTCGACCCGCCCCAGCTCCAAATACGAAAAACCCCCGCCGGCGGACCGACGGGGGTTTTTCAGCAAGTAAGCTCTGAAGCTTACGCGCCGCCCGGGAAGCGGAACGGAACCTTCACGGTGCCGGTCTTGGCGCCCATCGGCAGCTTCTCGGCGATGCACATGGCCGCCTTGTCGAAGCCCTTGCCGGCCGCGCTGTTGTCGACGACCTTGCAGCCCGAGAGCTTGCCCGCGTCGGCGGTGCACTCGAGCATCACCTGAGCGGCGTCCTTGGTGTTGGCGAATTGCTGCAGGCAGCGGCCCATCTGGTCTTCGAAACCACCGGCGGCCGAAGCAGCCGAAGCGACGAAGAAGCTGCCGGCCATAGCCGCTGCGAAAGCGATCGAGAATTTCATAGCCGCCCATCCCTCCTGGCGAAAACTTGATGGGAGGGTTTTCGCAGGAGGCCGCTAACGAAGAACCAAGGTTCGCGGTTAATCTTTTCTGAAAATGATTAATGTGCGCCCGAGGCTTTCGGACAGCGTCTCAGAGCTCCAGGGCCGCCGTGTGGATCAGCTCCGAGAGCTTGGCGATCGACGGGTGCGGCGCGGGACCGGTCCGACGAACATAGGCCACTTTCGGCAGGCTCGGTAAAGCCCCCTCGGCGATGGGCTGGGCCTCCGGGCGGAACAGGCTGGTGCGGCAGGTCACCGCCAGGCCCGACTGGACCGCGGCGCGCAGGGCCGAGAGGCTCGGCGTCTCCAGGGCCACGCGATACGAGCGTCCTTCCCGCTCCAGCGCCGCCAGGGCCGCGTCGCGGAACCGGCACGGGGCCTCCAGGATCGCCAGCGGCAGCACGTCCTGCTGGGCGAGGTCGGGCTCGCCGTGCCAGACCATGGGCACGGTGCGGGCGGCGGCCGGGTCGTCATAGGCGCCCATGCACAGGATGACGTCCAGGCGATCGCTGCGCAGCAGTTCCAGCAGTTCCGGCGAGCCGGCCACCCGCACCTGCAGCTGGGTGTCGGGATTGAGCTGGGCGAAACGGGCCAGCACGCCCGACAGCAGGGTCTCGGCGAAGTCCTGCACCAGCCCCACCCGCGCCGGCCCGGCCAGGGCGTCGCCGGTCAGGGCCACGACGGCGCGGTCGTTGAGGGCGAGGATGTCGCGGGCGTGGCCCAGCAGGGTCTGGCCGGCCGGGGTCAGCGACAAGCGCCGTCCCTCGCGGTGGAACAGCGGCGTCAGCACGGTCTCCTCCAGCCGCTTCATCTGCAGGCTGAGCGCCGACTGGGTGACGAAGACACGCTCGGTGGCGCGCAGCATCGACCCGCTGTCGACGATGGCCACGAAGCTGCGGAGAAGTTCGGTCGGAAGGTTGGTCGGCATCTGGCGTCCCGTCTGACCCCGTTGAGGAACTCTAATAAGACCCCTGAGGATAAGTCTATTGATCGAGTAGGAATTCAGCGTCCATCTCTGTGAAGCAACGGCGCCCCCGCCGCAACGGTCACAGCGATGGAAGCGACCCGATGTCTTTGGCGATCGCCGATAGAATTTCTCTAGCGAGACCATTCCCCAAGGGGTGGCGATGGCCTCGCCTCTCCCGTGCGCGGTGGCTATCTCCGGTCGTGCTTCTGGCCTTGTGGGAGTTGGGTTCGCGCTTCGGCCTGATCCCCGAACGGGTGCTGGCCGCGCCCTCGACGGTGGCTGAAACCTTCTGGGCGCTGACGGTCTCGGGCGAGCTTCCCTCCAACCTGCTGGTGTCGCTGGCTCGCGCCGCCGCCGGCCTGGCGATCGCCCTGGCCGTCGCCGTGAGTCTGGGCCTGCTGGCCGGCCTGTCGCGTTGGGGCGAGACCGTCGTCGACCCGCTGATGCAGATCAAGCGGACCATCCCGTCCCTGGCCCTGACCCCGCTGTTCATCGTCTGGTTCGGCATCGGCGAGACGCCGAAGATCGCCCTGATCGCCGTGGCGACGACCTTCCCGATCTATCTGAACCTCTTCGCCGGGGTGCGCGGCATCGACGTGCGGCTGGTCGAGGCCGCCCGCAGCTTCGGCCTGTCAGGCTGGAGCCTGGTGCGCGAGGTGATCCTGCCCGGCGCCCTGCCCTCGTTCTTCGTCGGCCTGCGCTACGCCCTGGGCGTCTCGGTGCTGGTGCTGGTGGTGGCCGAGCAGATCAACGCCCAGGCCGGCCTTGGCCACCTGATCAACAACGCCCGCGACTTCATGCGCACCGACATCATCGTCGTCTGCCTGCTCGTCTACGCCCTGCTCGGCCTTGGCGCCGACGCCCTCGTTCGCACGCTGGAGCGCCGCGCTCTGGCCTGGCGCCCCAGCCTCGTGGAGCAATGACCATGGTCCAGCCGCGCATCCGCCGCCGCGCTTTCGACACCGCCGCCGTCCCGGCCGCCGCCCCCTCGGCCTCGCCGTCGATCGCCCCCGCCGTGAAATTGAACGGCTTCGTCCGCCAGTTCGGCGAGAACCGGGTCATCGACGGCCTGGATCTCTCGATCGCTCCGGGCGAATTCGTCGCCCTGCTGGGCGCCAGCGGCTCGGGCAAGACCACCCTGCTGCGCACCCTGGCGGGGCTCGATCCCGTCGGCGACCAGGACGTCACGACGCCCAGCACCCGCGCCGTGGTGTTCCAGGACGCCCGCCTGCTGCCGTGGAAGAAGGTCTGGCGCAACGTCGCGCTGGGCCTGAAGGACCCAAGCTTTAAGAAGGGGGACGTCCGGGCCCGCGCCGAGGCGGCGCTGAAGGAGGTCGGCCTCGGCCATCGCCTCGACGCGTGGCCCTCCACCCTCTCCGGCGGCGAGGCCCAGCGCACGGCCCTGGCCCGCGCCCTCGTACGCGAGCCGGGTCTTCTGCTGCTCGACGAGCCGTTCGCGGCCCTAGACGCCCTGACCCGGCTGAAGATGCACGACCTGGTGCTGAACCTTTGGAACGAGCACAAGCCCGCCGTCCTGCTGGTCACCCACGACGTGGACGAGGCCATTTCGCTGGCCGACCGCGTGCTGGTGCTGAACAAGGGCCGGATCGCCGCCGAGGAGCACATCGCCCTGGAGCGCCCGCGCGCGCCGGACGCCCGCTTCCAGGCCATCCGTCGCCGCCTGCTCGGCCACCTCGGCGTCGAGGCCCCGGCTCCGCATGAGGGCGCTCTGATCGCCTTCCCGACCGGCGAGGCCGTGCAGTGAGCACCGCCGCCGCTCGTCGCCTAGAACCTGCCGCCCGCCTGCCCGACCTCGACGCCGTGCTGCCGGGCCTGACGCAAGCCTTCGCCGCCACCGCTGGTCGCCACGACCGCGAAGCCAGCTTTCCCTTCGCCAACTTCCAGGCCCTGCACGAGGCCGGGCTGCTGGCCCTGACCGCCCCGGCGCGTCTGGGCGGGCTGGAGAGCGACCTGCCCACCGCCCTGAAGGTGGTTTCCGCCGTCGCCCGGGGCGAGCCGGCCACGGCGCTGGTGCTGGTCATGCAGTACCTGTTCCACGCCTCCGTCGAAGGGCGCTCGGGCTGGCCCGAGCACCTGAAGCAACGGGTGATCGGCGACGCCGTCGAGAACGGCGCCCTGATAAACGCCCTGCGGGTCGAGCCCGACCTGGGCACGCCGGCGCGCGGCGGCCTGCCGGCCACCATCGCCCGCCGCACGCCGGAAGGCTGGCGGATCAGCGGCCGCAAGATCTACTCCACCGGCTCCAGCGCCCTGACCTGGTTCGTGGTCTGGGCCCGCAGCGACGACGCAGAACCCCTGGTCGGCGGCTGGCTGGTGCGCGCCGACAGCCCCGGCGTGATCATCGAGGAGACCTGGGATCACCTGGGCCTGCGCGCCAGCGCCAGCCACGACGTGATCTTCGAGGACGTGCTGGTGCCGCTGGACCACGCCCTGGACCCGCAGCCCCCGGGCGCCCCGCCGCCCTACTCGCCGGTGTTCGGAACCTGGTCGTCGGTGCTGACGGCGGCGATCTACGACGCCGTGGCCCGCGCCGCTCGCGACTGGCTGGCCGACTTCCTGATCGCCCGCAAGCCGGCCAACCTGGGCGCAAGCCTCTCCACCCTGCCCCGCTTCCAGGAAGCCTTGGGCGAGATCGACAGCCTGCTCTTCGCCAACCGCGTGCTGCTGGACAGCGCCGCGCGAGGCGACACGGCCGCCAGCGAGAGCGGCCTCGTCAAGCACCTGGTCACCGAGAACGCCATCACCGTGGTCGAGAAGGCCCTGAAGCTGACCGGCAATCCGGGCCTGACCCGCGCCAACCCGCTGGAGCGCCATCACCGCGACGTGCTGTGCGGCCGGGTGCACACGCCCCAGGCCGACGTGGTGCTGACCGGCGCGGGCAAGCTCGCCTTCGCTTCCCGGGAGGCCCTGGCATGAGCCGTCTGGTCGTCGCCAGCCAACTGCCCGAGGTGTTCAACACCGTCTTCGCCCAGCATGCGGCGGACGCGGAGATCGTGTCCGTACCCCCGGGGCTGACCACGCCCCTGCCGCAGGACGCCAAGGTCCTGGTGGCCGCGCCGTTCCGCAAGGCCGGCGGCGTGCTGCCGGCCAAGGCGCCGCCGGGCTGGCCGTTCGACGTGCGCTGGGTGCAACTGGTGTCGGTGGGCATCGACTTCTATCCGGACTGGCTGTTCGACGGTCCGGTGGTGACCTCGGCGCGCGGCTCTTCCGCCGTCGCCCTGGCCGAGTTCGCCCTGGCGGCGATCCTGGCCGAGGCCAAGCGCCTGCCGGAGATCTGGATCGACAAGGCCGAGCGCTGGGCGCCGCAGCCGCTGAAGCTGATCTCGGGCACGACCCTGGGCCTGGTGGGTTTCGGCGCCATCGGCGAGGCCCTGGCCCCGCGCGCCCAGGCCCTGGGCCTGAACGTCATCGCCACCCGCCGCTCGGACAAGCCGATCCCGGTGGCCGGCGTAGAGCGCGTGGCGGACCTGAAGACCCTGTTCGCTCGTAGCGACCACGTGGTGCTGGCCGCTCCGGCGACGCCGGAGACCGAGCGCCTGATCGGCCGCGAGGTGCTGGCCGCCGCCAAGCCCGGCCTGCACCTGATCAACATCGCCCGCGGGGCGCTGATCGACGACGACGCCCTGTTGGCGGCGCTAGACGACGGCCGGGTGTCGCGCGCCAGCCTGGACGTGACCTTCCCCGAGCCCCTGACCGACGGCCACCCCTTCTACGGCCATCCCAAGGTTCGGCTCTCGCCCCACACCTCGGTGCACACGCCCGACACCCGCATCAACCTGGCGACCAGCTTCGCCCAGAACCTCGCCCGCTTCCGCGCCGGCGCGCCCCTGGCCGACGTCGTCGACCTGTCGCGCGGCTACTGACAACAAGGACCCTTCGCGATGACCGCGATCCCCGCCGCCCGCAGCTTCACCGCCGCTGGCCCGCATCCCGCCAAGATCGAGAGCGTGCTGCCGCCGTTCGGCTCGAAAGAGATCCCGCAGCAGCCGACGATCGAGCTCGAGCGGCTCTATCGCAAGCAGCGCCTGGCCGCCGGCTATCGGCTGTTCGGCCGCTACGGCTTCGACATGGGCGGGGCCGGCCATATCACCGCGCGCGACCCCGAGCTGACCGACCACTTCTGGGTCAATCCGCTGGGCGTGCACTTCTCGCGCATCAAGGTTTCGGACCTGATGTTGGTCAGCCACGCCGGCGAGATCGTGCAGCCGCCGGCCAAGGCCCCGGCCCGCCTGAACCGCGCCGCCTTCGCCATCCACTCGCAGCTGCACGAGGCCCGGCCCGACGTGATCGCCGCGGCCCACTCGCACTCGCTGTACGGCAAGGCCTGGTCGGCGTTGGGACGCCTGCTCGATCCGCTGACCCAGGACTCGGCGGCCTTCTATGACGACCACGCCCTGTTCGAGGAGTTTTCGGGCGTGGTGCTGGACACCAGCGAGGGCCAGAAGATCGCCAAGGCGCTGGGTCCCAAGAAGGCGGTGATCCTGCAGAACCACGGGATCCTCACCGTCGGCCAGTCGGTGGAGGCCGCCGTCTGGCGCTACCTCGCGCTCGAAAACGCCTGCCAAGCGCAGCTGCTGGCCGAGGCCGCCGGCCCGACCAAGCCGATGTCGCCGGAGGTGGCCAAGCACACCGCCGGCCAGGTCGGCACCGAACTGGGCGGCCTGTGGTCGTTCCAGCCCTACTGGGACATCGTCACCGAAGAAGAGCCGGACCTGTTCGACTGATGACCGGCATCTCCCTGTCCCGCCGCGACCTGATGTCGGGCGGCCTTTCGATCGCGGGCCTGTCGCTGGCCGGCTTCACCACCGTCAACCTGGCCGCCTGCTCGCCCAAGGGCGGGGACAAGGCCGGCTCGCTGGCCGACCTGACGCTGAGGGTCGCCACCTATCGCGGCAATCCAGAAAGCTTCTTCGGCGAGGCCGGCATCGCCGACCCGCCCTACAAGCTGGCCCGCACCCAGTTCGCCGGCGGCAACCTGATCGCCGAGGCGATCAACGCCCGGGCGCTGGACTTCGGCGGCATGAGCGAGATCCCGCCGATCTTCGTCGCCGCCCAGCCGGGCAACCAGGTGCGCATCGTCGGCGTGCTGAAGGGCGACGTGAACAACCAGGTGCTGCTGGTCCCCAAGGGCTCGCCGGCCCGGGACTTCAAGGACCTGAAGGGCAAGCGCATCGGCTATGTGAAGGCCACGACCTCGCACTACATCCTGCTGCGCCTGTTGCAGGAGGCCGGCCTGGCCTGGAGCGACATCCAGCCGGTGGCGCTGAGCCCGCAGGACGGTCTTGCGGCCTTCCAGAGCGGGGCGCTGGACGCCTGGGTGATCTACGGCGTCATCGTCTACCAGGCGCGCGAGGCCGGGGCGCGGGTGCTGCGCACGGCGCTGGGCATCCTCTCGGGCAACTACCTGATCACGGCCGCCAAGGAGGCGCTGGACGATCCGCTGCGGCTGCAGGCCATCGGCGACTATGTCAGCCGCTACAAGAAGGTTTTCGACTGGATCAACGCCGACGGCGAGCGCTGGGCGCGGGTGCGGGAACAGGCGACGGGGGTCAAGGCGGCCTACTACGCCCAGGAGTTCAAGGAGCGTTCCTCGCCCTACATCCTCGAACCGATCAGCGAAGCGGCCATCGCCTCCGAACAGGCCGTGGCCGACACCTTCGCCGCCGCCAAGATCATTCCCGGAGCCGTCGACGTGCGGCCGCTGTGGGATGACCGGCTCTCATCGTTCCTCAAGTAATGTCGAGTTCTGCAAATATATCCGATGACCTCGGACGATATGAGCAGAGCTATCCGCTCGATCATTTTATATTCGTTGAGATGAGAGGCGGCGCGACGGCAAATCCCCACCGAACAAGTCGGGGATAAATTCGTGCGAACCTTCAAGCTTCAACTTCTCGCCTTCACTTCCGGCCTCGTCTTCGCTAGCGGAGCCTGGGCCGGCGGGGCCTTGGCCGCCGAACCGGCGCCGACCGCCAATGCTGACGATGCGGCCTCCCCCGCCGTCGAGCAGGTGATCGTCACCGCCGAGCGCCGCGCCACCGACCTGCAGAAGACCGCGATCGCCATCTCGGCCTTCGGCTCGCAGGTGCTGGCCGACCGCAAGGTCGACAGCATCCGCGACCTGTCGGGCCAGATCCCGAACTTCAGCATCAGCCGCGTCACCATCAGCCACACCACCCAGACCTATGCGCTGCGCGGCGTTGGCGAGGCCGACCCGATCCAGGAGCCGGTGCTGGCCGTCTATGTCGACGACGTCTACATCCCCCGCCAGATCGGTTCGATGGTCGAGTTCAACGACCTGGAGCGCATCGAGGTGCTGCGCGGCCCGCAAGGCACGCTCTACGGCCGCAACTCCAGCGCCGGCGCCCTGCGCATCATCACCCGCGATCCGGGCCAGGAATTCCGCGCCAAGGCCGAGGTGGGCCTGGGCAGCTATGGCGCCGTCGACGTGCGCGCCCTGGTCGAGGGACCGATCGTCGCCGACAAGCTGTCGGGCAGCTTCTCCTACATCCACCACAAGCGCGACGGGGTGACCTTCGACCCGACGCTGAACCACGACGTCAACCGCATCGATCTCGACGCCTACCGCGCCAAGCTGCGCTGGACGCCGACCGAGAAGCTGGACGTGCTGTTCACGCTGAACGCCCTGCGCGACCGCAGCGACAGCCGCAGCTACGTGCCGGTCACCCAGCCGAACGGCGAATTCAACAACCGCTATTCCTACTCGGAGGTCGAGCCCAAGCAGGACCTCGACCAGATCAGCGGCTCGATCCGCGTCCAGTACGCCCTGAGCGACCATCTGAAGCTGAAGTCGATCACGGCCTACGGCGGCTTCAACCTGAACCCGGTCTATTACGACAACGACGGCCAGGCGGCGCTGATCCAGAAGAACCTGATCCACTACAACGACCAGTACGCCACCCAGGAAATCCAGCTGAACGGCGACTTCGGCAAGCTGACCTTCACCAGCGGCCTGTTCTACCTGCATGAGCGGTTCTTCGTGCAGCGCGACGGCTACAGCCGCAGAAGCGCGACGGTCACCGATCCGGTGACGACGCCCAGCAACTACGGCTTCGCCCGGGCCCACAACATCACCAACACCGACGCCTACGCCCTGTTCGGCGAGGCGACCTATGCGGTGACCGACCGCCTCAGCGTCACCGGCGGCCTGCGCTGGACCAACGAGGAGAAGGAATTCACCTTCGACAACAAGGTGCTGAACCTGGCCGGCCAGGTCACCGGCCAGTCGATCGCCGGAACCGCCGACAAGACCTTCTCGGCGATCACGCCGAAGCTGTCGGTGCAGTACCAGTGGACGCCGGCCGTCCTGCAGTACGCGACCTATTCCAAGGGCTTCAAGTCGGGCGGCTTCGACAACCGGGCCACGCGCCTGGACCTGGCCACCCGCCCCTTCGCGCCGGAAGACGTCAACACCTACGAGACCGGCCTGAAGACCGAACTGTTCGACCGCCGGGCGCGGGTGAACCTGGCGGCCTTCTACAACGACTACGAAAACCTGCAGGTCAGCTACAGCGACCCGGCCTATCCGGGCAATTCGATCCGCGGCAACGCCGGCGAGGCCCACACCTACGGCGTCGAGCTGGAAAGCGACGTGCGCGCCACCGAGCGCCTGAGCCTGCAAGGCTCGGTCGGCTGGCTGTACGCCGTCTACGACACCTACAAGAACGCCGGCGGGGTGGGCGTGAACGCCGACGGCCACCGCCTGCTGAACTCGCCGCGCTGGAGCCTGTCGGGCGGCGTGACCTGGGACGTGCCGGTCCAGGTTCCTGGCTCGATCCGCGCCAACCTCAACGCCCAATGGCAGACCAAGACCTACTTCAGCGCCCTGCAACGGCCGCAGGACGAGGCGCCCGCCCAGGGCTTCCTCAACGGCACGATCACCTGGACCGCGCCCAACCCGCAGTGGGCCGTGCAGCTGTCGGGCCGCAACCTGCTGGACAGCGACAAGCCGGTGACCTCGACCTACACGCCGGCCACCGGGGTCTATTACAAGAACTATCCCGATCCGCGGACCTGGCTGGTCACGCTGAAGTACGCGCTGTGATCCGATGACCGGCGCGCCCAACCTCACTCGCCTGGCCAGCTTCGTCGGAGACCTCGGCGCCCTGCTCGACCGCACGGGCGACGAGGCGGAGATCCTGCGCGAGGGGGGCGGCCTGCTGGCCGCCCTGATCGCCACGGACGACTGGCTGCCGGACGCCTACGCCGTCCCGAACCCGGCCCGCTATCAGCAGTACCTGCTGCATTGCGACAGCCGCGAGCGGTTCAGCGTGGTCAGCTTCGTCTGGGGGCCGGGCCAGGCGACGCCGGTCCACGACCACACGGTCTGGGGCCTGGTCGGCGTGCTGCGCGGGGCCGAGCTGTCGCAAGCCTACCACCGCGACGGCGAAGCCGTGGTTCCGCACGGGCCGTTCCACCGGCTGGAGCGCGGCGAGGTCGAGGCCGTGTCTCCCACCGTCGGCGACGTGCACCGGGTCACCAACGCCTTCGACGACAGGCCCTCGATCAGCATCCACGTCTACGGGGCCAATATCGGAGCGGTGCGCCGCTCGACCTACGACGCCGACGGACGGAGAAAGCCCTTCGTCTCCGGCTACTCCAACGACACCCTCCCCAACCTGTGGGACCGCTCCAAGCCGGTCCCCGCCGAGGCCGCGCCATGACCCTGCCCGTCGTCACGCCCCGCGAAGTCCGCCAGGACCTGATCGCCCGCCGTGAGATCGCCCTTCTGGACCTGCGCGAGGAAGACCCCTTCGCCAAGGCCCACCCGCTGTTCGCCTCGCAGCTGCCGCTCAGCCGGCTGGAGGTCGAGATCCTCGATCGCGTGCCCCGCAAGGAGACGCGGATCGTGCTCTACGACAACGGCGAGGGCCTGGTCTCGCCGGCCGGCAAGCGGCTGGCGGCCCTGGGCTACACCAATGTCCAGGCGCTGAAGGGCGGGCTGCAGGGCTGGACCGGCGCCGGCTACGAGCTGTTCCAGGACGTCAATTCCTACAGCAAGGCGTTCGGCGAACTGGTCGAGGCGCGCCGCCACACCCCTTCCCTGCCCGCCCAAGAGGTGCAGGCCCGCATCGACGCCAAGGCCGATCAGGTGATCCTCGACGCCCGCCGGTTCGAGGAATACGCGGTGATGAGCATCCCGGGCGGGGTGAGCACCCCGGGCGCCGAGCTGGTGCTGCGCGCCAGGGAGCTGGCGCCCGATCCCTCGACCACCATCATCGTCAACTGCGCGGGCCGCACCCGCAGCCTGATCGGCGCCCAGTCGCTGGTCAACGCCGGGGTGCCCAACCCCGTCTTCGCCCTGCGCAACGGCACGATCGGCTGGACCCTGGCCCAGCAGAGCCTGGAGCACGGCCAGAGCCGCAAGTTCCCAGACGTCTCGACCCAGACCCTGGAAGAGGCCCGCGCCAAGGCGCGCGACGTGGCCTATCGCGCCGGCGTGCGCCGGATCGACGCCGAGGGGCTCGCTGACCTGGCCACCGACCGCAAGCGCACCCTCTACCGCTTCGACGTGCGCACGCCCGACGAGTACGCCAAGGGCCACCTGCCCGGCTTCCGCAGCGCGCCGGGCGGCCAGCTGGTGCAGGAGACCGACGTCTTCGCCCCCGTGCGCGGCGGCCGCATCGTGCTGGCCGACGACCTCGGGCCCCGCGCCGACATGACCGCCTCGTGGCTGGCCCAGCTGGGCTGGGAGACCTACGTGCTGGAGGACGGTTTCGAGGGCGAGTTGGCCACCGGCGCCTGGAAGCCTTCGGAGCCCCCGCACCTGCCGGTGGTCGAGACCATCCTGCCCCGCGCCCTCTCCGAAGCGCTGGCCGAAGACAGCGTCGTGGTGCTGGACCTCGCGCCCAGCCCGGCCCACCGCAAGGGCCACGTGCCCGGCGCCTGGTTCGCCATCCGCGCCCAGCTGGCCGAGGCCCTGGAGCGCGTGCCTGAAGGCAAGCCGATCGTCCTGACCTCGCCCGACGGCGTGCTGGCCCGCCTGGCCGCGCCGGAACTGGAGGACATCGCCGACCAGCCCGTCCGCGTGCTCGACGGCGGCACGGCCGCCTGGGTCGCCGCCGGCCGCGCGCTGGAGACGGGCCTGGCCCGCGCCGCCAGCGATCCGACCGACGTCTACAAGCGCCCCTACGAGGGCACCGACAACGCCGCCGAGGCCATGCAGGCCTATCTCGACTGGGAATTCGGCCTGGTCGACCAGCTGGCCCGCGACGGGTCGCACGGCTTCTTCGTGATCTGAGGTCCAGCCCCATGCCCCTGACCCTCTATATCGCTCCCGGCAGCTCCTCCCTGGCCCCGCTCGTGGCGCTGGAGGAGATCGGCGTCGCCTACGAGGTCCAGCGCCTGGATCTCGCCGCCGGCGACCAGCGCAAGCCCGACTACCTGAAGGTCAATCCCAAGGGCCGGGTGCCGACCCTGGCGGTCGATGGCGAACCGGTCACCGAGGTGCTGGCGATCCTGACCTATCTGGCCCACCGCTACCCGCACAGCGAGCTCTTGCCGCTGCTGGAGCCGCTGAAGCTGGCCCACGCCTACGAGGTGATGAGCTGGTTCGCCAGCACGGTGCACGTGGCCTTCGCCCAGATCGCCCGGCCCGAACGCTACGCCGACGACGAGGCGGTGAAGGCCGCCCTGGCCACGCCCGGCGAGGCCCGCTTCGCCCGCACCCTGGCCGACATCGAGCGCCTGGCCCAGGCGCCCGGTCCGTGGCTGCTGGGCGAGCACTTCAGCGCCGTCGACGCCTACGCCCTGGTGATCTGGCGCTGGGGCGAGCGCCGGCAGATCGACCTTTCCGCCTATCCCGCCTGGAGCGCCAAGGCCGCCCGCGCCTTCGCCCGCCCGTCCGTCGTCCGCGCCCTGCGCAAGGAGACGGCCCAGGCGACCACCCACGCCATCTGACCTCCCTCTTCTCGAACCCTCAGGAGCATCCCCCATGAGCGTCGAATTCATCGGTATCATCCACACCCAGAACGTCTCGGAAATCCACCCGCCGGCCGGCCCGGTCATCGACGTCGACTATGTCGAGAAGATCGCCCGCGCCCATGACGAGGGCGGCTTCGACCGCGCCCTCGTCGCCTTCCACTCGACCGGCCCGGAAAGCCAGCTGGTGGTGGCCCACGCGGCTTCCGTGACCAAGAACCTGAAGTTCATGATCGCCCATCGCCCGGGCTTCACTGCCCCGACCCTGGCGGCGCGACAGCTGGCGACGCTCGACCACTTCACCGGCGGCCGGGTGGCGGTGCACATCATCACCGGCGGTTCGGACGAGGAACTAGCCAAGGACGGCGACCACCTGACCAAGGACGAGCGCTACGCCCGCACCAGCGAATATCTCGACATCGTCCGCGCCGAATGGACCAGCGAAAAGCCGTTCGACTACAAGGGCGAATACTATCAGGTCGACCAGGGCTTCGGCGCGGTGAAGCCGCTGCGCGCGCCCCAGATCCCGGTCTATTTCGGCGGCTCGTCGGAAGCGGCGATTCCGGTGGCCGGCAAGCACGCCGACATCTTCGCGCTCTGGGGTGAAACCCAGGCCCAGGTCGCCGAGACCATCGCCCGGGTGCGCCACGCCGCCGCCAAGCACGGCCGCCAGGTGAAGTTCTCGCTGTCGCTGCGCCCGATCATCGCCGACACCGAAGAGGCCGCCTGGGCGCGCGCCGACGAGATCGTGGCCAAGGCCAAGGCCATCCGCGAGGCCGCCGGCCTGCCGACCAGCGGCCACCGTCCGCCCAACGCCGGCTCGCAGCGCCTGCTGGACGCGGCCGCGCAAGGGTCCCGCCTCGACAAGCGACTGTGGACGGGCGTGGCCGCCGTCACCGGCGCGGCCGGCAACTCGACGGGCCTGGTCGGCACGCCGCAGCAGGTGGCCGAGGCCCTGCTCGACTACTACGACCTGGGCGTCACCACCTTCCTGATCCGCGGCTTCGATCCCGTGGAGGACGCCATCGCCTACGGCCGCGACCTGCTGCCGCTGGTGCGCAAGCTGGTGGCCGAGCGCGAAGCCCAGATCGAGGCCCAACCCGCGGCGGCGGCCAGCTGATGGCCCGCTACGACGCCGCGGCGGCGGGGGAAGCCCCAGCCGCCACTTTCACGGACGTGCTGGCGCACCTCGCGAGCGGCGTCGCCATCGTCTCCTGCTGGGACGGCGAGGCGCCGCGCGGCCTGCTGGTCAGCTCGATCACCGGGCTTTCCGTCGAGCCGCCGCGCTTCCTGTTCTGCGTGCGCAAGGAGGCGGGCTGTCACGACGCCCTCCTCCGCCGCCCCGCCCTGTCGGTGTCGCTGCTGGCGGCGGACGACAAGGAAGAGGCCCTGCGCTTCGCCAGCGGGTCGCGGGCGGCCGAGCGGTTCGCGCCGGAGCGCTGGCGGCTGCAGCCCGGCGCGCCGCCCGCCTTCCGGGGCGGCATCGCGCGGGCCGAATGCTTCGTCGACGCGGTGATCGACACCGGCAGCCACTCGGTCTTCATCGTCGAGGCCGAACGCTTCGCCTTCACGCCGGCCGCGCCCCTGGTGGCGTGGAACCGGGGACTGGCGTCGCTAGGCGGAGTGGGAGCCGACTCCCAATAGGTCGTCATCCCGGAAGCCTCGAAGAGGCTATCCGGGACCCAGGGGACTGGGCGCCGCGACTAGGTTCTCCGCCCAGGCGGTGGCAACCGCATTGCCGTCGCCCCTGGGTCCCGGCTCTTCGCTTCGCTACGGCCGGGATGACGAAGTTTTTGAGCTAAAATTCTGTTTTAAATACAAAAAAGCCCCGCCAGGCGATCCACCTGGCGGGGCTTCTTCATGTGCGCTGGATCACTCCGCCGCGGCGGGCAGCTCCCGGGCCGACGCCAGGGCCTGATCGAGGTCGGCCAGGATGTCGTCGATGTGCTCCAGACCCACCGACAGGCGCACATAGCCGTCGGAGACGCCGGTGGCGGCCTGGTCCTCGGGGCTGAGCTGGGAGTGGGTGGTCGAGGCCGGATGGATGGCCAGGCTCCGCGCGTCGCCGATATTGGCCACGTGGTAGAACAGCTTCAGGCTGTCGATGAACCGCCGCCCGGCCTCGCGCCCGCCGGCCAGCTCGAAGCCGACCAAGCCGCCGTAGCCGCCTGAGAGATACCGGTCGGCGCGCTGGCGGCGCAGGCCGTCCTGGGCCGAGGGGTGGATCACCCGGATCACATCGGGATGGTTGGCCAGATGGTCGGCGACCGCCTGGGCGTTCTGCGAATGGCGCTCGATGCGCAGCGGCAGGGTCTCCAGCCCTTGCAGGATCTGGAAGGCGTTGAACGGCGACAGGGCCGAGCCGAGGTCGCGCAGCAGCACGGTGCGGGCCCGCAAGATGTAGGCGATCGGCCCCAGCGGCTTGGCCGCCTCGCTCCAGACCGCGCCATGATAGCTGGGGTCGAGGGTGTTGAGCGTCGGCTGGCGCTCGGGATGGGCCTGCCAGTCGAAATTGCCGCCGTCGATGATCACCCCGCCGATCGAGGTGCCGTGGCCGCCGATATATTTGGTGGTCGAATAGACGACGATCGCCGCGCCGTGCTCCAGCGGCCTGGCCAGCAGGGGCGCGGCGGTGTTGTCGACGATCAGCGGCACGCCCAGCTTGCGGCCGATGGCGGCGACTTCGGCGATCGGAAAGACCGTCAGCTTCGGATTGGGCAGGGTCTCGGCGTAATAGGCCCGCGTGCGCTCGTCGGTGGCGCGGGCGAAGGCCTCGGGATCCTCCGGATCGACGAAGCGGACCTCGATCCCCTGGTCGCGCAGGGTGTTGGCGAACAGGTTCCAGGTGCCGCCATAGAGGTCGGTGGAGCTGACGATGTTGTCGCCGGCCCGGGCGAGGTTCTGGATGGCGAAGGCGGAAGCCGCCTGGCCCGAGGCCACGGCCAGGGCGGCGACCCCGCCTTCGAGGGCGGCTAGGCGCTGCTCGAGGATGTCGATCGTCGGGTTGCCGATGCGGGTATAGATATTGCCCAGCTGGCGCAAGGCGAACAGGTCGGCTGCGTGGTCGGCGCTCTGGAACTGGTAGGACGTGGTCTGGTAGATCGGCGGAGCCACCGCGCCGGTGGTCGGATCGGCCCGCCAGCCAGCGTGCAGGGCCAGGGTTTCGGGGTGCGGCTTGCGGTCGGACATCGGCTTCTCCTGAAGCTTTTTCACGTCGATGCCGAAAACCTAGACCCGCCTCCGCGCCGTCCGCACGGCCGATAATCTCGCCGCACGGGCAGAAAAACTCTCACCGAAGGTTGCGGGCGCGGCAAACACGCCTTGATGCTCAAGCGCGGCTCAACACGCCGGATGAGCCCCGCCAAACATCACCGATCGCAATAGAACGAACGCAATTACTCATAAGCCTGAACGCGACAAAAACTTATCCCTGAGACAATTCGATAAGTCATAAAAATCAACAGCGAACGAGACTTGTGAAGATTGGCCGGGAGAACAACGACAAGCCGCTGTAGTTTTTCTGAATACCGAGAGCGGTAGCCGGCGCCCAGCAATGGCCTTGGGAGCGACGCAAGCCGACGCTTCCTTCTTTGGCGACTTCCCCGCGTTCACTCATGGCCGCCGCTTCGGCGGCGGCCGCTTTTAGGGGGAGGTTCATTCAGGGGCGTTTCCGGTCTTGGTCAGTCGTCGTTCGTTCATCACCCGCGCGTTCTCCCTGGGCGGTTTCGCCGCCGGCTATGCGGCCCTGCAGGGCCTGGGCCTGACATCCAGCGCCTTCGCTCAAGAAGCGCCGGACCTGCCGCGCGACTTCGGCAAGGGCCGCTCGGTCGTCGTGCTGGGCGCCGGGATCGCGGGCTTGGTCGCGGCCTATGAACTGGAGCGCGCCGGCTTTTCGGTGACCGTCGTCGAGGCCCGCGAACGGGTCGGCGGTCGCAACTGGACGATCCGTGGCGGCGACCGCGTCGAGACCATCGATCGTCCCAGCCAGACCGCCGGCTTCTCGCCCGGCCTCTATTTCAACGCCGGCCCCGCCCGCCTGCCCAGCCATCACCAGGGCGTGCTGTCCTACGCCAAGGCCCTGGGCGTGCCGCTGGAGGTGGAGGTCAATTCCAGCCGCAGCAGCCTGATCCAGTCGGACGCGTCGTTCGGCGGCAAGCCCGTGCAGCAGCGCCAGGCGATCAACGACCTGCGCGGCGGCCTCTCGGAACTGCTGGCCAAGGCGACGCGCGGCGGCGGCCTCGACCAGGAGCTGACCGCGCCGGACAAGGAACGGCTGCTGGCCTTCCTGAAGACCTATGGCGACCTCGACGCCGGCGGCGCCTACAAGGGCTCGGAACGCTCGGGCTATGTGACGACGCCCGGCGCGGCCGACCAGCGGGGCGTGGCCCGCCCGCCGCTGCCCCTGCGCGACCTGCTGGCCGACGAGGCCCTGCCCTACGCCCTGTTCGAGGAGAACATCCTCATGCAGGCGACCATGCTGGAGCCCACGGGCGGCATGGACGCCATTCCCAAGGCTTTGTACAAAGCGCTGAAAGGCCCGGTGCTGCTGGGCGCCGAGGTCACGGCCTTCCGCCAGACGCCGAAGATCGCCGAGGTGGCGATCCGCGACCGCAAGAGCGGCGCGGCCCGCAAGCTGACCGCCGACTATCTGGTCGTCACCGTGCCGCTGCCGATCCTGGCCAGGATAGCCACCGATCTGCCGGCCGAGGTCACCGCCGCCATCGCCGGCGCCAGATACGACAACGCCACCAAGGTGGCCTTCGACGCCCCGCGCTTCTGGGAGGCCGAGCAGATCTATGGCGGGCTGTCGTTCGTCGGCGGCGAGACCACGCTGGTCTGGTATCCCAGCGCCGGCTTCCACCAGCCGCGCGGCCTGCTGGTCGGCGCCTACACGGTCGGCGCGCCGGCCCGCGCCTTCCAGGCCCGAAGCTTCGACGAGCAGGTGGCCCTGACCCGCGCGGCGATCGACAAGCTGCACCCTGGCAAGGGTCGCGAGCCGACCGCGCCGCTGGTGATCGACTGGAACCGCCAGGCCTTCAACCTCGGCCCGTGGATCCACTGGGAGGGCGACGGCAACGACCCGGCCGCCTATCGCCTGCTCAACCAGCCCCAGGGCCGGATCTTCCTGTCCGGCGCCCATCTTTCGCAGCTGCCCAGCTGGCAGGAGGGCGGCGTCGCCGCCGCTCGCCGCACGGTCGGCCTGATCGCCCAGCGCGTCCGCGCCGACGGGCTCACCCTTTCCCGAACGGAGACCCATCCATGATCCGCAAGCTCGCCTTCGCCCTTGTTCTGACCGCCGCCTTCGCGGCGGGCTCGGCAAACGCCGCCGAGATCCGCCGCGCGCCGTCGTCGGGCGCGATCGCCATCACCCCGTCGGTGGCCGTGCCGGCCGGAACCGAGTTGGTTTTCCTGAGCGGCGCCCTGCCGACCATCGCCGACAAGGCCAAGCCCGGCGACACCGAGGCCCAGACCCGCTCGGTACTGTCGAAGCTGGAGGCGGCGCTGAAGGCCGAAGGCCTGGGCCATGGCGACGTGGTCAAGGCCACCGTCTTCCTGGTCGGCGACCCGGCCAAGGGCGGTGAGATCGATTTTCCCGGCCTCAACAAGGCCTGGAGCGAGGTCTTCGGCACCGCCGCCCAGCCCAACAAACCCGCGCGCAGCACGGTGAAGGTGGCGGGGCTCGTTCTGCCCGGCGCCCTGGTCGAGATCGAATTCGTCGCCGCCAAGGTCCGCTGACCAAACCCGCGACGTAACAGCACCCGCCGCGCGACGGGGGCCGCTTTCCCGGCCGATCGCGCACCTTTCCCAACAATCTGAACTTTCATCGGGGGATAAGATGAAAACCCAAATTCTGGGCGCGTCCGCGCTCGCCTTGTCGCTGGCGGTCTGGGGGACGGCCTTCGCCGATCCGGTCGCGCCGGAACCCGCGCCGGACGCCGCCTCGGTCGAGGGCGTGATCGTCACCGGCACGCGCCAGACCGGCGTCCGCGCGGTCGACAGCCCGGCGCCCGTGCAGGTGATCGCCGAGGAAGCCCTGGCCCGCACCGGCCAGCCCGACCTGCGCCTGGCGCTCAGCAACCTGGTGCCGTCGTTCACCGCCCAGGCCTTCGGCGGCGACGCGGCCAACCTGACCCTGTCGGCGCGCCTGCGGGGGCTGAGCGCCAACCACACCCTGGTGCTGATCAACGGCAAGCGCCGCCACGGCACCGCCAACCTCGCCGTACTGGCGGGCGCCTATCAGGGCTCGGCGGGGGCCGACCTCAACTTCATCCCGACCGCCTCGATCGAGCGCATCGAGGTGCTGACCGACGGCGCGGCGGCTCAGTACGGCACCGACGCCATCGCCGGGGTGATCAACATCATCCTCAAGGACGCCGACCACGGCGGCAGCGCCTCGGCCACTGGCGGCGCCTACTACAAGAACGACGGCGAGACCTACAGCCTGTCGGCCAACGCCGGCTTCGCGCCGGCGCCGGGCGCCTATGTCAACGTGACGCTGGAGAACCGCTTCCACGACTTCAGCTTCAGCGGCAATCCCGACGCGCGGGTGACCTCGACCTCGGCGGTGACGGCAAATCCCACCTGGCCCTCGGCCCTGTCGGGCTATCCGTACGTGAACCAGATCGCCGGCGACGCCCGCTACCAGCTGAACGTCGGCACGGCCTCGGCGGGCTGGAAGGCCAGCGAGGCGGTCGAGGTCTACGCCTTCGGCACCTACGGCGTGAAGAAGGCCACGGCCTACGAGAACTATCGCCTGCCCAACCGCCTGCCGGCCGTCTACCCCAAGGGCTTCAGCCCTCGCCTGGAGACGCTGGAAAAGGACGGCGCCCTGACCGGCGGGATCAAGGGCCAGGTCTTCGGCGGCTGGCGCTATGACCTGTCCAGCACCTACGGTCGCGACGACCACGAGGTGCGGGTGCGCAACTCGGCCAATATCCAGCTCTATACCGACACCGGCGCGACACCGACCGACTTCCACGCCGGCGACTTCATCTTCAGCCAGTGGACCAACAACCTGGACCTCAGCCGCGAGTTCGAGGTCGGCTGGGCCTCGCCGCTGACGCTGGCCCTGGGGTTGGAGCAGCGCAACGAGACCTACGAGATCAAGGCCGGCGACTACGCCTCGCGCTACAAGTCGGGCTCGCAGTCCTATCCGGGCTTCGCCCTGACCGACGCCGGCGAGCACGACCGCGACAGCTGGGCGGCCTATGCCGACCTGGCCGTCTCGCCAGTCGAGAACCTGAAGCTGGATTTCGCCGTGCGCCACGAGGACTTCAGCGACTTCGGCTCGGCCGACATCGCCAAGCTGACCGGTCGCTACGACTTCACCCCGGCCTTCGCGGTGCGCGGCACGGTCAGCACCGGCTTCCGGGCGCCGACCCTGGCCGAGCTCTACTATTCGGCCACCAACGTCTCGCCGACCACCGCCTTCGTGCAGCTGGCGCCGGGATCGGCCGGGGCCAAGCTGCTGGGCGTCGACGGCCTGGATCCGGAGAAGTCGACCAATCTCAGCGTCGGCATCGTGGCCGAGCCCCTGCCCCGCGTATCCCTGACCATCGACGCCTACCAGATCGAGATCGAGGACCGCATCGTCGGCAGCGGCGCGCTCTACGGCAAGATCAGCGGGACGGTGGTCAACGCGGCCATCACCAACGCCATCGCCGCCAACGGCAACGTGCTGGATCCGTCGGTCGGCACCACCGGCATCAACCTGTTCTCCAACGGCCTGGACACCCGCACCCGCGGCGCCGAGGCCCTGGCTGCGACCTGGACCGACTTGGGCGCGTTCGGCAAGATCGACTGGACCCTGGGCGTCAACGTCAACCAGACCAAGGTCACCCGCATCGCCTCCCCGCCCTCGGGCCTGGGCGGGTCGGTGCTCTACGACAAGGCCGCCATCGCGTTCCTCGAGCACGCCTCGCCGCGCTACAAGGCCAACCTTTCGGCGGTCTACACGAACGACCGCTGGACGGTGAACCTCGTCAACACCCTGTACGGCAAGGCCTGGGCCTACACCAACGTCAACGGGACCTACTTCAAGGACGAGATCAAGTCGCACCTGATCACCGACCTGGAGCTGTCCTATCGCGTCACCGACGGGCTGAAGGTGGCGCTGGGGGCCAACAACCTGTTCGACGTCTATCCCGAGGAACTGAACGCCGCCGGCACGGCCGCATCGGTCGCGGCCGGCAATCCGGGGGTGGCGAAGTATCCCAGCTTCTCGCCGTTCGGGATCAACGGCGGCTACTACTACGCCCGCGTCACCTACGACTTCTGACGTCGGCCCCGCCCCGGACGCGGCTTGCGTCCAGGGCGGGATCGTCCGGAGCAAGCCGGGGCGAGATCGCGCAAGCGCGGCGGCGGACTTGGGTGCATGGTGGGCTCGACGCCCGCACCAGGAAGGCCGGTTCGATGAGCTGCTCGCACCTTTCGACCATCGTCGTCGTCACGCCCAGCGCCGACGGCTGCGAGGAATGCCTGAAAACCGGCGGCTGGTGGGTGCACCTGCGCCTGTGCCGCGCCTGCGGACACGTCGGCTGCTGCGACCAGTCGCCCGGCAAGCACGCCACCGGCCACTTCAAGGCGACCGGCCACCCGATCATCGAAGGCTACGACCCGCCCGAGGGCTGGGGCTGGTGCTATGTCGACGAGGTGTCGTTCGATCTGAGCGCGTACAAGACGCCGCATCCCCGGCCGATCAAGCGGTGGGTGGAGGGCTAGCCGCCTCGTAAAGCTGTGAGCGAGGCTCAGAACTGCGCCGACAGCCCGACCTTCACCTGTCGGCCGATGGAATCGCGATCATTGCGACCATAGCCGGAGGCCGGTTGGCCGTCGCCGAGCCGCGCCCGAGGACGGGCGTCGAACAGGTTTTCGACCTCGAACTCGACGCTCAGGCCGCGATTGCGCCGCCGGGCGACGGCGTCCGTCTTCGGGCTCTCTGTCGCCGGGACCGCGCGAGCCAACCTGTAGCTGAGCCTCAGGCTGACAGTGGCGAAGTCGGCGGTGACCAGATCGCTGGCGTCGTCGCGTCCGCTGCTGGCGCGGATGCGATAGCCCTCGCTCCAATTGGCGTTGGCGCTCAGGCTCCAGGGCTTGCGCCGGGCGTTGACGCTGACCTGCAGGGTGTGCGGCGACGAGCCCCCGCCGTCTCCGGCCATGCGGTCCATCCGCGGCAGGCCCGCGCGGATGGTGGTGACGTCGCTGAGCGTCCAGGTCTGGCTGACCGACACCTGCATCGAGCTGGTCACCGGGTCCGCAACGGGAAGGCTGAAGTTGAAGTTGGCCGATACCGAGCTCGATGCCGCCGATTCGATGTTGATTGGCCGCTGGTCGATGCTCAGCAGCTTGCCGTCCGCGTCGCGCTGGAAGCGGTCGGGAAAGGCCGCCTCCACCTCGGCGGTCGTGGTCGGCAGCGAGCCTATGCCGTCGATCGTCTCGTTGCGCTGATAGCTGGCGTTGCCGACCAGCCTCCAGGCGGTGAAGGGGCCGCTCGACGCGCCCAGCGTGACCCCGTCGCGCTTGGGAGCCCGAAGGTCGGGATTGCCGCCGGTCAACGGCAGCACCTCCACCGACTGACCGGTGCGGAAGTCGTAGACGGTGGTCGGATTGCCATAGGCCGTCGGCGCGTAGCGCTGCTCGTCCGAAGGCGCGTCGCTGGATCGTGACCATGTGCCGTCGAAGTTTAGGCGGCTGAACGGCGCCCAAGAGAAATTGCCGCCGACATTGCTGCCGTGGCCGGTGTCCGAAATCCTCTGGCCGAGGCTGAGCCTGGACGAGACGACGCCCACGCGGCGGCGGCGGCCGGTCTCCTCGCCGTTCGTGATCTTCAGGAGCGGAACGGTCAGGCGGACGTCCAGATTCTCGCTGCCGCTCGACCGCTTGGAAACGCTTTCGCGTTCGGTTTCGGACCACGAGCGCGCCGCGCGCACCGAGACCGTCGTTCTGACGGCGCCCGCGGGCAGCCTCAGCAGTTTGCGGTTGGCGTTCAGGCTCAGATTGACCGACCGGTTGTCCGATGACGATGTCGTCGCGCCGTTGATGTCCGAGTGCGATATCCGGCCGGAGGCCTGCGTCTGCACCGACCAGCCCGACGCCTCGCGGCTAAGCCCGGTATTGACGTTGACGCCACGGCTTCGATTGCGCGAGGCGATCTGGTCTTCCTCGGTTCCCGAGGTGAAGTGGCTTTCTTGCGCCTGCACAGCGCTGCGGATCGATCCGCGCCACTGTCCCAGCGACCGGGTCAGGCCGTATTCCGCGCTGGCGCTCCGAGACTGCGAGCGCAGGGTCGCGCCGGTGCTGTCGGGATGCGCCTCCAGATAATCCGGCCGCTCATTGGCCCGCAGCGAGCTGGTGTTCGACGCCCGAACGCCGCTCTGGTTGGTGTCGAGATCATTAATGCGCGCGCGGCGCAGGCTGCCCGACAGGGTGGCGGTCTCGCCGGCCGTCGGCGTGCTGCCGTTCAGGACGCCGTCATAACTCTGGAAGCGCTTCTGCAGGACGATGTTGACGATCTTGCGGGTCGGATCACCGTCGGCATAGACCTCGCCCGCCCCGGGCGGCAGCACCTCCACCCGCATCAGGGCGTCGGGCGGAAAGCTCTTGAACACGTCGGCGTCGGCGAGGCGCTGGCCGTTGACGATCACCACGGGCGCGGTCTGCCCGCCATAGCGCTCGTTCACCTGGTTGATGACGTCGCCGATGTTCGTCGCGAGCAGGGCGTCGATCTCGGCCTCGCCGAGTTCGTGCTGCGGCGTGAACTCGGTCGCGCCGCGGCGGGCGGTCACTTCAACGCCCTCGACCAGGGTCGGACCAGTGTCGCCGGAAGAGGCGGCGCCGGCCTGGTCGGCCGCGGTCGATGGATCCGAAGGCGTCGCCTGAACGGCGTCGGGAATCACGGCGACCACAAGCAACGAGAACATGTTGCCCTGCTTACCTAGAATTGTGCGCCGCGCTACAGTCTTGTGAGCCGGGAGAGGGCCGAAGTCCCGGACTGGGCGATGCGCGCCCAGTGGCGGATCGCTTCCGCAAGCAAGTGGACAGAGCCCCTACCGCGCCCGCACTTCCTCCAGATGCCGGTGGATGGCCGAGACCACGACCGAGCCCTCGCCCACTCCGGCCGCCACGCGCTTGATCGAGCCCGAGCGCACGTCGCCGACGGCGTAGATGCCCAGCTTTTCGGTCTCGTAGGCCGAACGGGCGCCGGCGACGCCGCTTTCGCCGGTCAGGACGAAGCCCTGCTGGTCGAGATCGAAGCAGCCGGCCAGCCAGTCGGTGTTGGGCTGGGCGCCGATCATCACGAACAGGGCGCCGGCGTCGACGAGCGTCTCCTCGCCCGTCTTGCGGTCGGTCCAGCCGATGCGGCGCAGGGTGCGGTCGCCCTCCAGGCGGGTGACCTCGCTGAACGGATGCAGGGTGATGCGGGCCGAGCTTTCGATGCGCTGGACCAGATAGTCCGACATCGTCGCCGCCAGCCCCTCGCCGCGCACCAGCATGTGCACGTGACCGACGGTGCGGGAGAGGAACATCGCCGCCTGGCCGGCCGAATTGCCGCCGCCGACCACGACGACCGACTGTCCGCGACAGAGGTCGGACTCCATGGCCGTGGCCGCATAGTGGATCGCCTGGCCGTCGAAGCGGTCATAGTCGGGCACGTCGAGCTTGCGGTAGCGGGCGCCCGAGGCGATCACCACCGACAGGGCCTGCAGGGTCTGGCCGTCCTCGAGCTTCAGCCGGTAGGGATGGCTTTCGCAGTCGACGCCGACCACGGCCCGCGACACCGCCAGCCGGGCGCCGAACTTCTGGGCCTGGACCTGGGCGCGGCCGGCCAGGGCCTGGCCGGAGATCCCCGTCGGGAAGCCCAGATAGTTCTCGATCTTGGAGCTGGCCCCGGCTTGGCCGCCGGGCGCCAGGCCCTCGATGATCACCGTGGAGAGGCCCTCGGAGGCCGCGTAGGTCGCCGCCGACAGGCCCGCCGGACCGGCCCCGACCACGGCGACGTCGAACACCTGGTCGGGATCGAAGCGCTCGGTCATGCCCAGGCGGTCGGCCAGGACGGTGGTCTCGGGATTGAGCATCACCACCCTGTCGGGCGTGACCACCGCCGGCAGGTCGCCCAGGGTCAGGCCGTGCTGGCCAAGGCAGCTGGAGGCGTCCGGATCGTTGTCGGCGTCGACCAGCCGCAGGGGATAGCCGTTGCGCACCGCGAAGCGCTCGATGCGCAGGGTGTCAGGATCGTCTGGCCGGCCGATCAGCACGATGCCGACCTGGCCGTGATGCAGGAAGCCCATCCGCCGCAGGATGAAGGCCCGCATGATGATCTCGCCGATGTCGGGCTCGGCGGCCATCATGTGGGCGACGTCCTTGTGAGCGACGCGCACCACCCGGCCGGGCGCCACCACCACCGCCCCGACCAGCAGGGCGCGAGCGCTGACCTGGTCGAGCTCGCCGCTGAACTGGCCCGGACCATGGACGGTGATGATCTCGTCGTCGCCGACCTCGCCGGTGCGGGTGATGCCGACCTTGCCTTCGAGCACCAGGAAGAAATCGGCGCGGCGGTCGCCGCGGCGGAACAGCACCTGGCCGGGGACGATGACCTCCTCGACGCCGTAGGCCGCCAGCCGCTCGGTCTGCTCCGGCGTCAGCACAGGAAAGATCTGGGCTGTGCGGGCGTAGGGATCGTCGGCGGCGAGCGGCTTGGTCATGGGAACTTCCTGGCGGCGAGGCTCTAGTTCGGGGGACGTCCCTGGACGGCGTCTTGAACGGAAACGGCGGAACCGGCCGGATGGCCATGGGGGATCACCGCGACGAAGGCCGCAAGGGCGAACATGGCCGCGGCGGCCGTGCTGACGGCCAGTTTCTGGATGTCGGTCACGACGAAGCCTCTTGGAGGGTGACGGCGCCGCCCGCGCGGGCGGACGGCGCCGGGGCCTCAGGCCTGCAGGAAGGCCAGCAGGTCCTGGTTGAACTGATCCTTATGGGTGACGACCAGGGCGTGGGGTGCGCCCGTATAGACCTTGAGGACCGAGCCGGGGATCAGGGCGTGGGCCAGCTGGCCGGTGGCGGCCAGGGGCACGACCTGGTCGTCGTCGCCGTGCACGACCAGGGTCGGAACCGTGAACTTCACGACGTCGGGACGGAAGTCGGTCTCGGAGAAGGCCGTGACGCAGTCATGGGTGGCCTTGATCGAGCCCTGCATGGCGATTTGCAGGGTCTGGGCCAGCAAGGCCGGCGAAGCGGCTTGCGGGTGGTGGTTCGTGCCGTAGAACAGCGCCCCGAACTTGTCGATGAAGTCGGCCCGGTCGGCCAGGACGCCGTTGCGGATCCAGTCGAACACCGACTTGTCGACGCCTTCGGGGTGGTCGTCGGTCTTGCCGAAGATCGGGGTGACGGCGCTGATCAGGGCCGCCTTGGCCACGCGGCCGGTCCCATGCTTGCCGATGTAGCGGGCCACGTCGCCGCCGCCCATCGAGAAGCCGACCAGGGTGACGTCCCTGACGTCGAGATGGTCGAGCACGGCGGCGATGTCGTCGGCGAAGGTGTCGTAGTCGTAGCCTTCCCACGGCTGGCTGGAACGACCGAAGCCCCGGCGGTCATGGGCGATCACGCGGAAGCCGCGCGAGGCCAGGAACATCATCTGATATTCCCACATGTCGGCGCTGAGCGGCCAGCCGTGGCTGAAGAACACGACCGGACCGGCGCCCCAGTCCTTGAAGTAGATCTCGGCGCCGTCGGGCGTGGTGATGGTCGGCATGGGAACTCCGCGGGCTTCATGGAACTCAAGGCGAGCCCGGCGGGCCGCCCGGCCGGCGGCGCTCGCCGACGACGGGGGAACGCTAGGGGCCGAGCCCCCTCGCCGCTTGCACTCCATGCCGGTGTTTAGGCTCCAGGCGCCGTGAAGCCTTCGACGACGGCCCCGCGCCGCAACGCCCGGCAAAACCCCGGTCGAAACGTTCAAACGCCGAATGCGCCAGGGTTCTGGACACGAAAAAGCGCTCCCCCGGCAGCCGGGAGAGCGCTCGATGATGTCGGCAGGAAGGGTTCAGGCGCGGTCGCGGCGGCCGGCCTCGAACAGGAACCAGACGCGCTTTTCGGTCTCGTCGATCCAGTTCTCCAGCAGGCTGGCGGTGGCGATGTCGCCGTGCTCGTCGCAGGCGTTGTGGGCGGCGCGCATGGCGGCGGCCAGGGCGCCGTTGTCGTCGCGCAGCTCGGCCAGCATGTCGTTCGGCTCCACATAGTCGGCGTCGTTGTCGAGCACGCGCTGGCTGCGGGCGATGTGGCCGATCGAGCGCAGGGTCGTGCCGCCCAGCTTGCGCACGCGCTCGGCGATCGGGTCGGTCATGGCGTAGAGCTCGTCGCCCTGCTCGTCGAACATCAGGTGGTAGTCACGGAAGTGCGGGCCCGAGACGTGCCAGTGGAAGTTCTTGGTCTTGATGTAGAGCGCGAAGACGTCGGCCAGCAGCGCGGTCAGGGCGGCCGAGATGTCCTTGGCGGCGGCCTCGCCCAGGCCCGTGGGCGTGGTCAGCGGAGCCAGGCGGCGCGAGCGGGCGGTTTCGATGTCCATGGGTCTCTCTCCTGGAAGGATCTTTGGCGTCATCCTGACGCCGGACGGGAAGGATCTCTTGGCGATGCGCGGCGCCGGCTTGTACGGCCGCGCTCTTTCGGACGGTTCGAGCTGACGCGCCGCGATGCTGGGTTTCGACAAGACGTCTCGCGGCGGCGTGTTCACGCAGGGCGCATGCGCCACGAACCATCCTCGCCGAACGCTCCGCCCCTCGGCTCAGGCCCGCTTGAGCGAACCCGTGACCAGGGCGCGGCTCCACGGGCGGTTCTCGCGCCGCCAGGCATGGGGCGTCTGGCCGGTGTGACGGCGGAAGAGCCGCGTCAGGTGGGCCTGGTCGGCCAGGCCGCAGACGGCGGCGATATGGGCCAGGCTCTCGGCGGTTTCCAGCATCAGGCCCTGGGCGTGCTCCAGCCGGCAGCGCATGATCCAGGCGTGCGGGGTCTCGCCGGTGCTGACCTTGAAGGCCCGGCAGAAGTAGCTGGCGCTGAGCCCGACCAGGGCCGCCAGGGTCTCGACGTGCAGGCTGCCGTCGAGATTGGCCTCGACATGGGCGGCGACGGCGCGGATCTGCCAGCCGGCGAGCCCGCCCCTGGCCGGACCGCTGGCCCGGGCCGGGAAATGGGGCAGGAAGCTGCGCGCCTCGCCGGGAGGCGCCAGCACCGCGGCCAGGCGGTCGAGCATCGCGCGCGCCGAGCCGAGGTCGTCCTCCAGGGCGGCCCGCGCCTGCTCCAGCAGCCAGATCGCCTGAGGCGGGCTGGAGGCGGACGCGCTGGACGGGGGTGCACTAAAAGGGGCGGTTTGGGTCTCGATGGTGCGCAACATGGGTCCGGCCTCCTGCCGCCTCTGATGACCGCAACCTTAGAGACGCCCCATGACATCGGGACACCGAACGGACGTAGGCCGGGCGTACCGACTTGGTTGGCGCTCCCCAGACCTTGGTATGGGGTCCCGGCGAAGGCGGAAGCCGGGCTATGAAGTTTGCCATGCTCGCCCAGCCCTTCCCTTCGCCCGATAGCTCGCCGTTCGGACGCCGCCTACGGCTGGGCGGGGCGGCCGCGATCGCCGCCGCCGTCTTCGTGGTCGACACCTTCACGCCGCTGTCGAGCGCGGTGGCGGTGCTCTACGTGCTGGTCCTGCTGCTGGTCGGCGAGGACCTGCCGGGCCGGCGGCTGTGGGCCGTGACCCTGGCCTGCGCCGCCCTGGCCACGACCAGCTTCGCCGTCGCCCACGGCCGTGCGCCGCACCTTGCCCCCACCCTGCGGCTGCTGGTCAGCCTGGCGGCCCTGGGCGTGGCGGCCTTCCTCACCGGACGCAACCAGCAGGCCCGCCGGACCCTGAGCCTCAGCGAGGCCCGCTACCGGACGATCTTCAACACCCTGGCGGTGTCGATCTGGGAGCATGACTTCCGGCCGGTGCAGGCCGCCCTCGACGCCATCCGCGCCCAGGGCGTGACGGATCTGGCCGACCACCTGGCGCGGCATCCCGAGCTCGTTCGCCAGATCAAGGCCAGCGTCCGTATCACCGACGTCAACGCCACGGCCCTGACCATGATGGGCGTGACCGACAAGGCCGACTTCTTCGACCGGCTGGACGAGCTGCTGCCCGAGACCGACCAGACCTTCGCCCAGTTCCTGGTCGCCTTCGGCGAGGGCCGGCGCAGCTTCGAGACCGAGACGGTGGTGCGCAGCCGCACCGGCGAGTTGATCCCGGTGATCGTGGCGCTGAACTTCCCGGCCGACGCCCGGGGGCTGGACCGGGTGCAGGCCTCGATCGTCAACCTGACCGAACGCCGGCGGCTGCAGGAACGGCTGGACCGGGCCCGCGCCGAGCTGGAGCACGCCCTGCGGGCGGCGACCCTGGGCGTGCTGTCGGCCTCGATCGCCCATGAGGTCAACCAGCCGCTGGCGGCGATATCCAACGCCGCCGGCGCGGCCCAGCGCTGGCTCGACCGCGACACGCCCGACCTCGACGAGGCCAAGGACGCCGTCGCCGACGTGGTGACCGCCGCCGCCCACGCCGCCGAGGTGGTGCGCGGCATCCGCGGCCTGATCGCCCAAGCCCCGGCCGAACGGGAGCCCCTAAAGGTGGACGGCCTGCTGACCGCCTCGACCAGGTTCGTGGCCCGCGAGGTCGCCGAGCACGGCGTCGAACTTGTCCTGGAGGCTCAGGCCGGCGAGACGGTAGTCCACGGCGACCGAGTGGTGCTGCAGCAGGCCCTGGTCAACCTGATGCTCAACGGCGTGCAGGCCATGGCGGGCGGCGCGGTGCGACGCCTCTCGGTGCGCTCGACCCGCGAGGGCGACGAGGCGGTGATCGAGATCATCGACACCGGCCCGGGCTTCTCGCCCGAAACGGCCGAGCGGGCCTTCGACGCCTTCTACACGACCAAGTCCGGCGGCATGGGCCTGGGCCTGGCCATCTGCCACTCGGCGGTCGCCGCCCACGACGGGCGGATCGCGATCCTGCCGAGCGACCAGGGTGCGCGGATCGAAATCCGGCTGCCGGCGGCGGGTTAGAGGCATTGTGGTCCGCGCGGATCACGGCATAGCTTGAGGCCATGCCGTCCGACGCCCTTTCCCGCCTGCCGCCACCCGCTCGCCTGCGTGAGGTGATGCAGGCGCTCGCCGCGCTCGATGCGATCTTCTGCCCGGAGTGGGAGTATCGCTACTTCTCCTTCGACTCCCGTTGGGGCGAAGGCGAGGCCATGGGGTCGATCCGCAACGGCCAGGGCGACGACCTCTTCGTGCTGTTCAACGCGGCGGGGGCCTTCATCAAAGGCCTCGATCACGAACTCTGGGAGGCGCAGGACGATCCGCACGCCCTCTACCGCCGCGTGCCGCCCGCTTTCGCGAGCGGCGTCGCCGAGCCCGCCTTCTCGCCCGATCACGCGACCTTCTGCTGCTGGCGCGCCTTCGATGACGAAGCCTGGGGCTACGCGAGCCTGCCGTCGCTAGGAGGTGACGACGGATCCTACTGGCTGCTCGGCATGCTGAACGGCGATCCGGCGACCTATCTGGACTTCGCGCGCAGCTATTACGAGGTCGAGGTGGACGCAGATCTGGTCGCCCAGGTTCACCAGCGCACGCCGATCACGCCCGGGCTGGCGACGGCGCTCAATCCGGAGATCGATTTCGAGGCGCTGCGGGTCCATCTGGCGGAAATCGACTATCCCGTCGCGGCGGATCAGGGCTGATCGACATTCGCCATTTGAGATGAGAACTACGCAGCGCGGTGGCCCCTACCCCGCCGCGCGCTCGCGCTCCAGCGCCTCGGCCATGCGCACCAGCTCCGCGAAGGAGCCGGCCTGCATCTTCTTCATCAGGCTGCCGCGGTGGAGCTTGACGGTGATCTCCTGGAGGCCGAGCTCACCGGCGACCTGCTTGTTGAGCAGGCCGGTTGTGACCAGGGTCATGACCTGCTGTTCGCGCGGGGTCAGGCCGTCGAAGCGGGCCTTCACCTCGGCGACGTCGCGGGCCAGTTCGCGGCGTTTTCCATCCTTGGCCAGGGCGGCGGTGACGGCGTCGATGACGTCCTGGTCGCGGAAAGGCTTGGCGAGGAAATCGACCGCCCCGGCCTTCATGGCCCGCACGGTCATCGGCACGTCGGCATGGCCGGTCATGACGATGACGGGCGCGCGCACCCGGCGGGCGGCCAGGGCTTCCTGGAGGTCGAGGCCGCTCATCTTGGGCATGCGCACATCGACGAGGATGCAGCAGGCGCTGTCGGGCATCGGCGCATCCAGCAGCGCCTGGGCCGAGGCGTAGAGCGCCGTCTGCAGGCCGACCGAGCGGAACAGCTTGTCCATCGAGCCGCGAAACAGCTCGTTGTCGTCGACGATCACCACGGTCTGGACCGCTTCTTCCGCCTGCCGTTCCGCCTTGGCCATCCCCGCCTCCACCAAGCTAAGCTGGGGCCCCCGCCCCGTTTCTGACAAGCGCCGCCTCAGGCCTCGTCGAGCATCGTCTTCAAGCTGGCCTCGATCCGGTCGGGCGCACAGGGCTTTTCGAGAAAGTCCCGGGCGCCGGCCGCCAGGGCCTGGTCGCGCATGTCCGGAAAGGCCGTGACCACCACCACCGGCAGGTCAGGATGGCTGCCCCGCAGGCGGCGCAGCAGGTCGAGACCCGAAATCTCGGGCATGTGGATGTCGGTGACGACCACGGCCCAGGTCTCCGGCCCGGAGGCCAGGAAGCTCGCCGCCGAGCCGAACACGCCGACCTCCAGCCCGAAGGAGCGGATCAGCCGCGCCAGGCCGGAACGGACAAGGGCGTCGTCGTCGATGACGGCGATGGCGCGCCGGCGGGACATGGCGTTTCTCTAAGCACGCCCGGAACTTGGACGCTGACGGGGAAGCCTTAGCCCCCTCGCCCTGGCGGCGACACCCATACAGTAGTTTAGGCGCGGGGCTCAGATGCTGGGTTGGGGTGCCTCGAAGCTGCGTGGCTCGCCCCGGTCGATCGGGCTCGGCGGACGCGGGACGGCGCCGCTGCGGACAGGGGCCGGCGCGGCCAGACCGTCGTGGGCGAAGTCGTCGACGGCGATCACCTCGGCCACGGCCTTGTCGGCGGCGTCGAGGGCGGCGGCCTCGTCGGCGGTGATCAGGCCCTGCTCCCAGGCGAGGCGACGGTCGCGGACCTTGGCGGCCTTCAGGCGGTCGTGGATCGGCTGGGTGGCGACCACGCGCTCGAAGGCGTCGATTAGCTGGCCGACCGCCTCGTCCTTGCCGCCGACATAGACGTTCTCGACCAGGCGGTCGCGGGTGTCGGAAGGATGGATCAGCAGCTCGGCGCAGACGCGGGTGAGGTTGTCGGACGGTCCACGACGACGGGCGCCGAACGGCAGGATGGCGGCGCGCAGCAGCCAGCCGGCCAGGCGGTTGGGCAGGTTGGCGAACAGCTCGTCGAAGCGCTGCTCGATGGTGGCGAAGGCGGTGTCGGCGCACCAGTGCAGCAACGGGAAGTCGGCGTCCTGGCGGCCCTCGTCCTCCCAGCGCTTCAGCGCGCCGGATAGGAAATAGAGCTCCGACAAGATGTCGCCCAACCGCGCCGACAGCATCTCGCGGCGCTTGAGGTCGCCGCCCAGGGTCAGCAGCGCGATGTCGGACGCCAGGGCGAAGGCGGCGCTGTAGCGGCCCATCTGGCGGTAGAAGCGAGTGGCGCGACCGGCGTCTGGAACCGGCGAGAGCGCGCCGCCCGTCCAACTGCGGGCCACCGTGCGCAGGCCGTTGCGAAGGCTGTGGGCGACGTGCTTCCAGAAGGCTTCGTCGAAGCGGTCCAGGTCCTGCTCGCCGATCGCCAGGATCTCTTCGAGCATGTAGGGGTGCGCGCGGATCGCGCCCTGGCCGAAGACCATCAGGCTGCGGGTCAGGATGTTGGCCCCCTCGACGGTGATGCCGACCGGCACGGCGCGATACTGGGCGCCCATGTAGTTGCGCGGCCCCTCGATGATCGCCTTGCCGCCGTGCACGTCCATGGCGTCGTTGACGACGATCCGCATGCGCTCGGTGGCGCCAGACTTCAGCAGGGCCGAGATCACCGACGGGTGGTGGCCCAGATCCAGGCCCGTGCAGGTCAGGCGGCGGGCACCGTCGACGAGATAGGCGTTGCCGGCGATGCGGGCCAGGCGTTCCTGCACGCCCTCGAACTTGCCGATCGGCACGTTGAACTGGCTGCGCACCCGGGCGTAGGCGCCGGTGGTCAGGGCGCTGAAGGCGGCCGCGGCGCCCGACAGGGCCGGCAGCGAGATGCCGCGCCCAGCCGCCAGGGCCGTCATCAGCATCTTCCACCCCTGCCCGGCCCGCTCGGCGCCGCCGATCACCAGGTCCATGGGGATGAAGACGTCCTTGCCCCAGTTGGGACCGTTCTGGAAGGTCTGGAAGGCCGGCAGGTGGCGGCGGCCGATCTCGACGCCGGGCGTGGTGGTCGGGACGAGCGCGCAGGTGATGCCGACGTCCTCGTCGCCGCCCAGATAGCCGTCGGGATCGCGCAGCTTGAAGGCCAGGCCCAGCACCGTGCAGACGGGTCCCAGGGTGATGTAACGCTTGTGCCAATTCAGGCGGACGCCCAGCACCTCGCGGCCTTCCCAGGTTCCCCGGCAGACCACGCCCTCGTCGATCATCGCCCCGGCGTCGGAGCCGGCCTCGGGACTGGTTAGGCCGAAGGCAGGCACCTCGCGGCCGTCGGCCAGGCGGGGCAGCCAGTGGTCCTGCTGGGCCTTGGTGCCGAAGCGCAGGATCAGCTCGCCCGGGCCGAGCGAGTTGGGCACCATCGTCGTCACCGCCGCCGACACCGAGCGGGTGGCGATGCGGCGGACGATCTCGGCATGGCCGAAGGCCGAAAAGCCGAGGCCGCCGTATTCTTTCGGGATGATCATCCCGAAGAACTTCTGCTCCTTCAGGAAGGTCCAGACCTGCGGCGGCAGATCGCGCGTCTTCCAGGTCATGGTCCAGTCGTCGAGCATGGCGCAGAGCTGCTCGACCGGGCCGTCCATGAAGGCCTGCTCGTCGGGGCGCAGATGGGGCTTGGGGAACGACAGCAGTTCGTTCCAGTCGGGATCGCCGGTGAAGAGGGCCGCGTCCCACCAGGTGTCGCCAGCGTCGATGGCGTCGCGCTCGGTCTGCGACAGGGCCGGCATCACGCCTTGCGCCCACTGGAAGATCGGCCGGGTGAGGAGATCCCGGCGCAGGGAGGAGAAGCTGGTCATGACGCCCGCCTTGGTTACTGGTCGGGGGTCAAACGCGTTTCTAAGCCTGAGCGATCCTTCTCCCCTTGCAGGAGAAGGATCAGTGGGGGTAGCCGCCGACTTCCTTCTCGTCGTCGATGACCCGGCCGGTTCCGGTCTTCACCTGGCGGAGGATGCGCAGGTCGATGGCGTCGCGATCCCAGGGCCTGGCGCCGGCCGTGGCCAGGATCGTCGCTTCGACCCTGTCGGCCGGCAGGGGCTTGAAGGCCTTAGGCCACAGCGGCGCCCGCGCCAGCCGGCGGACCGTCGGCAAAGGCGTCGTCGGCAGCACCCGCAGCTCCGGCATCGGGCGGCCGTCGGCGTAAGACGCCCGGTTGTCGCGGGCGTAGAGGTCGAGGTCGCCCTGGCCTTCGACGATCAGGAACGGCAGGTCGGGCCGGGTCGAGGCGCCGCCCTTGACGACGTTGCCGACCAGGGCCAGCTGGCCGACCTGCCAGGCGCGGCCCTCCCACTCCGGCGCGTTGAGGGCGTAGTGCATGGCCCGCGTGCCCGGGTCGTAGACCAGGTTGTTGGCCGAGACGGCGTGGACCGCGCCCTTGAACAGCTGATTGCGCTCCAGATTGTGGGCGTAAAGGTTGCCGACGATCAGCACCTCGGTCGCGTTGTCGTGGATCAGGGTGCCCTTGGAATGCTCACCCTTCACGTGGCTGGCGTGGGACAGGCCCTCGGCGACGATGTTGTTGCTGAAGGTGATACGGCGGGAGGTCCCGTTCCGCCAGGCCTGCACCGTGTCGCCGCCGTCGAAGCGCGGGCCGGAGGCCGAGAGGTTCTCGTCGGTGGCCCAGGCGATCGAGCAGTGGTCGACGACCACGTCATGGGCCTTCCAGCAGGTGATGCCGTCGACCTCCCAGCCGCTGCGGTCGGGGGCGCCGTCGCGGCCGGCGCGGACCCGCAGGTGGCGCAGAACGACGTCATGGCTCTGCACCTCGATCCCGCCGCGGATGAAGGTGATCCCCGGCGACGGCGCGGTCTCGCCGGCGACGGTGAGGAAGGGCTCACGGATACGGATGCTCTTGCGGGCGAGGTCGATCACCCCGGCGACGTCGAACACCACCTTGCGCGGGCCGGACGCCTCGACGGCGGCGCGGAACGAGCCGGGGCCGTCGGAGGCCAGGGTGGTGACGCGGATGACCCGGCCGCCCTCCCCGCCCCGGGCGCTGGCCCAGCCGGCGGACGCAAGGTCGGGCGCCTTGGCGTGGGCGGCGGCGGGCAGCAGCAGTCCGGCGCCCGCTGCGGCCAGCAGGGTCCGGCGGTCGATCGATGTCAGGTCGCGCATGGTCATCGCCCCATTCCCCCCGAACTGAAAAAGAAGCGGCGGAGGACCGCAAGGGTCCTCCGCCCAAGCCGCCTTCGAGCCCTGGGGGGACAGCCGAAGGGGACGGCCGCCGCGCGGAGGGGCGCGGACGGCCAGTGGTTCAGGCGCCGCTAGTACTTGTAGCGAACGCCGATCCGGTAGTTGGGGCCGCTGCCGCCGTAGGAGAGGATCACCGGGTCAGTGAAGGTGAAGCGCTCGGACTTCTCGTCGGTGATGTTCAGCGCCTCGAAGGTGATGGCGACCTGCTTGAGCGGCTGGTAGCGCATCGAGAAGTCGACGTTCATCGTCGATTTCGCCCCGTCGAACTCGTTGATCAGCGGGCCGTCGCAAGCCGAGCCGTTGGCCTGCAGGCCCGGGTCGCAGTTGCCGGCCCCGACCGGGTACTTGGTGTAGTACTCGTCGCGCTGGGCCATCGAGACGCGGGCGTTGAACTTCTTGGTCTCGTAATAGACCGTGAAGTTGACCCCCTTGGGCGAAGCGCCGAGCCAGGGGCCGGTGCCGTAGACCGGCGCCTTGGTCACCGCGCCGGTGGTGGCGTTCACCGCGCCTGGATCCAGGATGTACTTCAGCTCGGTGTCGAGCTTGGTGACGTTGAACTGGACGCCGAGGTTCTTGAAGTACCAGGGCAGGAAGGTGAAATCCTGCTGGTAGCTGAACTCGAAGCCCTGCAGCACCCCGCCCGGTGCGTCGCGGACCTGGCGGGCCAGCATCACATTGTCGGCGTCGATATAGGCGCGGCGGAAGACGTCACCGCCGGTCTCGCCGGGGAACTGAGCCCGCAGTTGGGCGATGGCGTCGGCGTCGAGGAAGGCCGACAGCGGGGCCTCGTAGAAGACGGTCTGCGGGTAGGAGTCGATGTCCTTGCGGAAGTAGCCCAGGCTGATCAGGCCGCCCTTGGCGAAGTACCATTCGGCCGCCACGTCGAACGCCTTGCCGCGGAACGGCGAGAGCTTGGGATTGCCGACGGTGAGCGTGCCGCCGGTGACCGAGCCGTCGCCCGGGATGCTGACCCCGGTGATGGCCGGCGACAGGTTGCCCAGCAGCGGACGGGCCATGACCTTGGCGGCGGCGAAGCGGATATAGAGGTTGTCCCAGGCCTCCCAGGTCAGGTTCCCGGACGGCAGGGTGTCGCTGTACTTGTTCTCGCCGGTGATGCGGCGGCCGGCCGTGGTCTCGCCGGCGGACTCGACCTCGGTTTCCGCCTGGCGCACGCCGATGTTGCCGAACAGGCGCCGGCCGCCCCAGACCTCGTAGTTGAAGCCGAACTGGGCGTAGTAGGCGAGGTTCTTCTCGGCCACCTCGAACGAGGCCGAGCGGTTGCGCTTCCGGGTGATGCGGAAGTCGCCGTACTTGTTGATGCAGTTGCAGGTGAAGCCGAAGACCTTGTCGAAGGCTTCCAGGCTGGGGGCGAAGAAGCGGGTCGTCGAGCCGGCCGGCACGTCGAGGCCCTGGCCGAATTCGATCACCTGGCCCAGCGAGGCGACGCTGACGCCGGCTTCCTTTTCGGTGGGGTTCAGGAGGTCGTTGTTGCGCTCGTACTGGTCGGTCGAGAACTCGTACTTGCGGCCGGTGACGCCGAACTTCAGGGTCCAGTGCTCATCGACCTCGTAGGTCACGTCGCCCTTGATCCCATTGTAGGTGTTCAGGGTGTTGCGCGTGTAGTTGCGCATCCCTGAGAAGCCCTTGACGATGCCCCACTTGGTGGGGTCGGCGGCGTCGAAGCCTACGTCAAAGCGCGGCATGCCCTTGGCGCCCCGCTCGTCGAAGATGAAGGCCTCCTGGGCGTCCATGTAGTTGAACTCGACCAGGGTGCCCTGGTTCTTGTTCTCCGAGCGCGAGGCGCCGTAGGCGACCACGGCCTTGAGTTTGTCGCTGAACTCGTGGGTCAGCTCGGCCGAGACCTGGCGGAAGTCGGTGGTGTAGGCGCCGCGGTCGGCGCCCGAGCGCCAGTCGACGTTTCCGAGTTTCAGATATTCGGCGTTCTGGCCGACCACCTCGGCGTCGAGCAGCTTGACCGACGGGCGGCCGATCAGGTCGCCCCGGAACGGCAGGGACGTGGCCGAGCCGGCGTAACCGGGCGAGGACGGGTTGGTGTAGTACTCGTAGGGATCCAGGTTGTAAGGGTTGTAGCTGTAGGCGTAGCCGCTGACCGGGGTCGAACCGTAGAGCTGCTGGCCGCAGTCCTGGCCGGGGTTGAGGTCGGTCTCGGCCGTGAAGGTGCAGCCGCCGGGATAGAGGGCGCGGCGCTGGGCGTCGGTCATGGCGCTGCCGGCGCGGGCCGTGGCGGTCGGGGTGTTGGCCCCGTACTGGTAGCTGGCGTTGGTGTTGTTGCGGTTCAGCCCGACCGGCGAGAGCTGGTAGTTGGTGCTAACGCTCTCGAACCGCGAATAAAGGCCGTCGACCGACAGCTTGGTGCGCGGGCCGATCTCGAACTGGAACGAGCCGGTCAGGCCCAGGCGCTCGGTCTCGACGTCGCGCTGGGCGATCGAGGGCAAAGCCGGAAAGCGGATCAGACTGTCGTTGCAGCCCGGCGAGACCGGGGTCAGGGTCGCCACCGACTGGGCCGCGGCGGCGGCGCAGTTGGGATAGAGCTTGGCGTAGGCGGCAGGGTCCGAGCCGGTCAGTTCCGCATAGGCGGCCGGATTGGCGATCGGATTGTAGTAGTTGGCCGGATTGGCCTTGTAGGCGTCGAGCGCGGCCCCAGTCAGGGTGGTCGGGATCAGGGCGGTGAACACCGTGCCGGTGGGCGCGGCGAAGCCGGCGCGGCCGGGCAGTTCGTCGCCGGTCCAGGTCGAGCCGCGATAGGTGTAGTCGGCCGAACCGCCGCCCCGGGCGTAGGTGTCGTCCTCCGAGGTGCGCTTGGCGTAGGCGGCCGACAGCAGCAGACCCATACGGCCGTCGAACCAGCGGTTGGACACCAGGCCCGTGATGCGCGGGCTGTGCTTCTTGCCGTTCTCGTAATAGCTGTCCTCGGCCGACAGGGCGAAGGCGCTCTTCTTGTAGTCGAAGGGCCGGCCGGTGATCAGGTCGACCGTGGCGCCCAGCGAGCCTTCGTCGGCCTCGGCCGAGGAGGACTTGCGCACCCGCACCGAGCTGAACAGCTCCGAGGCGAAGGCGTTGAAGTCGAAGGCGCGCGAGCGGTTGGGGCTGGCGCCGGAGTCGTTGGCCGCGCCGGTCGACAGGGCCTCCATGTTGTTGATCCGTACACGGCTGAAGTCGCCCGACAGGCCGCGCACGCTGATCGTGCGGCCCTCGCCGTTGTCGCGGTCGATCGAGATGCCCGGCAGGCGCTGGAGGGACTCGGCGAGGTTGGAATCGGGGAAGTCGGCGATGTCCTCGGCGTTGATGGCGTCGAGCATAACGTCGGAGTTCTTCTTGGTGTCGATGGCGCTTCGCAGCGCGGCGCGATAGCCGGTGACGACCACCTCGCTGACGGCGTTGTCGGTGATCGGCTGGTCGGCTGCCGGCTTCGCCGGCGCCTGGGCCATGGCGAACGCGGGGCTCAGCAGCACAGCCAGCGAAGCGCCGGCCAACAGCCGCGCCCGCGGCGCAGCCTTGTTCTGAATAGTCATTTCCCTTTTCCCTCCCATTATGGATCGCGCCCTTGGACGCGTCGGATTTGGCGCAAGCGCTCCCGTGCGCCGCGCCAGGGGCGCGGCGGCGGGAAGGCCGTTGCTGATCTCTTGGTGTGGTCTCGGACGGCCGGCGGACCGGCCGTCAGGTCAGGCTCTACGCACTAGACATCGTCGCTCACCCTCCTGGGCTCGTGATCGGATCGGCGGCCAGCCAGTCCAGGGCGTTGCTCAGCCAGCGGGCCTGGAGCGGCGGGGCCATGTCGGGAAGCCGGTGGACCAGCGCGCGCATCACTCCCTTGCGGGCGATCAGGCTGGCCGCGCCATTGCGGCGGTCGTGGTCGCGGCTGTAGGCGGCGATGACCTCGACGCCCTCCCCGTCCACGATCAGGCCATTCGAGGGCTGGCCCTCGACCTGGTGCAGCACGCTCATGGCGCGATCGGCGGGGATCCCGGCGAAGGTCGGGTGGGACCGGACGTAGTTCCAGTTGCCCATCCAAGGCGCGCGCAGGCCGCCGACCTGGCCGCCGTAGGTGAAGAGGCCAAGGCTCGCGAGCTGCCGCGCGACGCCTTCGGCCAGGCCGTCTTCCTGCACCACGGCCAGCAGCGGAGTTCCGGCGGCGACGGCGGCCAGCACGTCGGCGGGCAGTTCGCCGAGCACCAGTTCGACCTTCTCGCCCTTCTTGGGCTGGGCCTCGAGGCCGGTCTGCTCGCCGACCTGACGGCGGACGATCTCGTCGGCCTTCAGGCCCGAGGCGACGATCCCGTCGTAGCGGACGCCGGGCTTGAAGTCCTCGACCGCGACGCCGGGCTGCTTCTCCAGTTGGACGCGCAGGCTCTTGGCGACGCCTGAGACGGCGAGCTTCAGCTTACGGCGCGGCGCGCCGTGCGGTGCGGCGAACCAGATCTCGCGGTCGGAAACCACCTCGCCCGAACCCGCCAGCACCAGACGGATCACGTGCCGCCCTTCCCGCTCGAAGGCCGGGGTGCGGACGCTTTCGGCGACCAGCCAGGACAAGCGGTCAGGTTCGTGGGCTGGGGCAGGCCAGCGTCCCGCCGCCCGTTCGGCGCCGTCAGGACCGATCACGCTCAACACCAACTCGCCGCTCACCGGCCTGCCGGTGTCGTTGAACAGCCAGAGGTCCAGCTCTGCCGCCTCGCCCGGCGCATAGGCCAGCTTTCGGGGCTTGGCGACGGCCAGGGCCGGCCGCAGGCTCTGGCTCATCAGGGCCGGATCGGCCTTGAAGCCGCGCAGCACGTCGACGATGCCCGAATGGTTCTCGATCGCCGTGCTTTCCCAGCCGGAGATGGCGGCGACGTCGACCGTCTCGCCCAGGCGGATGTTCTCCAGGTAGTTGCGCCAGGCCTCGTAGGCCTTGGCGCCGACCGACAGGAACAGAGCCTCGGTCGTGGGGAAGGCCTTGCGGAAACTCCAGCGGTCGAGGAAGGCGCTGGTCGCCCCGACGATCGCCTTGTGGTCTTCGAGGTCGTAGCTCTTGCCGCCTTTGGCCAGGATCTCCGCGACCATGGCCACGTGGTTGTCGGCGACGGCGCAGCCCTGCATCTCGCCGAACTCGACGATGAACGGCTTGCCGGTCTGGCGGTGGATGTAGTCGTCCTTGGACGCGTAGAAGCGGTCGTACCACTGGTCGCCGGCGCCCTGGTGCTCCACCCACCAGCCGCCCCATTCCTCGACGTCCGAGCGGTAGTAGTGGTCGTCGTAAGGCAGGTACATGGCCTGGGCCGCGCCGCGCTTGACGAAGCCGTCGTTGAGGATGACCGCGCGGCTGGGGTCGAGGTCGTGCATGGCTTTCAGCACGTGCTGCACGTCGGGATTGGCGAGGTTGGCGCCGATCTCGTTCTGAAGAGTGTAGTGGGCCAGCGACGGGTGCGAGCGGAAGGCGCGCACCATGGCCTGGCACTTTTCGACCATGAACTGGCGGCTGAAGGCGTCGGCGGGGGGCAGGGTCTCGCCGGGCTTGAGGTCGCGGCCGATGGCGTGGCGGCCGCCGCCGGGCTCCATCACCCGCAGCAGGCCCATCTCGTCCATGGCCTGGAAGACCTCGGGCTTGCCGACGTTGCGGTGGAAATGCAGCGCGTTGAGGCCCAGCGTCCGGGCGGAGGTCACCTCGCGACGGGCGAGGTCCTTGGTCGGCCACAGGCCGTTGAAGCCCCAATAGCCCCAGGAGATCGCCGAATAGAGCCGGATGCGGCGACCGTTCAGCCGCAGCAGGGCGTTGGTCCCCACGCCCTCGACGCCGAACCAGCGGAAGCCGAAGCGGACCTCGCGGGTGTCGATGTCACGCCTGGTCTCGGCCCAGGACAGACGCAGACGATGCAGGCGCGGCGTGTCGAGGTCCCAGAGATCGGCCTTGGGCGCGGTCACCGAGAAGCGGACGCGCAGGCGGCGGCCGCCTTCGAGGACTTCGATGTCTTCCAGCTTGATATCGGCGGCGACGGGCACGCCCTTGTCGTCGACGAGGGTCGCCGAGGCCTTGGCGCGCAAGGCCTGCGGGCTCGCGACGGGCTTTTCCAGCACCACGTCCATGAAGGCCGTGACGGTGCGCGGCTGCGGCGTGTTCAGCACCCAGGCGTCGTCGATGCGCGCCGTCAGCGGATGGACGCTCAGCGTCAGGCCGCGATCGAGACCGCCGAAGCCGTGGGAGGCGAACAGCTTCACCTTCCCCCAGGCCATGGTGGTGCTGTCGCGCCAGTCGAAGCGGCCGCCGGGATTGGTGATGCGGATGGAGAGGCGATTGGCCTGTCCCGGCTGCATCGCCGTCGTCAGGTCGCAGGCGAAGGGCAGCTCCGACATGATCGAATAGCCGACCAGCCGCTCGTTCAGGAACACCTCGGCCCGCAGCCGCGCGCCGCGTAGGTTCAGCAAGACGCGCTTGCCCTTGGCGGAGGCGGGGACGTCGATCGACCGCGACCACCAGGACACGCCCTTGTAGGCGCCGTAGCGGGGCACGTCGTCGTCCTCAGCGTAGCGGTACTCGTCGGCGCCGTAGGGACGCGAGGCGAACCTGCCCCAGAAGTGCTCCTCGACCGTGGTCGGCAGGCTGACGGTGATGGCGTCCGCCGCCTTCAGCGCGGTCCAGCCGCCGGTCGGCGGATTGATGGGCAGGGTCGGCAGATCAACGGCGCTGGGCAGGTGCAGCACGTCGTCCTTCCACGGCGCGGCCTGGTCGATCCACAGGCTCCAGCCCTCGTCGGGCACGGCCAGGAGGTCGGCGGCCGAGGCGGGCGCGGCCATCCCCGTCGCGGCGAGACCCGCGCCGCCGGCGGCCAGGAAGGAACGGCGATCGAGCTTCACGGCAGCACCTTGCGGCCGGAGACGTCGAGACGGGCTGCGACACCGGCGGGCTTGGCGAGACCCGGACGCGAGACGGGCTGACCGCCGCCGATCCAGAGGTCGACGGGGCCGACCTCGACCGAACGCACGCCCGCCGCATCGACGACGCTGAGGGCCGAGCGATCGAGATCGAAGGTCAGGGTCTTGGTCTCACCGGCCTTCAGCGCCACGCGCTGGAAGCCCTTCAGCGACCGGACCGGCGCGCCGGCGCCGCCCCGCGAAACATAGAGCTGGGCCACCTCGTCGCCGTCTCGCTGGCCGGCGTTAGTGACGTCCACCGAGACCTTGAGCCCCTCGCCGGCCTTGACGCTCCTGGCCAGTTTCGGCTGGCCGTACTTGAAGGTCGTGAAGCTCAGGCCATGGCCGAACGGATAGAGCGCCTCGCCGCCGAAATAGCGGTAGGTGCGGCCGGCCATGCCGTAGTCCTTGAACGGCGGGAGCTGGTCGGCCGAGCGGTAGAAGGTCAGCGGCAGGCGGCCGGACGGGTTGAAGTCGCCAGCGATCAGGCCGGCCACCGCATGGCCACCCTCGCCGCCCGGATACCAGGCCTCGACGATAGCCGGCAGCTTCTCGTCCGCCCAGTTCACGGCCATGGCCGAGCCGTTCATCAGCACCAGCACCACCGGCTTGCCGCTGACCTGCAGGCCTTCCAGCAGCGCCTCCTGCGGCGCGGGCAGGTCGATGCGGGTACGGTCGCCGCCGGCGAAGCCCGGGGCGCGAACCGACATCTCCTCGCCCTCTAGCTTGGCGGTCAGGCCGCCGACGAACAGCACGAGGTCGGCGTCCCTGGCCGCGGCGATCGCGGCTTCGGCGCCCTGGCTGGGACGGCTCCAGGTCAGGCGCTGGTCGCCGCGGTCGCCGTCCTGCCAGGCCTCGACGGTGATGGCGTGAGCCTGGCCGGCGGTCAGGGCGACGGCGCCCTCCGGCGTGGCGTCGGCCGGACGCTTCCAGGCGTCGACCACGACCTTGCCGTCGACGATCACCCGATAGCCGCCCTCGCCGCGCAGGGTGAAGCGGTGGACGCCGGTCTCGGTCGGCTTGAGATAGCCGCTCCAACGCGTTGACGTCTGGCGCCTTTCCCGCTGCGGCCGCCCCCAGGCGAGCTGGACGTTGGCGGCGGCGTCGATCTTGGCGGCGCCGGCTAGCTCCAGGCCCTGGAAGGTCTCGACCTTGACGCCCTTGGCCACGCAGGCGGCGTCGGCGCAGAGGACGTCATTGGGCAGGGTCGCCATCGGCGCGCCGACCAGGCCCGTGCCCTCGACATAGGTGACCTGGGCGTCCGGATAGCGGGCGCGGATGCCGGCCAGCACGGTCACGGGCTTGGAGGGCGTGCCGTTGTAGTTGCCGACCAGGGCGTCGAGGCTGTCGGCGTTGGGGCCGATAATGGCGATGCGCTTGGGCGCGGCCTTCAGCGGCAGCAGGCCGTCGTTCTTGAGCAGCACCATCGAGGCCTGGGCCGTCTTCAGCGACAGGGCGCGGTTGGCCGGGGTGTCGTTGTCGGCCCGGGTGATCGCGGCGTAGGGGCCGCTGGCCGGAGGGTCGAAGAGGCCCAGCTTGATGCGGGCCACGAACAGGCGGCGGACGGCCTGGTCGAGCTCGGCCTCGCTCATCAGCCCGGTCTTCACCGCCTCGACGATCGGGCCGATCTCGGCGCTCTTGTCGGCCCCGAACTCGGCGCAGATCAGGTCGGTCCCGGCCTTGACGCTGACGGCCACGGCCTGGGCCGGCGTCTTCACGTAGCTGTGCGAGGTCGGCAGGAAGACGTCGGCGATGGCGGCGCAGTCGGAGACGACGTGACCCTTGAAGCCCCACTTGCCGCGCAGGGTGTCCTTCAGCAGGACGTCGCTGGCGCAGGCGGGCACGCCGTCGACGGCGTTGTAGGCGCACATCACGGCCTCGACCTTGCCCTGCTTCACCAGGGCCTCGAAGGCCGGCAGGTAGGTGTCGGCGAGGTCGTGTCTAGAAGGGTGGATATCGTCGTGGTGGCGGTCGGCCTCGGGACCGCTGTGCACGGCGAAGTGCTTGGCGGTGGCGGCGGTCTTGTAGTGGGCCGGGTCGGGGCCTTGCAGCCCCTCGACGAAGGCCACGCCGAAGGCGGCGGTCAGGTGCGGGTCCTCGCCCCAGGTCTCCTGACCCCGGCCCCAGCGCGGATCGCGGAAGATGTTGATGTTGGGCGACCAGACGGTCAGGCCGCGATACTGGGCGACCGCGCCGTCGGGGCCGCGCTTGTCGAGATACTTGGCGCGGAACTCGGTGGCGATGGTGTCGGCCACGTCGTGGATCAGGGGGACGTCCCAGGTGGCGGCCATGCCGATGGCCTGCGGGAAGACCGTGGCCTCGCCGGCCCGCGCGACGCCGTGCAGGCCCTCGCTCCACCAGTTGTAGGCGGGAACGCCCAGGCGCGGGATGGCCGGAGCAGCATGCTTCAGCTGGCCGGCCTTCTCCTCCAGGGTCATGCGCGAGACGAGGTCGGTGGCGCGGATTTCGGGCGAGAGGCTCACGTCATGGAAGGCGTCGGCGGCGAACGCGGCGGCGGGCGCCGTAGCCAGCGCCAGGGTGAGCATGGAGACGAGGCCGAAGCGACGGCCGGGAACGGAAACACGCATCAAACATCGCCTCGGGAAGAATTCAGGTCGCGCAGCAGCTTGCGGTCGGGACGCCAGACGACGGCGCGTTCTCCGCCCAGGTCGGCGCGGGCGCCACTGGAGGGATTGACCAGGCCGTAGCGGCGCTTGTCACGGATTTCGAAACGGCCAAGACCCGGCAGTTCGACGGCCTTGCCCTCGAGCAGGGCCTGGCGGATCTGGCGGCACAGCGAGCGGGTCAGCATGTCGCCGACATCTGTCTGGAAGGCGCGGCCGATGTCGAAGACGGGCTCCTCGGCGGGCCGGGCTTCGGCCTCGGCGCGGCCGTCCGGCGACGCTTGCGAGTCGCGTGCAGAGCTGTTCATGGCGCCGCCTCCCCTTCCCAATCGCGGCCTTTGTCGGCCGTCTCGCCCGGATAGCCACCGGTGTCATGATTGAAATAAGCATGTCGCAATCACGACGAAAAGCGAAAAAGGTACCGGTAACTTAAATAATTGCAGGAAATTTCAGCAAGTTTTCACCTGACCACGAACGACGTTTCCGCCTTGCCGATCCGCACAAGAAAATCGCGGCAGGTGCATATTTTTTGCCGCGCATTGATCCTGCGGACATTCGCCAGCATCGTCCGCCCACCGGCCAGAACCGGGTGATTGGGGAGGCCCCGTGTCGAGGGCGGAGCGGCCAGAGGCTCGCGACAAATCCGAGCTGTGGGGGGCCGAGCTGTGGAAAGACCGGTCGGCCTATCGCCACGCCTACGCCCAGGACTGGAGCGACCTGTGCGCCTTCCTGCGCGCGCGCTTCGGCGGCGGCCCGCCCGATCCCGAAGATGTTGCGCAGCAGGCCTTCCTGAAGCTGGGCGAGCGGCCGTCGGACCGGGCGCTGGAAAGCCCCCGGGCCTTCGTGTTCCGCGTCGCCATCAACCTGGCCCTCGACGGCCGGCGCAGCCGCCAGCGGACGGCCCGGCTGCTGGACGTCTCGGCCCCGGCCCTGGAGCCGGACGAACCGCCGGACGTCGAACGGGCACTGATCGCCCGAGACGACCTGAAGCTGCTGGAAAAGGTGGTGGCCGGCCTGCCCGAGCGCCATCGCCGCTATCTGGCCGCCAACCGCATCGAGGGGCTGAGCTTCGCCGAGATCGGTCGCCGCGAGGGGGTCTCCGAGGCCCTGGTGCGCAAGACCATCGACGAAGCCGCCGCCGTCTGCCAGCGCGCCCTGGCGCGCGGCGTCATCGACTATAGAGGCCTGTCCCGTGAACGCAGCCGTCGATCCTGACTCGCCGATCGGGCGGGAGGCCCGGGCCTGGGCCCTGGCGGTGCTGGGCGAGCCGTTCCCGCCCGAGCGCTCGGCCCAGCTGCGCGCCTGGCTGGACGCCGATCCCGCGCATGTCCGCGCCTATGAGGAAGCTGAGGCGCTGCTGCTGGCGCTGGGCCAGGTGCAGGCGCTGGGCCAGGTGCAGGCGCTGAAGAGGCCCTCCCCTCGCCGCGTTATGGTCGGCTGGATCGCCGCCGGCGCGGCCCTGGCGGCCTGCCTGGTCACGGCTCTGGTGCTGGCGCCGCCGCCCGCGCCGTTCGAGGCCGGGACCGTCGTCCGGCAGGTGGCGCTTAAGGACGGCAGCACGGCAGTGCTCGCGCCGGGCGCGCGACTGGCCCAGGCCTCGCGCTGGAACGATCGGGGCTATGTGCTGGAACGCGGCGAGGCCTTCTTCGCGGTGCGCAAGGCCGACGGCCGTCGCTTCCAGGTGGCGGTGGGCGGCGCGCAGGTCGAGGTGCTGGGCACCCGCTTCGACACCCGGGCCGGGGCCGGCGGCCAGGTGCGGGTGGCGGTCGAGGAAGGCCGGGTGGCGGTCTACCAGGGTCGCGAGCGCCGCCAGGTCGCGCGGCTGGGGGCCGGCGACTACGTGCAGATCGACGGCGGCCGCGCGCAGACTGGCAAGCTGGCCGCGCCTGCCGAGGCCGCCGTCTGGCGAAGCGGACGCCTGGCCTATGCCGACGCGCCGCTGGGCGACGTGGTCGCCGATCTGGCGGCGCGGGGCCACGCGGTGCGTGCGACGCCGCGTGCGGCCGCCTTGCGGATCACCGCCAGCTTCCAGCTCGACCAGGCCGACCGCTTCGTCGCCAGCCTACCGGAAATCCTGCCGGTCGGCGTGCGGGTCGCGGCCGACGGAAGCCGCACGATCGACGCGACGAAATGAGGATCGCGCCCGCGATCGGCGCGCTGGCGGTCGCGGGGCTGGTCGCCACGCCGGCCCATTCAGCGCCGCCTGAACGGCGCTTCTCCTTCGACCAGCCGGCCCAGTCGCTAGCGACGGCGCTGCTGGCGGTGGCGGCCAAGACCGGCGCGCCGATCGCCGCCCCCGCCACCCTGACCGCCGGCCGGCGCGCGCCGGCACTTTCCGGATCGATGTCGCTGGACCAGGCGATGCGGGCCCTTCTGGCGGGTTCGGACCTCGACTTCACGATCTCGACGGGCGGGGTCGTGGCGCTGAGGCGGCGCAGCGAGGTGGTGGTCACCTCGCCCGTCGCCCCCCGCCCGTCCCCTCCGACGATCGAGACGGAAGAGTTGATCACCGTCTCGGCGATCAGCGTAGTGGCCCGGCCGCTGGCCGAACCGGCGCAGGACGCCGCCCGCGACGCGCCTGGCCAGGTGGACGTGCTGCTGGAGGAACAGCTGCGGAGCGCCGGCGCCCTTGGCCTGGCCGACGCCCTGCGGCAGATCCCCGGCGTGGCGGCCGGACCGGAGGCCGGCGAGGCCCGCCAGATCGCCGTGCGCGGGGTGGGCGGCCGCTTCACCCGGGTGCGCGTCAACGGCATGGAGACCCTGGCGACCTTCGGGGCCAGCAACGCCATCGGCGGCACCAATCGCGGCCGAGCCTTCGACTACAACGTCTTCGCCGCCGACCTCTTCAAGCAGGTCCGCCTGCAGAAGACCGCCTCGGCCGACCTCGACGAGGGCTCGCTGGGCGCGACGGTCGACATGCGCACCCGCTCGCCGCTGGAGTTGCCCAGGCGGCACGCGATGCTGGTGGCCGAGGCCGGCTACCAAACGCTGTCGGATCGCGGCCGGCCTCGGGTGTCGGCGGTGCTGTCGGGGCGCGACGACGCGAGCCGGTTGGGCGTGCTGGTCTCGGCCGCCTATTCCGGACGCTCGACGCTGGAGGCCGGGGCCAGCGCCGGTCAGTGGGAGACGGGAGACGCCGTCGCACCGGGCTTCGGCGCCGCCTTGGCCCCGCTGGACCTGGGCGCCGTCAACGCCGCCCTGCACGCCCGCATCCCGCGCCTGGAACTGGTCGAGATCGACCAGCAGCGCCTGGGCCTGACCGGCTCGCTGGAGTGGCGGCCCAGCGATGCGACACGCATCGCGCTGGACGTGATCTACGCCGAGCTGCGCTCGAACCGGCGCGAGAACCTGCTGGAGAGCTTCACCTTCCGCACCCCGGGGGTCTGCGGCGCGCCGGCCGATCCGCGCTGCGGGCTGAACGCGGTGACGGTGACGAGCGCCGACATCGTCATGTACGGCGGCCGCAAGCCGGTGCTGATCGCCGGCCGCTTCGACGGGGTGGACGTGCGCTCCGAGGCTCGGCGGGACGAGCTGAGCACCGTCTTCCGCCAGACCACGCTGGCGGCCAGCCATCGCTTCCGGGAGGGCGTCGAGGGTCGGGTGCTGCTGGGCTTCAGCCGCTCGGACTTCAGCAATCCGGTGCAGCAGACGCTCTATCTGGAGCAGTTCGACGTCGATGGCTTCGCCTACGACTTCTCCGACGGCGACCGGCCGGCCCTGAGCTTCGGCGACGCGGCTCTCACCACGCCCGGCGCTTGGACCGCCAGCGAGTTCCGCTCCGATCCCAACTGGGTGGACAACAGCTACCGGTCGCTGGCGATGGACCTGGAGGACCGCACGGGCCCGATCGACTGGCGCGTGGGCGTGCTGGCCAAGACCTATCGCACCGTCGGGGCGGCGCGGATGCGCTCGGACGGCGGCATCGGCAACGTCAACAGCGTGCTGCCCGGCGGCCTTTCGGGCTTGTCGGTGGCCGACTATGCGCGGCTGGTCGGCCAAGGCGTGGACTTCGGCGTTACGGGCGCCCCCAGCCAATGGCTGGCCTTCGACGTGGCGCGGGCGCTGGCGGCCGCCTGCCCCGACGCGGCCTGCTACCAGACCGGCCCCGGCCCGGTGGCGGCGCTGAACTACGCGGTGACCGAGCGGGCCGACGCGCTCTACCTGCAACTGGCCGTGCCGCGCGACGCGGGCCGAAGGGTCTGGGGCGAGGCCGGGGTGCGGGCGGTGCGCACCGGCATCGAGGCCGGCGGCCTGGACGTGGCGCCCGACGCCGGCCTGCGCTGGACAACGGCGTCGAACGCCTACTGGTCGGCCTTGCCGTCGATGAACCTGGCCTGGAGCGCCGCGCCGGACGTCGTGGTGCGGTTCGGCGCGGCGCGGGTCATGGTGCGGCCCGACCTGATCAGCCTGCGGCCCGGCGTGGGGCTGTCGACCACCGGGGCCAAGACCGCCTCGTCGGGCAATCCGAACCTGCGGCCGACGCGGGCCGACGCCTTCGACCTGTCGGTGGACTGGCGGCCCAGGCCCGGCCTGGAGGTCAAGGCGGCGGTCTATCGGAAGAACATCGCCACCACCGTGCAGTCGACGACGACCCGGCCCGCGCCGTTCGCCGCCAATCCGTTCGGCCTTCCCGACAGCGTGGCGGCGGCGGCCTGCGGGGCGGCGCTGGACTGCTCGCCGAGCTTGCCGATCTGGCAGTTCTCGCGGCCGATCAACACCGGACCCGGGCGCCTGACCGGGGCAGAGGCCTCGTTCCGCGCCGCTCTCGCCGAGCATTGGACGCTGCAGGGCGCGGGCGCCTACACCCGCACGATGGTGCGGCTGCTCGACCAGACCGGCGCCTGGGTGGACATGCAGGACGCCCTGGGCGCGCCGCGCCTGGCGGCCAACCTGGCGCTGGCCTACCAGCGGCCCGGCCTGGAGGCGCGGGTCGCGCTCAGCCATCGCGGCCGCTACATCGCCACCATCCCCGCCCCGAACGGCGGCGACGTGGACGGGGTGGATCCGCTGACCACGCTGGACGCCGCTGCGCGGCTGGAACTGTCGTCGAGCCTGACCCTGACGGCGGAAGCCTCCAACCTGGCCGGCGCGCCGCAGCGGCAGTTCAGCGACCGCACGCTGATCCCGACCTATCGCCACGATACGGGGCGGGAGCTGCGGGTGGGGTTGCGGTGGCGGATGTGAGGGGCGCCTCTACCGATACCGGTAGAACCGCACCCGCTGGATCTGGAACTGGTCGGGCGACAGGCGGATGTGCCGGCCCTGGTGGGTCTGGTCGCCGTTGAGCAGGCGGCCGGGGATCCAGCGGCCCTGGTCGTCGAACACGCCCTCCTCGGCGCGGTCGATGCCGGCCAGCGGCGGCCCCTTCCCCGCCCCGGCGAAGGTGACGACGATGCCCCGCCCGGCGATCAGGTAGTCCTCGGGACCGACCTGGATGATCAGGCCGCCGTGGGTCGCCGGCTTTTGGGCGGCCTTGGGCGTCCAGGGATCGATGAAGCCGACCTCGAAGCGGTAGTCGCCCATCACCTTGCTGACGGGGGCGTCCTGCACCGTCCCGTCCTCCAGCACGCGCGGCTTGAAGCCGGCCATCGTCCCTTTGCCCTGGGCGGCCAGCAGGGCCGGCGTCAGCTGGCGCAGGACCGCGTAGGCGTCGGTTATGGCCTTCTGCTCGTCGGCGTTGACGCTCTCGATGGCGAAGGGCGAGAAGCCCAGGGCGTCGAGGTTTCCGAAGGCGTAGAAGGCGTTGGCCGGGGTTTCCGGGGCGCTGGCGTTGTTGGCTTCAGGGATGAACAGCGCGTTGTCGGGCCGCACGAACCGGGCGGCCAGGTCGCTGAAGTTCGGGAAATAGATGTCGGGCGATAGCAGATCCAGGCTCGGCGCGCCGGCCTTCCAGACGTCGAGCAGGTGCGGCAGCGGCCCGCCGCTGGGGTATTCGCCGGGCTTCTTGCCAGTGCGGTTCAGGGCGGCGTTGACGTACATCGGCAGCGGATACGCGGCCTTGCCGGCGGCCGTGACGGCCTCGGTGTAGCGGGCGTAGGACCAGGCGGTGAACACCTCCTGCCCGGCCTCGTCGGCGCCGAAGACGGCGGCCCAGGCGCCCTTGTCCTTGCTTCCGTTGCGCTTCCAGAGGTCGCGCAGTTCCGGCTCGACGGCCTCGCCGCCTGTCTTCAGGCGCTGGATCAGGGCGGCCGGGACCTCGCCGGCATAGGCCTTGTCGGCGGCCGGGCCGTGTTCGCGGGCCGAGGGCAGCATGCCGATCTCGTTCTCGACCTGGACCATCAGCACGGTGTTTCGATCGGCGTCGACCGCCTTCAGGTGGGCCAGCAGGGCGGCGTAGGCCCGGGCGTCGGCCTTGCGGGTGTCATCGGAGAAGGCCGACAGGATCTCGACGCTCGAACCGTCCTGCGCCCGCACGCGGGGGAAGCGAGCCTGGTCCCGCTTCACCCAGGCTGGGACGTAGGTCGACATGCTGTTCTTCCAGGCCCCGAACCACAGCAGGACGAGCTTGATGTCCTGGGCGCGGGCGTCGGCGATCAAATCATCGACGCTGGAGAAGTCGTAGACGCCCTCCTTCGGCTCGACCAGCTCCCAGGAGACGGGGGCGAGCACGGTGTTGAGGTTCATCGCCTTCAGGCGCGGCCAGTGGCGGGCCATGTAGGCGCGACTGGAGGCGCTGGAGTTACCGAGCTCGCCGCCGAGCACCAGCATCGGCTTGCCGTCGACGACCAGGCGGGCGCTGGTTCCATGCTTTTCGAGGCGAGGGATCTCGGCGGAGGCGATTTGCGCCGCCAGCAGCGCGACGGCGGCCGCGCCCGCCCCGAACCAGGTCTTCAAGCCCCTCACCCACGCCTCCCGCCAACGCTCTTTGTTACCGCTAGCATTCGGACGACGGAGACCGGCTTGTCAACGAGAAGTCATACCAATCGCAAGAATGGTCCGACCAATCTGTGCAGCTAAGCCGGAACGGCGGCCCGCGCCGCCGCGCCCAGCAGGCCGGCCTTGTCGAGATAGAGGTCGTGCGGCGGCATGCCGGCCACGCGCTCGTTGATGGCCGAGCGGATCATGCCGACGCGCCGGCGCAGCTCGTCCGACGAGATGGTGTCGGCGACGGCGTGGTAGTCTTCCGGGATCAGCCCCTGCCCCGCCAGTATGGCGAACCAGTTGGTCTCCTTGAACAACTCCTGCTGGCCGACCAGCACCTCGCCGCGGCTACGGAACACCTCCAGCCGCTGGGTCAGGCTGTCGGGCGGGACCATGGCCTGGCACCAGCGCCAGAACTCGGTGTCGTCGCGCTCGGTGACCTTGTAGTGGGCGATGATGAAGTCGCGGACCTGCTCGTATTCCAGCGACATCTCGCGATTGAACTTGTCGACCACCCACGGGTCGAAGCCGGTCTTGGGGAACAGGGCCAGCAGCTTGGCGATCGCGGCCTGGACCAGGTGAATGCTGGTCGACTCCAGCGGCTCCAGGAAGCCGCTCGACAGGCCGATGGCCAGGACGTTGCCGATCCAGCTCTTGCGGCGGCGGCCGGCGGTGAACTTCAGGACCTTGGCGTCGGCGAGAGCCGCGCCGTCCAGGCGCTCGCCCAGCAGCCGCACAGCCTCGTCCTCGGCGATGAAGGCGTCGCTGAACACGTAGCCGTTGCCGGTGCGGTGCTGCAGCGGGATCCGCCACTGCCAGCCAGCCTCACGGGCGGTGGCGCGGGTGTAGGGGGTCAGCTCGCCGGCCCGCGCGCAGGGCATGGCGGCGGCGCGGTTGCAGGGCAGCCACTGGCTCCAGTCGTCGTAGCCGGCGCCGAGGGTCTCCTCGATCAGCAGGCCCCGGAAGCCCGAGCAATCGACGAAGAAGTCGCCCTCGATCGTACGGCCGTCGTCGAGCACCAGACGCGAGACATGGCCGCTTTCCCCGTCGCGTTCGACGCCCGAGATCTTGCCCTCGGCGCGGACCACGCCCCGGGCCTCGGCGTAGCGGCGCAGGAAGGCCGCGTAGAGCGCCGCGTCGAACTGGAAGGCGTAGTTGATCTTGGGCAGGGTCGCGAGACTCTGGGGCGGGGCGCGCAGGAACCGCCCGGCCTTGGCGGCCAGGGACTCGGCGTTGAAAAGGCTGTGGTCGGTCTGGCCGCTCTCGCGGGCCCAGCGCAGCCAGAAGTGCTGGAAGCCGACGCCGTCCATGTCGGCGCCGTAAAGGCCGAACGGGTGGAAGTAGCTGTGGCCGCGCTTGCGCCAGTCGACGAACTCGATGCCCAGCTTGAAGGTGGCGTTGGTCTCGCGGATGAAGACGTCCTCGTCGAGACCCAGCACCTTGTTGAAGAGCAGGATCATCGGGATGGTCGCCTCGCCCACTCCGACGGTGCCGATCTGCTCGGACTCCACCAGGGTGATCGAATAGCGCTGCGTGCCGACGACTTGGGACAGGGCGGCGGCCGTCATCCAGCCGGCGGTGCCGCCGCCGACGACCACGATGTTGCGGACAGCTTGGGTCACGTGAACCTCAGGGGCGCGGGAGCGGCCGGGGCAGGACGCGGCGCGAGGGCCGCGAGCCTGGCCTCCAGCGGGCGCATCTGGCCCACCTCAACAGCGATGCGGCGCAGGATGGTCTGGAAGACCTGGATCTGCTCGGCCTCGGCGACGCCCTCGGCCAGGGGATCGTGGGCCTGAGGGATCAGGCCGTGACCGATCATGCAGGCGGCCCAGTTGGCGGCCTGATAGGCCTCGTCCTCGCGGGCCGGCACGACGCCACGGACGGAAAACAGGCGCAGCTTGGCGGCCAGGTCGGCCGGCGGTTCGACCGCGCGGACGGCCTCCCACGGCGTGCCGCTGCGCTTGGCGAGGCGATAGTGCATGGCCTGGAAGTCGCGCAGGCTGGCGGCGTGGGCGCGCACGGCGGCGTTGTAGGCGCCTGCCTCCGGCCCGCCGGCGGCGTCGACCGGGAACAGCGTCACCAGATGCGAGATCGCCGCCTGCAGGCTGTAGAGCGGACCGGCGTCCGACGGGTCGAGGGCGACCGCCGCCTCGCCCACGGCCACGCAGTTGCCGATCCATGGACGGGTCTGGACGCCGGGCGACAGGGTCAAGGGCTCGCCCGCCCGCCAGCCCAGGGCCGAGACGGCCTGGGCCCGGCGCAGCATGGCCTCGCCGTCAGTCGTACGGGAGTCATAGACCGCCAGGCCCGCCGTGCGGTCCAGCAGCGGATAGAGCCCGATCCAGCCGCCGTCGACGGCCTCGATGTGGGCGAAGGCCGGCGCTGGGCTGAGGCGACGCCCGGCCAGCGGCAGGACGCGGTCGAAGGGCAGCCAGTCTCTCCAGGACTCGAACCCCGCGCCCGGCATCTGGCCGATCAGGGCGCCGTCGCCGGCGTCGATGAACAGGTCGCCGGCGACCCGCGTCCCGGTCTCCAGCACGACGGCGGCGATCAGGTCGCCCGTGCGCTCGATCTGCGTGACCGCGCCCTGGTCGACGGCGACGCCGGCCGCCAGGGCGTGGTGGCGCAGCAGCGCCGCATAGGCCGTGGCGTCAACATGCAGGCCGACGCCGGGGACGGACAGCCGACCTGGGTCATCGCCCTCGACGATGCGACCCTGCTTGGCGGCGGCCGCGCCGAGCGAGAAGTCCTCCAGCGCCGCCTGCAGGCCGCGCCGGCGGGCCAGCACCCAGTGGTGGGTGAAGTCGACATAGTCGATCGACTGGCCGTGGGTGTCGTAGGGGTGCAGGAAGGCCGTCCCGTCGCCGGCGAAGCCCGCGAACCTCTGGCCCAGCGAGGGCACCGCGCCGCAGCGCCGCGCCACCTCGGCCTCCGACAGGCCCAGCAGCTGGTGCAGGTTGCCCAGCGCCGGCACGCCGGCGTGCGACAGGCCGGGCGTCGGTGCTCCGGTCTCGACCACGCTGACGGAAAGCCCGCCGGCCCCGAAGGCGCGGCGCAGGGCCAGGGCGGTCAGCCACGGGGTGGTTCCCCGGCCGACGACGACGACGGTCTTCACCGGCCCGCTCACGCCATGGCCTCCGCGGCGGCGCGGGCGGGGATGGCGCAATGGCGGTCGATGAACTCGGCGTGGCTGGGCATGGCCGGAACCCGGCGGGCGATGGCCGCGCGCTGGCGCTCCAGCTCGGCCAGGGTCTGGGCCAGGGGCGCGTTGTCGGCCATGGGATCATAGCCCTGCGGCGTCACCCCCTGCCCCAGCAGCACCGAGATCCAGCTGGGCATGGCGAACAGGCCGTCACGATAGTTGGGCGCATGGCCGCGATGGCGGAACAGCTCCAGCTTATCGCGCAGGCTGTCGGGGATCGGCATCTCGCGGCACTGCTTCCACAGCGTCCCGTCGGTGCGGGTGTTGGCGTGGTAGTGCAGGATGAGGAAGTCGCGCACCCGGTCGTATTCCATGTCGACCCGGCGGTTGAAGTCCTCGACGAGGGCCGGCTCGACCCGCTTGCCGGGGAAGAGCTTCAGCAGGTTCATGACCGCGATCTGGATCAGATAGATGCTGGTCGACTCCAGGGGTTCGAGGAAGCCGCTCGACAGGCCGGCGGCCATGACGTTGCGGATCCAGGAGGCGGTGCGGCGGCCGGCCTTGAACTTGATCGGGCGCGGATCGTCGAGGGCCTCGCCGTCGAGATTGGCCAGCAGGACGGCGGCGGCCTCGTCGTCGCTGATGTGGGCGCTGGAATAGACGTAGCCGTTGCCGGTGCGGTGCTGCAGCGGAATACGCCACTGCCAGCCGGCCTCGCGGGCGGTCGAGCGGGTGAAGGGCGTGAAGCGGCCGGCGCGGGCGCAGGGCACGGCCCAGGCCCGGTCGCAGGGCAGCCAGTGGGTCCAGTCCTCGAACGGACTGTTCAGGGTCTGGCCGATCAGCAGGCCGCGAAAGCCGGTGCAGTCGACGAAGAAGTCGCCCTTGATCACCTCGCCCGAGGCCAGGGTGATCGAGGCGACGTCGCCGCTCGCGCCGTCCAGGGTGACATCGACGACCTTGCCCTCGGTGCGCTTGAGGCCCCGGCTCTCGGCCACCTTGCGCAGGAACTTCGCATAGAGGCTGGCGTCGAAATGGTAGGCGTAGCTGTAGGTGGAATCGATGGCCTCGGGGTTCGGATTGGGAAACTCGAAGCGGTCGGCGCGCGAAGCGGCGATGGCGTAGGAGAAGTCCTCGATGTCGAACTCGTGGCCCGCCAGCCGCGCCCGGTTCCACTGGTGATGGAAGCCCGCGCCGCCGATCGACTGGCCGTGCACGCCGAAGGGGTGATGGTAGTTCGAGCCCTTGAAGCCCCAGTCGAGGAATTCGATGCCCAGCTTGAAGGTGCCGTTAGTCGCCCGCAGCATCTCGACCTCGTCGATACCGACGAAGCGGTTGTAGTCGCGCATGGCGGGGATGGTGGCCTCGCCCACCCCGACGGTGGCGATATCATCGGACTCGACCAGGCGAACCCGAGCCTGATGCGGCCGCAGGCCGCTGACCAGGGCGGTCGCCACCATCCAGCCGGCCGTGCCGCCACCGACGATGACGATCTCAAGAGGCGTATTGGCTTCCATGACCGACGGACTTCCTCCCCAGGAACCGGCCCTGAAGTTCGCCGCCCCCAGGCCGTTTGTCTCGCAAAATCGAAGGGGCGGACCGATGGCCCGCCCCTCCTTGATCGCCGCTAGTACTTGAAGCGGAAGGTCAGCAGGTAACGCTGGTCCGTACGGTTCCAGGCGTTGTCCTTGAGCAGGCCGCCGGCGTCGGCGTCGGTGACCTGCTGCTTGAGCACCGACTCGGTGTTCAGCAGGTTGCTGCCCTGCAGGCTGATCTCGAGGTTGTCGGTAGCCCGGTAACGGATCGAGGCGTCGAGATAGCCGGCGTCGTCCTGCCAGATCGGATAGAGCAGGCAGCAGTCCATGGCCGTCAGCAGGTACTTGGAGCGCCAGTTGTAGGCGGCGCGCAGGGCCCAGCGGCCTTTCTCGTACATGCCCACGACGTTGTAGGAGTACTTCGAGAGGCCCTCGAGGCTGTCCACCCGGATGGCGCCAGCGGACTGCGAGATGCCGCCGCCGCTGGTGTTGGAACTGCCGTTGCCCGAGGCGTTGGTCAGGTTCTGGTTCTTGACGCCCTTGTTTTCCAGGTAGGTGAAGTTGGCCTGGATGCCCAGCCCGTCGAAGGGCGCGGGCAAGAAGTCGAAGTAGCGCTGGTAGGCCACTTCCGCACCGCGGATCTTGGCGCCGTCGCCGTTCATCGGGCCACGGGTGAAGACCGAGCGGGTCACGCCGTTGTTGGTGACGTCCTGGTAGAAGCCGCCGTATTGGATGTAGTCGTTGAACTTCTTGTAGAAGAGCGCGACCGTCAGCGAGCCGACTTCCGAGAAGTAGTGCTCGAGGCTGATGTCGATCTGGTCGGCCGTCATCGGCTTCAGGTACGGATTGTAGGCGTCGGCCGTGTACTGGACGTTGGCGGCGGTGATCGTGCCGGCCGAGTCCTTGACCCACAACGGATCGCTGAGGTTGGTCGTGCTCGGCAGCGTCGCGCTGATCTTCAGGTACTTCTTCATGTAGCCGATGTCGGGACGCGACATGGCCCGCGAGATGGCCAGGCGAACCTGCCATTCGTCGTTGAGGTCTACCTTCAGGTTGAAGCTCGGCAGCACGTTGCGGTGCTTGGCGTTGGCCGAACCGGTGGTGCCGCCGCCGCTGGCGAACTTGAAGTCGTCGGCCGAGACGTAGCAGCCCATGGTCTTGGGCAGATAGGGAATGTTCAGCGGCAGGCCCGTGATCGGGTCGGTCGGCGGCGCGTTGGTGCCGCAGGTCTGCGAGGTCAGCGTCGACATGTCGGCGTAGATCGTCGCGCCGTTGCTGGTGTTCTTGGTCTCGACATAGCGGACGCCGAGATTGCCGCTGACCGGGAAGCCGAACACCGTGTGGTCGCCGCCGCCGAACTTCAGCATGGCGTAGACGGCCTGGGTCTTTTCCTCGACGTCGGCGATTTCCTCGGGGAGGTAGCAGTTGGTCTCGCCGGCGCGGTAGCAGACCGCGTTCCACTTCGACGAGCCGACGCCGGTGTTGGCGTAGCCGAACGCCTTCTGCAGCGCGGCCAGGTCCTTGACCACGTCCATGCTGGTGAAGGTCAGCAGGCCCGAGTTCAGGACGTTGCCGTCGAAGATGTTGTTGAAGCTACGCACGTCGGTGAGGTTCGGCGACCAGCCGCTGAACGTGGTGTTGGCGGTCGCCGCGTCGCAGTCGCCGTTGACGTTGGTGGCCGAGGCCGTGCGATCAGCGTTGTACCAGAGGTAGTCGGTGCTGTTGACGCCGCGGTTGTCGCAGCCCCAGGCGTTGGCGATGCCGCCCCAGTTATAGGCGCTCCAGCGGACGGTCTGCTCGCGGTCGGCATAGCGGGCGCCGACCTTCAGCGTGTTCAGCCAACCGTCGCCGAGGTCGTAGTTGGCGTCGAAGCGCAGCGCCAGCTGCTCGCCCTCGCTGTCTTCCAGGTGGTTGTTGACGTTGTTGAAGCGCCAGGCGTTCGGGTTGCCCAGCCCCCCGGCGGCGTAGTTGATGTTGGTGCCCGGCAGGAAGGTCATCTTCGGATGATCGCCGGTCGCGTCGATCTGCAGGTTGCCATAGGCCACCATGCCGACGTCGGCGTCGTAGTTGTGAACGCTGGCGTCGACCTTCTGGACGTCGAAGTTGAAGCGCAGGCGCTCGGTGGCCTCCCACTTCAGATTGAACGACAGATCCTGGGTGGACTGCTTGTTGTAGTTGTAGCGGGTGTCGGTCGAGATTTCCGCGCCGCGCTGCTCGGCCACGCAGTCCGTGCGGCCGGTCCAGCCGTAGCAGGGGTCGATGACCGGCTGGCCGGTCGAGGTCTGGCCGATCAGGTAGCCGGCCCAGTCGGGGCTGGCCGAGGTGGTGTTGCCGACCCAGCCCAGCGGCGAGGTCATGATGCCGCTTTCGAAGTTGCCTTCGTCGTCGAAGGTGAACTTCGAGCCCGAAGCCGGCGACAGCCAGCTGCTGGCGTTGCTGATCACCATCCGCGGGTCTTGGGCGTAGAGGCTGAAGGCGCTGCCCTGGACGGAGCGCTCGTTCCAGACGTTCTCGTAGCTGGACTTGTTGTACTGGACGGTGGCCAGGAACTTGTGGTCGTTGTCCTGCCACTGGCCGGCCGCCGAGATCCCGTTGCGGGTGCGGTCGAACTCGGTGTGGGCCAGGCGGTACCACGACGGGATGTACTTCTTGCCCGCGCCATAGGCGGCGGTGTCCTCGAAGACCCCCATGCGGCCGTACTGGGCGCTTTCGGAGATCGTGTTCAGCTCGGAGTGCGAGCCGTTCACCATCAGGCCGAACTCGCCGATCTCGGTCTCCCAGCGGTTGCTGTAGATGCCCGAGATTTCCGGCGTCAGCTGCTCGGACAGGGTGCCGTAGTTCAGCGAGGTGGTCAGGCCGATCGTGCGGCCAGCGCTGTCAAAAGGCAGACGCGTACGCAGATTGATGCTGCCGGCGATGCCGCCTTCGATCAGTTCGGCCGTCTGGTTCTTGTAGGTGTCGACGCCGCCCATCAGTTCGGGCGAGACGTCGCCCCAGGACAGGCCGCGCGAGGAGTTGGCGCTGAAGGTGTCGCGACCGTTGAACTCCGAGCGCACCTGCGACAGGCCGCGGACGATGACGCCCGAGGGCTCGGCCGAGAAGTGGGTGGTGTCGCTGGTCGAGGCGTAGCGGTTGACGGTGATGCCCGGCACGCGCTGCAGCGCTTCGGCGACCGACTTGTCGGGGAACGCGCCGATGTCGTTGGCGGTGATGGAGTCGACGATCGTGTCGGCGTCGCGCTTGATCTGCTGGGCCGACTTCAGCGCGGCGCGCTGGCCGGTGACGATGACGACGTCGACAGCGTTGTCTTCGACGGCGTCGGAAGGCGAGGCCTGGGATGCAGCCGGAGCGGTCGACACCGTCTCCTGCGCCAAGGCCGGCGCCGCGCTCAGCAGCACCGCGACCGAAGCGCCGCCCATCCATCCGGCCATGCGGATTCGCGTGGTTCTCATAGCTCGTCCCCTCCCAGGTCGCGCCGTGGGCGCGTCCCCTCAAGTTTCCAGGGCTTTCGCCTTGGCAATGACGGCGTTCGCCGCCGATGTATGGGAAGCCTTGGCCAAGCATGCTCGGCGTCGCGCTTCCTCCCGTCGCGCCCGTCTCAACGCGGGCGCTTATCGTTTCATAACCGCAGCAAATGTCCGCGCGCCAGCATTTTATAAAATTATTTTGTTTAATCGGCGAGCCTTGCCAACCGCTGTTGCCTGACAGACACATTCCGCCTTCCGTACGCCCCGCCGAAGGGTGACGACCTTCGAGGGGGAGGCTTCGCCAGTGAAACAGATCCGCGAATCGAACGCGACCTCTCCGGAGGCGCTCGCGGCTCTGACGGCCGCCGCCGAGCCGGTCGTCATCCGGGGTCTGGCCGCGCACTGGCCGGTGGTCGAGGCCGGCCGCCAGGGCCACGTCGCCCTGTTCGACTACCTGTCGCGCTTCGACTCCGGCCAGACGGTCGGCACGGTCTTCGCCCCCGCCGAGGCGGGCGGCCGGCTGTTCTACGGCGACACCCTGTTCGACATGAACTTCCGCAGCGGCCGGGCGCGGCTGGGCAAGACCTTCTCGTTCCTGGCCCAGTACGCCGCCAGCGGCGAGCAGGAGGCCCTGGCCGCCCAGTCGGTGCCGACCTGGAACGCCCTGCCAGGTTTCGCCGAGGCCAATCCCCTGCCCTTGCTGGGTCCCGAGATCGAGCCGCGGGTGTGGATCGGCAACCGAGTCATCGTCGCGGCCCACAACGACCCGTACGAGAACATCGCCTGCGTCGTCGCCGGCCGTCGCCGCTTCACCCTGTTCCCGCCCGACCAGGTCGAGAACCTCTATATCGGGCCGTTCGAGCGCACGCCGGCCGGCGCGACCATCAGCCTGGTGGAGTTCGAGAACCCGGACCTGGAGCGCTTCCCCCGCTTCGCCCAGGCGCTGGAGGCGGCCCAGACCGTCGAGCTGGAAGCCGGCGACGCGATCTACGTGCCGTACCTGTGGTGGCACCACGTGCGCTCGCTCGATCCGGTCAACATGCTGGTGAACTACTGGTGGCCCGCCCACAACCAGGGCCGGGGCGCGCCGCGCGACGCGTTCATGCACGCCATGCTGACCCTGCGCGGCCTGCCCCCGGCCCACCGCCAGGCCTGGAAGGCGATGTTCGACCACTACGTGTTCCGCACCGAGGGCGACGCGGCCGACCATCTGCCGGTGGAGGCGCGCGGCATACTGGGCGACCTCGACGAGATCGCCGGCCGTGAACTGCTGACCATCCTGTCGCGCGTGCTGGCCGAGTCTGCGGCGGCCAAGAAGGGCTAGCGGCAGCCCGCGAACACCCGCGACCTGCGCGCCGTCTCGCCCACCCCGCCCGGACCTCGGAAGAACCGCTGGCCCCAGGGCGTCAGCCGGCGGCCGTCGAAGCGTTGGACGAGGTCGAGGTCGGCGACCTCGGGGGCGTTGCCCGACCACGACCAGGCCAGGTAGCCGACGCCCATGGCGTTCGACAGGCGGAAGATGGCCTCCTCGTCGACCGGCTCGCCCCGGTGGTCGGGCCCGAACTCGCCGACGATCAGCGGCAGGCGCGCGTCGGCGAAGGCCTGGAGGTAGGCTCGCACGGCCTCGCCCGTCCCGTAGGCCTCGTACATGTGGACGTCGAAGACGAGGGCCTTCAGCGGATCGGCGGCGAAGAGCTCGGCGGCATGATCGCGCATGGTTCCGGAGCGGTCCTGGCCATAGTCGTGGGCGTCGATCACCAGAGCGTGGCGCAGGCCCGCCGCGCGCAGGGCGATCACCGCCGTGCGGTGGGCCTCCAGCCATTGAACGCCTGTGGTGGTTCCGGCCGTCGGCTCGTTGCCGATATTGACCAGGACGTAGTCCTCCTGGCCGCGCAGCACGGGGGCCAGGCTCACCCAATAGGCCACGGCCGAGCCAATATGGGCGGCCTTGGGCTCCAGACCGTAGCCGGTGGTGTCGTGGACCTCGAGGATGACGACCTGACCGGCGCGACGGGCCTTGGCGATGATCCGGCGAACGGTCGAAGGCGAGGTGCGCCGCCAGCGCGTGCCGTCGCTCAGCACCACCCGCACCGTGTTGGAGCCCAGGGCCGCAGACTCGCGGATCGCTTTGCCCGTGGCCCTGGGCCGCCAGGCGTGGGGAAGATTGACGCCGCGCGCTGTGAAGACGTCGCCGCAGGCGTCGACCAGCTTGCCGTCGCGCACGGAGAAACCGGCCAGGGCCGGACTCGCCGCCGAGATCACCGCCAGCGCCGCTACGGCCGCCGCCCATCGCGCGATCCTCGCCCTCACCCGATCGTCTCCCCCCAATTGGTTGGGCCGGACCGTGACGATGGCGCTTCGCCGGCGCAAGGGATAAAAGAAAGGGACTTTGCTTATTGCCGCCGCCCGCCGGAGGGTCGCCCAGGCGCCGCCTTGTCGGCCAAGTCGGTTTCGTTATTCGTCCCGCAGGTGCTAAGCCAGACCTCAGATGAGCCAGTCGCCCAAAAGCCCCGCCCGCAAGACCTCGCAAGCCGGCCCCAGCCTGTCGGGCACGAACCTGGAGCGGGCGGGCGACTACAATCAGCGCGTCACCCTGCAGTCGATCCGCATCGGCGGCGCCAAGACCAAGCCCGAGATCGCCGCCCTGACCGGGCTGACGGTGCCGGCCATCACCAACATCACCAAGCGCCTCCTCGACGACGGCCTGATCCTGGAGGCCGGCAAGCTGCACGGCGGCCGGGGCCAGCCGGCCATGACCCTGGCGGTCAATCCGGACGGCTGCTTCTCGATCGGCCTCAACATCGACCGCGACCACGTCACCATCCTGCTGCTGGACTTCGCCGGCCAGGTGCGGGCGCGCTCGACCTGGGAAGTGGCCTTCGCCGGGCCGGACGCCGTGGTCGAGTTCTTCGAGACCAACTGGAACGCCTTCCTCAAGACCGAGGGCGTGCAGGCCGAGCGGATCATCGGCGTGGGCGTGGCCATGCCCGACGACATGGCCCGCGTGGACCTGCCCCACCGCCCCGCCGAGTACGGGGCCTGGAACAGCACCGACGTGCGCGAACTGCTGTCGCGCCGCCACGACCTGCCGGTCACCGTCGAGAACGACGCCGCCGCCGCGGCCCTGGGCGAGCTGCACTTCGGTCACGGCCTGAACGCGCCGAGCTTCTTCTACGTGCTGGTGACCTCGGGCCTGGGCGGGGGCCTGGTGGTCGAGGGCGAGTATTTCCGGGGCGCGCAAGGGCGCAGCGGCGAGCTGGGCTTCCTGCCGGTGACCTCGCCGCGCATCGACGTGGCGACGCTGCAGGAGGCGGTGTCGCTGTCGGCCCTGGCCCAGTTCCTGGAGAACAACGGCGTCGTCATCAGCGCCCCGGGCGAGCTGGAGACCTTGCCGGCCGAGGGCCAGGCGATGGTCGAGGCCTGGATCGACCTGGCCGCCGACCTGCTGACCGGGCCTATGGTCGCCGTCAGCTGCCTGATCAACCCGCAGGCCGTCTATGTGGGCGGCCGCCTGCCCGAGACCCTGGTCGATCGCCTGGCCGAAGCCCTGAACGCCAAGCTGGCCGCCGTGCCCGGCGTGCCGTCGCTGGCCCCGGTGCAGCGCGCGGCCCTGGCGGCCGACGCCCCGGCCATGGGCGCGGCCATCCTGCCGATCATCGAGCGCCTGCTGCCCTCGCGCGCGGCCCTGCAGAAGACCTGAGAGTTCAGATGTCCGTAGAGATCGACGACCGCCTCGCCGCCGCCGCCTTCCGCCGGCTGGTCGAGCACCTGCAACTGCGCACCGACGCCCAGAACGTCGACCTGATGGGCCTGGCCGGCTTCTGCCGCAACTGCCTGGCCGACTGGGTGCACGAGGCTTCGGAAGGCGCGATCGACAAGGACCAGGCCCGCGAGGCGATCTACGGCATGCCGCAGGCCGAGTGGAAGGCCAGGCACCAGGCGCCGGCGAGCCCGGAGCAGCTGGCCCGCATGGACGCCAGCGTGGCGCTGAACAAGCAGCTGCGGGGCGAGGGCTAGGGTTCTCTTTCCCTCTCTTTCCCTCTCTGTCCCCGGCTCCGATTTCCCCCGCGAAGGCGGGGGCCCAAGCCGAGTCCAGGGTCGTGCGCCGCGTTCGACCGGCTACCGCAGCTTGGATCCCCGCCTTCGCGGGGATGCTCGGAGTATTGGAGCGACGCTCCTAGCGATCTAGCCCCCCCAGCGCCGCCTTCACCGCCGCCAGGGCGACGGGCTCCATCACCGCGTAGCCGTCCTGCGTCGGATGGACCTGATCGTAGGCCAGGCCCGGCTTCATGCCCGCGCGGCCGTCGTCCATCACCGCCGTATAGTCGGCGAACACCGCCCCCTGCTCGGCCGCGAAAGCCTTGATCCAGGCATTGAGGCGCGGGATCTCGACGTCGGGATGCAGGGCCGGCTTCCAGGGATAGATGGCCGCCGGGGTGATCGAGCCGACGATCACGCGGATACCCGCCGCCTTGGCCAGGGCGACCATGGCCGAGAGGTTGTTGCGTGTCGCGACGGGGTCGAACGGACCGGTGTTGCCGGCGATATCGTTCGTTCCGGCCAGGATGTGCACCGCCGCCGGCTTGAGCGCGACGACGTCGGGCGTGAACCGCAGCAGCATCTGCGGCGTCGTCTGACCGCCGATGCCGCGCCCGATGAAGCCGTTGGTCTCGAAGAAGCTTGGCCGCGCGTCCTTCCAGCCCTGGGTGATCGAGTCGCCGATGAACACACAGCGCCGCCGCTGCGCCGGCAGGGCCGTGTCGGCGAGGTTGGCGTCGCGGTAGCGGGCCAGCCACGGCCAGTCGGTGTGGAGCCGGACCTCCTCCTCGCTCGGTGGGGTCTGGGCAAGGGCGACGCCAGGCAGGCCCAGCCCCGAAAAGGCAAGGCCGGCTGTGAGCAGCAGGCGGCGGTTCATCGGACGGTCTCCACGCGGGGCTTCACGTTCCAGCCGCGCAGGGCGACCTTGGCTCCCTTGGCCTTGCTCGCCGGGAAGCGGATCTCGACCGTGCGGGTCTCGCCCGGCAGCAGCGAGACGTAGTTGTCGGAATAGTAGGCCGGCAGGATCCCGTCGCCCTTGGCGTCCACCAGGGTCAGCTTGGCGTTCAGGGCCGGAGCCTCGCCAGTGTTGGCCAGGGTGACGGCGACCAGCCCCTCCCCGTTCGCGGCCTTGCCGGCCTTGGTCGCAAGGCTCACCGGCTGGGCCGGCATGCCGGCGAGCCGGCGCTCGCCAGCGTCGTCCTGGCCGATCCAGTAGAGGTTGCGCGACAGCACCGCGCCGTCGGCGGCGGTCAGGTCGAGGCGGACCACGGCCGCCTCCCCGGCCTTCAGGCCAAGGTCGAGCGTCCGGCCAGGCGTCACGGCGTTGGCGGCGGCGTCGACCACGTCGGTCCGGTCGGAGAGCACCTTGCCCGACAGGTCGAGCACCCGGGTGCGCAGGCTCGCGCCCGCCACCGGCGCGGTCGTGTTGTTGACCACCGCCAGAGCGTGGTCGGCCAGGCTCATCTGCGCATGGACGCGCTCCGAAGCCGCCTTGGTTCCGTAGAAGGCGCCGTGGGTGTCGTAGTCGTGGCTGAGGATCTGCCACATGGTCGAAGGCCAGGCGGGCTGGGTCATCCACAGCAGGCGGCCCGAAGACTTGGTCCAGAGCTCCTGGTTCATGCCCTCGAACATCGCCCGGTGGGTCTCGTAGTTCATCAGCTGGGCCTTGCGCTCGAAGTCCTCGAGGCTGGTCGGCGCGCCGAGCTTCCTGGCCATGGCGTCGATGAAGGTTTTGGTCGCGCCGTTACCGGTGGGGTGCCAGTCGTGATAGGCCCAGGTGTCGCTGATCGGCCAGCGGTCGGGCGCGGGCACGGCGGCCTGGAAGGCTTCCAGGGTCGGGAACGACGGCGTGCCGACCTCGACCGAGAAGCCCTTGGCGTGGTCGCTGAAATAGGTCTCGGGCTCCCGGTAGTTGTAGGGGCCGCTGTTCTGCAGGTTCACGCGGTTGGAGCTGCCGGTGTACCAGCGCGTGCCGTCCAGATCGTGGACCAGGGCCTCCAGTCCCTCGTTGAGGATCGGCTGCGGCACCCCCTCGTTGCGGCCGAACCACAGGGCGATCGAGGGGTGGTTGCGGTAGCGCGCGATGACATCGGCGGCGTTGTTGAGGAACAGCGGCACGTCCTGCGGCTCGAGCTGGTAGTCCTGGGTCGAGGCCCAGAAGTCGTTGAGCACCAAGAGGCCGTACTCGTCGGCCAGGTCGTAGAACGGCTCCTCGGTGTTCTGGCCCACCCAGTTGCGGATGGTGTTGAGGCCAGCCTCCTTGTGCAGGCGGAAATAGGGTTCGAGGCGCTCGCGCTCGATGCGCTTGCGCCAATCGTCCGTGCCCCAGTTGCCGCCGCGCGCGGCGATCTTCACGCCGTTGACCTTGAGCACGAGGTACGGGGCCAGGCCCGTCTCGGGCACGTCCTTGACGGCTTCCGAGGCGTCGCCTTGGGCGGTCAGCGAGGTCGCCCAGCCGTCGACCACCTTGCGGATGCCCTCGTGGGAGCCGTCGGTGACGTCCTGGCCGAGCTGCCGGGCCTTGCTGAAGTCCACCTCGACGCGGCGCAGGTGGCCGGACGGGTTCATCAGCGACAGTTCGTAGGTGATCTGGCGGATGCCGAACCGCAGGCGCTTCTCGTCCGAGGCCTGGCCGTCGACGGCGGCGGTCAGGACCAGGTCGTGCAGGGCCTGGTCGCCATAGCCGTTGGGCCACCAGAGCTTGGGGTTGGTCACGGCCAGTTGCGGGAATTCGGCGGGGGTCAGACGGACGGTGGAGGCGCCAGGCGCGACCGTCACGGTCTTGCTGACCCGGACGCCGTCGAAGGCGGCCGTCACCGTGGTCTGGACCGGATGGTCCGACAGGTTCTCGACCGGCGCGACGATCTCGACCTCGGCGACGCTGTTGTCAGCTTTGGGCAAGGTGGTGACCACCTGCGGATCGCCCAGCCGCGCATCACCGGAGGCTTCCAGCACCACGTCCTGCCACAGGCCGGTGTTGCGGTCGCGGACGCTGGGGATCCAGTCCCAGCCCTCGCTGGCGACGAAGGTCGGGCCGTCCAGGGCCATCATGCCGCCGTTCTCGCCGACCCCGGCGGTCAGGGATTCCTCGTGCGCCAGGCCCGGATGGGTCGGCGGCGAGACCTTCACCGCCAGGACGTTGCCGGTCGGCTTCAGCTTGCCGGCCACGTCGAAGCGGCCGCGCACGAAGGCGCCCTTCATGTCGCCCAGCTTTTCGCCGTTAAGCCACACCTCGGCGGCGTAGTTGACGCCCTTGAAAGTCAGGCGCGGACGCTTGCCGGCCGTTGCGGCTGGCGCGTCGAAGGTGGTGCGGTACCAGTAGGCCTGCTTGTTCAGGCTCTCGGGGATGGCGGTGTTGTTGAGGCCGTAGTCGGGGTCGGGATAGACGCCGCGATCGACCAGGGTGGTCAGGACCGTGCCGGGCACGGTGGCCGCGTACCAGGCCTTGGCGTCGAAACCAGGAGAGGTGATCGCCTCGCCGCCCTCGGCGACCTTGGGCGCCTCGACCAGGCTCCAGCGCTTCAGGGTCCAGGCGCCGGGGCCGGCCTCGACCAGGGCCGGACCGGCATAGGCGGGCTTGGCGACGGGGGCCGAGATCGCGCCCTTGCCCTGGGGCCGGGTCCAGGCCTCCTGCGGGCTGACCTGGCCGTACATCTGGCGCACCTGGACTGGCCAGGTCGGGCTGCCGGTCTCGAAGACGGTCAGCGGATCGGGCTTGCGGGCGGCCAGCGCCTTGATCTCGTCGGCCGACAGGGCGCGAGCCTCGGCGCGGAAGCCCGCCACCTGGCCGGCGAAGGGCGCGAAGCCCGGCGCCTTGCGCGGACCGAGGGCGACGAGCGCGGGCGTGGCGGCGGCGGGCGCCGTCCCCTGCCCGGCCGGTTTGCCATCGACATAGAGCGTGACCTTGGCGCCGTCCGAGACGGCGGCGACGAAGCGCCAGTCGCCGGGCCTGGGCGCCTCGCCGCCCTTGGTCTGAGTTCTGGCGGCCACGGCGGCGAAACCGTCCGGGCCGACCGCCAGGAAGCGGCCGCTGGCCGGATCGCCGATACCGGCGACCAGGGCCGGGGCGACCGGCGGCTCGGAGACCCTGACCCAGGCCGACAGCGACCAGGGCGCGCCGGCCGGCAGCGCCTGGCCCTCGCTGGCGCCCGCCAGCGGACGCGACAGCCCGTCGCCGCCGGCCGGGAAGTCGGCGTTGTAGGGCCCCCAAGATTGGGCGAGCGCGGTCGAGGCCATCAGGGCCAGGGCGCAGCCGGCGAGAAGGCCAGGCTTCAAGACGGACTTCGAGCGGGTCGTCATTTCCGTTTCCTCCTCCGCGCGCGGCTTGGTCGCCGCTTGTCGCCAGATGTTCTAGGGCCGGGTCAGGAACCGGCAGGCCGCCTCGCCGCCCTGCTCCGCCCTCGGCCCGTCAGGGGCGAAGACGAGGCGGCGGGCCGCGCCGTCCTCGGCTGGCCAGGGCGGCAGGCCGGCGGCGTTGGGATCTCCCGTCCGAGCGAAAGCGGCCCAATAGGCCTGCATCGGCGGGCGGCCCGGCGCGGGCCGGTCGAATACATTGGTCAGTTCCGAACCATGGCCGACGGCCGCCTGCCCCGGCGGCGGAACGGCCAGCTCGTAGCGCCAGACCTTGCCGCCGGCCTTGGCGCGCAGGGCGGCGACCGAGACGGCCGGGCAGCGGAACATGCGGTCGGCAGCCAGTTGCAGCACGGCGTCGCCGCGCAGCGGATCGGCGGCCGGCGGCGGGTCTCGGTCGAGCCCGTAGACTCCAAGCACCTGCGGCGCCCGTGCGCCGAACGTTTCCGCGACCCACTCCCTCGCCTGCTTCGGATCGCCGCCGAACAGAGCGATCTCACGGGCGCTGGAGCCGACGATCATCGGCTTGACGGCCGGGTCGCTCAGCAGCGCCTCGGGCGCCTTGGGCAGCACGGCGCCGTCGACCACCGCCTGGGTCCAGATGAAGCCTTGGTCGTCGATCGGCGCCTTCAGGTCTTCGGCGGCCTTGAGCAGGTCGGGCCCCGAGACCTTGCGCAGGTCGGCCAGCGATCCCGCACCGACGCCCCTGGCCAACTGCAGGCCGATCGCCTCGTTCTGTTTCAAGGTGCGTGGCGCGAAGCCGAAGCCCGGCGGGCCGCTCTGCAGGATCCCCCGCGCGAACAGGCCCCGGGCCTGGGGCGACAGCATGACGAGGCCAACGTCCTGGCCGCCGGCCGAGTGGCCGAACAGGGTGACGTTGCCGGGGTCGCCGCCGAACGCGGCGGCGTTGTCGTGAACCCAGCGCAGGGCCGCGATCAGGTCCATCAGGGCGTAGTTGCCCGACGCCCCGCCCTGCTCGCGGGTCAGGCCTGGATGCGACAGGAAGCCGAAGACGCCCAGGCGGTACTGCACGCTGACCAGGATGACGCCCTGGTCGACCAGGCTCGACTCCACCGTCCCCGCGCCGGAGCCGGCGTGGTTGGCCCCGCCATGCACCCAGACCATCACCGGCAGGCGCGCGCCCGCGGCGTGTTTCGGAACCCGGATGTCGAGATAGAGGCAGTCCTCGCTGCCCCGTGCGGCGTCGGCGGCGTTCCAGCCGCGCGAGGTCTGGAGGCAGGCGGGACCGGACTTCAAGGCGATGCGCTCGCCGGTCCAGGCTGGCAGCGGTCTCGGCGCTTTCCAGCGCAGGTCGCCGACCGGCGGACGGGCGAAGGGAACGCCGAGAAAGGCCGTGCTTCCGTCCGCGCGCTGCTCGCCGACCAGGACGCCGACCTTGGTCGAGACCCGCGCCGGTTCTGCGGCCGCTTGGGTTGCCAGCGCTGTCAGCAGCGCCGCGAAAAGGAGGCGGGGCATCCGCATCGGGCGATCCCTCCTCCTGGCGCCGTCAGGCGGCGACATCGCTGGACCAGTCGGCCTGGTTCCACAGCCGGGCCGCGCCTCGCACGCCCGAGGAGTCGCCCCAGCGCGCCTTGACGATGCGACTCTCCCAGCGGTCGGTGAAGACGTGCGGTCCCACCAGGCCCGGCAGGCGCTCATACAGCACGTCGACATTGGACATGCCGCCGCCCAGCACGAAGACGTCTGGATCGACGATGTCGGCGATCACCGCCAGGCCGCGGGCCAGGCGATCGAGATAGCGGTCGAGGGCGGCCTGGGCGACCGGGTCGCCGCCGGCGGCGGCCTCGACGATCGCCGCACCGCTGAGATCGGCGCCGCCGTGCTCGCGGAAGTCGCGGCGGAAGCCGGTGCCCGAAATCCAGGTCTCCAGACAGCCATGACGGCCGCACCAGCACTGCGGACCGGGGTTTTCCTCGGCCTTGGGCCAGGGCAGCGGGACGTGGCCCCACTCGCCGCCGACGCCGTTGCCGCCCTCGACCAGCTTGCCGTCGACGACGAGGCCGCCGCCGCAGCCGGTGCCGATGATCACCGCGAAGGTCACCCGCGCGCCAGCTGCCGCGCCGTCGGTGGCCTCGGACAGGGCCAGGCAGTTGGCGTCGTTGGCCAGGCGCACCGGGCGATCGAGCGCGGCCTCCAGGTCCTCGCGGAACCGGCGGCCGTTCAGGTAGGTGGTGTTGGCGTTGCGCACGAGGCCGGTGCGCGGCGACACCGAGCCCGGGGCGCCGACCCCGATCGTGCCGCGGCCGCCGGCCGCCTGCTCGGTGCGGGCCACCAGGTCGCGCACGGCGGCCAGAGCGCTGTCGTAGTCGCCAGGCGTAGGGGTGCGGAGGGTCGAAAGCACGCGACCGTCAGACGACAGGGCGGTCGCCTCGATCTTGGTTCCGCCGAAATCGATCCCGATCTGGATCACCCAATACTCCCTGTCGCACGCTCGGCGACTGCGCGCCGACACATATTCCGCCGATGGCTTACCCTGCGTCCGCTGGGCGCGCCATAATTAAAAAACGCTTTTTATTTATTCATAAAGTCACGGCGAGACCGTGACCATGACCACGCCGTGCGGCGCGACCTGCGCCGCGTAGCCGCCCTTGCGCGGGCCCAGGTCCTTCCCCGCCCACAGATCACGAACTCTGCCAGACAGAGTAGCGGGATAGTCGAGCATCGACCAGTCCACCCGCACCTCCGCCGGCGCGGCGCCGCGATTGAGCAGCACCACCGCCCGGCCGCCGCCCTTCAGCGGCCGCGCCCAGACCTCCAGGTCGCCCTGCCTGGACACCCGTCGCGCCTGGGCGCCGAGCGGGTCCTGATCGACGGCGATGACTTCCTTGTTGGTCAGGATCGCCTTGGTGTCGGCGTCCATGTGGCCGATGTCGTTGCCGGCGATCAGCGGCGCGGCCAGCATGGCCCACAGGCTGAAATGCGCGCGGTACTCTTCGGTGGTCATGCCCCCGTTGCCGACCTCGAGCATGTCGGGATCGTTCCAGTGGCCGGGTTTTGCGTAGGGATGGAGCTCGGCCTGCTTGTCGAGGATGTTGAGCATCCCCAGGCTGTAGCCCTTCACGCCCTCCCAGGCGTCGTAGATGTCGCCGGTGGTGCGCCAGAGGTTACCCACCTGGGCGCCCCACAGCCACGGCTTCGAGCCGCCCCACTCGCAGATCGAGAAGACGATGTCCCGGCCCGTGGCCTGCAGCGCGGCCGACATGATGTAGTAGGACGACTGCGCATCCTGCGTGCCGGCCATGCACCAGTCGTACTTCAGGTAGTCAACGCCCCAAGCGGCGTACTGGCGGGCGTCCTGGTATTCGTAGCCGCGGCTGCCGGGCCGGCCGGCGCAGGTCTTCAGGCCGGCGTCGGAATAGATGCCGAACTTCAGGCCCTTGGCGTGGATGTAGTCGCCCAGGGCCTTCATGCCGCTCGGGAAACGCTTGGGATCGGGCTGGATGTCGCCGCGCGTGTCGCGCTCGCCGTGCCAGCAGTCGTCGATGACCACGTAGTCGTAGCCGGCGTCCTTCATGCCCGACGAGACCATGGCGTCGGCCATGCGCTTGATCAGGGTCTCGTCGACGTTGCAGCCGAACCTGTTCCAGCTGTTCCAGCCCATCGGCGGGGTGCGGGCCAAGCCGTTGTCGGGCAGCGGCGGCGGCGGATCGTCGGCCAGGGCCGGCGCGGCGGCGAACAGCAGGGAGGCGGCCGCCAGGGTCGAGACGAGGCGCTTCATGGGCTCACGCGGAAAGGAAAAGAAGAAGGAAGACGGTCCGCCGATCCCTTGGCTCCCGCGTGCAGGAAATATGGGAAAGGCGCGGGTGGATCGACGGACCGCGAGGCGACGAAGGCCTCAGTCGTTACTGCGGGAAGATCGGTTGCGCGTGGACGCGCCAGGGCTGCGCCTGAAAGTCATGGTTCCCTCCCGGATCCTGGAGCGGCGTCGAGGCCGCGTCCGGATCGCTTGAGAACGAAGTCATCACGTTCCGCGGGGGCGCGTCAATAGAATAAATAAATTTGCTTTTGTTTTTAGCGGTACCATTCTCAACGCACGTAGACGACGCCCACCCGCAGGCTGCGCGGCGCGTCGTAGCTGGTGATCCCATCGCCGGTGCGGCCGGTGGCGACCTGCGCGTCGAAGGCGTTGCGCAGCTCGACCTCCAGACGGGTCGCCGTATTGACGGCGTAGCGGGCCGAGAGGTTCAGCGTCGTGGCGGCTTGCAGGCGACGGGTGTTGAGGTCGTCGTCGAACCGCGCGCCCTCGTGGCGGGCGGCGAGGAAGAGGTCGAGGCGCTCGGCGGCCTTCCACTCCAGACCGGCTGAGACCGCCAGGCGTGGAGCCTGGGCGGGGCGCTTGCCGGTCAGTTGCGGGGCGTCCGATCCGCCATCGACCTCGGCCCGGGTCGCCATCACCGCGCCGGTCAGGGCGAGGCGTTCGGAGAGATGGGCTCGGCCTTCCAGCTCCAGGCCCACCGCGTCGATGCGGCCGACGTTCTGGCGCTGGCGCAGCACGCCGCCGGCCGGGATGAAACCGGCCGTCGGGAAGGTGGCCGGCCCCGTCCCGATGGTGACATTGGCCACCGGATCGTCGAGGCGGTTGAGGAACAGGGTGGCGGTCAGACTCCCCGCCCGCCCCCCGACGCCGCCGCCAGCCTCGACGCCGTAGAGGCGCTCCGGCTTCAAGGCGGCGTTGGCCTCGGTGACGTCGTTGCCGACCCGGAACGGGCGATGCAGCTCGTTGAGGGTGGGCGGGCGAAAGCCGGCATAGGCGGCGGCGCGCAGGAAGCCGGGGCCAAGATCGCGGCGCAGGCCGACGCGGCCGGTGGGCGTGGTCGCGCTGCGGCCGGCGGGCGTCTCGTCGAGGGTGGCCGCGCCGGTCTGGGCGTCGAACTCGCGGCGGCGGGCGTCGAAGGCGCGCCAGTGGTCCAGGCGCAGGTCGCCGGTGGCCAGCCAGGGGCCGGAGGTCCAGCTGGCGTCGGCATAGATGCCGGCCGTGGTGGTGCGGCCGCCGGCCTCGCGCAGGCGGGTGAACTGGCCGGACATGTAGCGGAAGCGCTCGTGGGTCTCGCCCTCGGCGGCGCGAACGTCGGCGCCCAGTTCCCACTCCAGCGGCCCGCGCACGCCGCGCAGGGCGGCGTTGAAGCCAAAGCCGTAGGCGGGCGTCTCGTACTGGTCGTTGGCCGGGGTGGTCGAGGCGCGGCCGGTCGCGACCGCGACGGAGCGGTTCTGCAGGTCGCTGACCAGGGTCCAGGCCTGGAGCCGCCAGCCCTTGCGGTCCGGCGACGGAGCCTGCGCCAAGGTCAGGCTGGCCTGGGCGCCGCGCGAGCGGGCGTCGGCGCCGAACAAGCCCGAGCGGCGGTTCTCGTCATGGACGGCGACGCGGGCGGCCAGGGCCGGACCTGCGGCAAGACGCGTGTCGTAGCGCAGGGCCGCCGACCAGGCTTGCATGGCCAGGGGCTCATCGGCCGCGCCGCGTCCCTCGCGGACCGGGGTCCAGCCGTCGGAGCGCTCGGCCGAGACGCTGGCCAGGATCCCAGCGGCCCCGGCGGTGACCGCCGCGCGGCCGTAGCCTAGCCCGCCGGCCTCGGCGCTGGCCTCCAGCACCTCGGCGCCGCCGTCGCGGCCCGTGAGGGCGACGACGCCGGTCAGGGCCCCCGCGCCATAGGCCTGGGCCCCGGCGCCGCGGACGATGCGGACGTCCTGGATCGTCTCGGACGGGAGGCCGCCCCAGATCACCCAGCCGCCGAACGGATCGTTCTGCGGCACGCCGTCGAGGGTGACCAGCGCCCGCCCGGCGCCGGATGGGGCGATGGCCCGCAGCGACAAGCCCTGGGTGGTCGGATTGGCCGCCAGGCTGGAGGTGCGCCGAAACAGCGAGACGCCCGGCGCCCGCGCCAGCTGCTCGTCGAGCCGGGTCGAGCGGGCCCAGGCCGGGTCAGCCAGGGTCGAGATGGCGAAGGCCCCCTCCCCCGCCGACGGCGGCAGGCGCGCGCCGGTCACGATGACTTCGGAAACGGGTGTCGCCTCGATGGGGGCGTCGAACATGGCGGCTCCAGGGCGGCGAAAGACTCGGGTCGGACTATAGCCGCTCGGCGCGGAGAAACGCCCGTGTCGGCGAAAGGGCTTCGGCGTCATCAATCCGTTTTGAAATCGTCGCATAAGCCACGCGCCGGCCAGGGCTGGCCGTACGACCTGTCCGAACGACCTTGGGGGATCCGCACAATGACCCATCTTCGCGCCAGCGCCGCCGTCGGCGTGCTCGCCTTCCTGCTCGGCGCCGGATCCGCCCTCGCCGAGGCCCCGGCCGTCGCGCCGGCCGTCTCGACCGCCCCGACCACCGAAGGCGGCGCCAACGGCGTGGCCCTGCTGCGCAATCCGGCCGCGCCCGAGAAGAGCCTGATCGCCGCCACCGGCGAAGGCGGCGGGCTGGAGCTCTACGGCCTCGATGGCCAGCGGGTCGGCGCGATCGCCGGCGGCGAGGTCTACGGCGTCGATGTGCGCGAGCACGAGGGCAAGCCGCTGGTGGCGCTGCTCGACCGCAAGGGCGGCCGCCTGCGCCTGGCCGCCTACGACTTCGCCACCGGCCAGGCCGCCAATCTCGACGCCAAGCCGCTGACCCTCGACTACGCCGGCGAAGGCGTCTGCCTGTGGCGCGGGTCGCGTGACCGCTCGCTCTACGCCTTCACCCTGGGCGTGGCCGGCCAGATGGACCAGTGGCTGCTGTTCCCCACCGCCGACGGCAAGCTGGACGGCCGCATCGTGCGCCGCCTGCACCTGTCGTCCGAGGCCAAGTACTGCGTCGCCGACGACGTGACCGGCGCGCTCTATGTCGCCCAGGAAGCGGTCGGCATCTGGCGTTACGCCGCCGATCCGGAATCCGATCCGGTCCCGACCCTGATCGACGCCAACCGCCTGGGCCAGATCGCCGGCGAGGTGGCGGGCCTGGCCTTGGTCGACGGCGGGCAGAACGCCCGCTTCCTGGTCGCCGCCAACGCCACGGCCGGCGACTACGCCGTCTACGATCGCTCCCAGGACGACGCCTTCACCGGCCTGTTCCGCATCCAGGCCGACCAGCAGAACGCCGTCGAGAACCCGTCGGGCCTGTTCGCCCTGCGCGCCCCCCTGGGCGATCGCCTGCCCGCCGGCGCCCTGCTGGTCGCCGACGACCGCAAGTCGGGCGCGAACATGAAGGTCGTGTCGTGGGCCGACGTGGCCGCCGGGCTCAAGCTGGCCACGGGCGACGCGGCCGGCTCCAGGCCCAAGGCCGACTTCGCCGTGGTCCGCCCGACCATGGAGACCACGCCGGTCGCCCATGACGGCGACGCCGCCGACGATCCGGCCATCTGGGCCAACCCGGCCGATCCGGCCAAGAGCGCCATCATCGCCACCGACAAGAAGGGCGGCCTGCTGGTCTACGATCTGGCCGGCAAGCCCTTGCAGTACCTGGCCGACGGCAAGATGAACAATGTCGACCTGCGGTCCGGCTTCAAGCTGGGCGGCAAGGATGTGATCCTGGTCACGGCCAGCGACCGCACCCACAAGTCGATCGCCATCTACACGCTGGACCCGGCGACCCGGCAGCTGACCTCGGTCGCCGACGGCGTGCAGGCCACGGGGCTTTCGGACCCCTATGGCCTCTGCATGTACCGCGGCAAAAAGGGTGCGACCTACGTCTTCATCAGCGATCCCGACGGTCTGGTGCGGCAGTGGAAGCTGGTCGCCCAGCCCAACGGCAAGGTCCGCGCCGTCCAGGTGCGCGACGTGAAGTTCGACACCCAGACCGAGGGCTGCGTCGCCGACGACGAGACCGGCGCGCTCTACGTGGCCGAAGAGGACGTCGCCCTGTGGCGGCTGGGCGCCGAGCCATCGGACAACCGCCCGCCCAAGGCCGTCGACCGCGTGGCCGCCAACCCGGCCCTGAAGGACGACCTGGAAGGCGTCGGCATCTACGCCCAGCCGGGCGGCAAGGGCTTCATCGTCGTCTCCAGCCAGGGCAACGACAGCTACGCCGTCTATCGCCGCGAGGGCGACAACGCCTATGTCGGCAGCTTCTCGGTCGTGGCCGACGGGGCCAAGGGGATCGACGGGATCTCCGAGACCGACGGCCTGGAAGTGACCAGCGCCTCGCTGGGCGCGGGCCTGGAAGGCGGCGCCTTCGTCGCCCAGGACGGCCGCAACGTCTTCCCGCCCGAGCACCAGAACTTCAAGCTCGTGCCGTGGTCGGCGATCGCCGGGGCGCTGGGGCTGGAGTAGGCGTCAGGCCCGGCCGCCTCGGAAGGAACCTCCCCCCATGGGGGAGGCGATCGCGCAGCGATCGGTGGGGGGAGTTGGTGCGGGATCGGCCAACGCCTCGAAAGCTGAAAACGGCCCCCACCGGCCTTCGGCCGCCTCCCCCAGAGGGGGAGGTTCCCCCTCAGTCGCTCTGCGACAGCTCCCCCAGAGGGGGAGCATCTGAATGCGCGAACCAAGATCCTCCCCCTCTGGGGGAGGTGGCCCGGAGGGCCGGAGGGGGCAGGCACGGCTTCTCAACCTCTCGCGCGAATGCGCTGAGTTGATCGGAGAGGGCGCGGGGCGTCCGGGCCTCGCCCGGAGTTGTGAGTTTGAATACCGTTTCGACGAAGCTGGACGCCCCGCGCGATCGTTCTTGACCTCAGGCCGGGGCGCGCGGGCCTTTTCCGCCCTTCACCCCCTTCGGCATCCGCCTTCCCCGGAACCGGGCTGTAAGCTTCGCTAGCCATCGCGTGCAGACAGAAGGCGCCGGAGCGGACCCTCGGACGGGCGGGAGCCTATGACAGGCAAGCTCCCGATGGATGGGTTTACGTCCCCCACCCTCATTTAAGCCTGGCCCGGCCCTGCTCACGCAGCTCCGGCGGCCCCGCTCGATCGCATCCACGTCGCACGCTTCGGGCCGGATCCTTGCGCCCTCTCCCTGCGACGGGACGGGGTCCATTATGCAGCGGGTTTCAGCGCGTCTGATCCAGAGCGCTGAGAAAGTTGCAAGGGGTTGGATTGGTTGGGGTCTTCGGAGCGGTCGTCGGGGATAGACGCTCGCCAATCCCCGTACGCAGACCCCCAACCGTAAAATCCCCGCGAAAGCGGGGACCCAGGCTTTTTCTGCAACCCACGGCGCTCGACGATAAAACACCTGGGTCCCCGCTTTCGCGGGGATTTTACGGGAGGGAGGTGGAAACGCCCCGCCCGAATACTATCACATTATGGGAGCCGCACTCACAAAATGAGTAGCCAACCCTCCAGATCACCCTATGGTCTGACCAATTCGACCAAGCTGCCTGACAGCGAAGCGATCTGGAGGAAGCTCATGCGGCTGGCGTCGCTGCTCATCGGTCTGGTTGTCGCCGTGTTCGCCCTGCCCGCCTGGGCGCAGGAGGCCTGGGTCACCGACAAGGCCTCGCGCGGCGCCTTCCAGATCGCCGGCGCCGAGATCCTCTATTCGCAAGGCGACGATCCGCTCGTCGGCCTGGCGGTCCAGGACCTGCACGACGACCTGGCGGCCGTCACCGGCAAGACCCCTCGCCTCTCGACGGATGCGCCCCAGGGCCGGACGGCGATCCTGGTCGGGACGCTGGGCAAGAGCCCGCTGATCGACGGCCTCGTGCGCGACAGGAAACTGAAGGTCGACGACCTGCGCGGCCGTTGGGAGGGCTTCCTGATCACCGTGGTCGACAACCCCGCGCCCGGTCTCGACCGCGCCCTGGTGATCGCCGGAGGCGACCGAAGGGGTACGGCCTATGGCGTCTACGACCTGAGCCGCGCCATCGGCGTCTCGCCGTGGACCTGGTGGGCCGATGTTCGGCCGAGCAGGCGCAGAGCGCTTTACGTCGCCGCCGATGCCCGCCGCGTCGAGGCGCCGTCGGTGAAGTACCGCGGGATCTTCATCAACGACGAGGACTGGGGCCTGCAGCCGTGGGCGGCCAGGACCTTCGACCCGGCCTATGGCGACATCGGCCCCAAGACCTATGAGAAGGTGTTCCAGCTGCTGCTGCGGCTGAAGGCCAACACCCTGTGGCCGGCCATGCACGAGGTCAGCAAGCCGTTCAACGCCGACCCGGCCAACGCCGCCCTGGCCGACCGCTGGGGGATCGTCATGGGCTCGTCCCACGCCGAGCCAATGCTGCGCAACAATGTCGGCGAGTGGAAGGCGGGCGCGGAGGCCTACAACTACGCGGCCAATCCGGACGGCGTGCTCGACTACTGGCGCCAGCGGGTGAAGGCCAACGGCGGCTACGAGAACATCTACACCCTGGGCATGCGGGGCATCCACGACTCCGGCATGGTCGGCGGCGGCGACATCGACGGCCAGCGGACGCTGCTGGAGAAGATCATCGCCGACCAGCGCGGCCTGATCCGCGACCATGTCGACCCCAAGGTCGAGACCGTTCCGCAGGCCTTCACCGCCTACAAGGAGGTGCTGGACGTCTATCGCTCGGGCCTGAAGATTCCGGAGGACGTGACGCTGGTCTGGCCGGACGACAATTTCGGCTACATCCGCCAGCTGCCCGATGCCGAAGAACGCAAGCGGTCGGGCGGATCGGGCGTCTACTACCACCTGTCCTATCTGGGCGCGCCGCTGTCGCACCTGTGGCTGTCGACCACGCCGCCGGCCCTGGTGATCGAGGAGATGGGCCGGGCCTGGGACCTGGATGCGCGCAGGCTGTGGATCGCCAATGTCGGCGACATCAAGCCGGCGGAGCTTGGCACGCAGCTGTTCCTCGACATGGCCTGGGACGTGGACGGGGTGCGCAAGGCCGGCGCGCACGGCTACGAGGCGCGGTTCGCTCGCGAGGTGTTCGGAGCCGAGCGCGCCGAGGCGATCGCCGGGATCCTGGCCGAGCACCATCAGCTGAACTTCGAGCGCAAGCCCGAGCACCTGCAATGGTTCTGGGGCCGGGGCGCGAGCCCGCGCTCCAGCCCGCTGTCGGTGGCGCAGGCGGACGCGCGGCTGGCGCGGTTCGACGCCCTGGTCGCGCAGCTGGACCGCGAGGGCGCGAAGATCCCCGCCGAGCAGCGCGACGCCTGGTTCGAACTGGTGGACTATCCGGTGCGGGCGGCCGCGGCGGCCAACCACCGGTTCTTCGACGCCGAGGCCTTCGACCGGCTGATCGCCAGCCGGCCCGAGGAAGCCCGCCGCCGCGCCGACAAGGCCCGGGCGGCGGACGCGGAGATCGCTGTTCTCACCCGCCGCTACAACAACGAGATCGCCGGGGGAAAGTGGCGCGGCATCCTGTCGGTCGAGCCGGCCGACGGCCAGTGGACCTCGTTCCGGCAGAAGCCGTTCGTCGCCCCGGCGGCGGACGCGACCGCGCCGCGCCTGGCGCCCTTCCCGCCGACCGACACCGACGTGATCGTGGTCGAGGCCGAGACGGCGCACGGCGCCGGCTGGCGGCGGCTGGACAGCGTGGGGCGTGGCGGGGCGGTGATGGTGGCGGGGGTGGTGACCGAGCCGTCGCGGACGCTCGCGCAGCCGGGGCCGGCGCTGGACTATGCGATCACCCTGCCGGCCGGCGCCTGGTCGCTGGACCTCGATTTGCTGCCGACCTTCCCGCTGAACGGCCAGACAGCGCTGCGGCTGGCGGTGTCGGCGGACGGCGGCGCGCCTGTGGAGGTCGCGGCATCGCGCAAGGTCGGCGACAAGGCCTGGGCCGAGGGGGTGCTGGACGGGCGGGTGCGGGTGTCGTCGGGCGTGACGCTATGCGGCGGCGCGCGGACGGTGCGGGTCGCGCAGTTGGATCCGGGCGTGGCGCTGGACGCGCTGGTGTTTAGGCCGGCGGCGGGCTGTCGGTAGCCCTTCTCCCATAGGGAGAAGGTGGCCTGCGAAGCAGGTCGGATGAGGGGTTAGGGACCGAAGACGGCGTGCCGGCACGCCGGCTGGCGGCGTACCCCCTCACCCTCCCACGCTTCGCGCGGGCCCCTCCCTCTCCCTATGGGAGAGGGTCAATAAGAGGCCTCGAACACCTCGAAGTCCCGCTCCAGCTTCCATTGCAGCTGCGCCTTCGGGTTCGCGCCCAGGAACGCCTCGCAGGCCTTGCCCGGCTTGGCGCATTCGGCCGCCCCGCGCAGGCTTTTGCCCGGGACGAAGGCGTATTCCAGGCTGTCGCGGGCGATGGCCTTGAGGTCGCGATAGGTCAGGCCCTGCTCGGTGGCGGCGCGCAGATATTCGTTGGTCAGGTCGATGCGCGAGACGCCTTCGTCGTCGGTCGACAGCACCACCGGCACGCCGGCCTTGCGGTAGAGGTGCAGCGGGTGATCCGCGCCCTTTACGCCCAGGATGACGTCGTTGCTGGTCAGGTTGATCTCGACGGCGATCTTGTCGCGAGCCATGCGCTTGAGCAGGTCTCGCGCCTCGGCCTCGTGGGCGATGTCGACGCCGTGGCCGATGCGCGCCGAGCCGGCCACCTCGACCGCCTCGCGGATGTGGAACGACAGGTCGCGCGGCGGGACCAGGCCCAGGGTCAGCTCGCCGGCGTGCAGCGACAGCTTCACCTTCGGATAGCGGGCGTGCAGGTAGCCCAGCATCCGCATGTGCAGGCGGTAGTCGGCCAGGGAGGTCGGGTTGTCCTCGGGGGCGACGATGTTGACCCCGACGAAGCGCGGGTCGCCGTCGGCCAGGGCGAAGGCGGCCGTCAGCTGGGCGAAGACCACCTGCGGCGGCAGGATCCGCACGGCGAAGGCCTGGTAGCCCAGCGCCACGGCGCAGGCGCCCTGGCGCGGCTTCTGGGTCTGGCAGCCCAGGCGGCGGTCGGACTGGGCCTCGGCCGCGTCCATCTCGGCGCGGACCTTGGCGACGAGGTCGGGTATGCCCGGCTCCAGGGCGGCGAAGGCCTTGTCGAAGTCGCCGTCCCAGGTCTCGTTCCGGACCTTGTTGACCAGGTCGTAGATGGCGCCGGGGTTCACCGAGGTCTCGACATAGCCGACATGGTCGCCGGCGGCGTATTCGCGGACCACCGCCAGCATGGCCGGCAGGTTGTTCTCGGTCACCGCCCCGAAGCGGCCGAAGGTCGAGAAGAACTGGTCGTGGCCGGAGGCCTGGGCGCCGTCAGCGCCGGGGTTGTAGTTCAGCATCGACAGCGAGTTGAGCGCCCGGGCGTAGAGGGCCGGATCGGCCTTGGCCAGGCCGCGCGCCGGCTTGCGGCCGGGCGCGTCGCACGGCCCGCTGGCCAGGGCCGGCTGGACGTCGGTGGTCACGCACAGGCCGTCGGCGTCGGCCCAGGCCAGGAAGTCCTCGGCGTAGGGGGTTCCCGACAGGTGGTTGTGCAGGTCGCCGCCCTTGGGCATGGCCTGGAGGAACAGGCGCAGGGCGGCGCGGTTCTTCAGCGCCGCGTCGAAGGCGGCCGATGCGCGCGCCTCGGCGGAGGGCGCGGGCGGAGCCGCCAGAGCGGGCGCCAGGGCGGACGAGAGCGTCAACAGCCCGGCCGCCATGGCGAGTCCACTCGCCAGCAACTTCATTCGCGCGCGCATCGACCGCCCCCTGATCCTTTCCGCCTACCGACGATGATTTGCGGCGTTTGGCAAATCAAGCGCGGCGGAAAGGACCGGACGGCGTCGCTCGCGGCTAGAGGTTCAGCAGCGGGAACCGCTCGGCCGCGCGGGCGGAGACCGAGGCGTCGGCCGAAAGGCCCAGACCCGCGCCGGCGCCCAGTAGCCAGCCAGTCAGCAGCAGGCCAAGGCCCGCATGGAAGGTCTGCAGGGTCTCGCGCAGGCCCTCGGCGCCGGGCTTGGTGAGGTCGAAATCGGCCTGGCCGACCGCGCCGCCGTCGATGCTGCTGGTCCAGCCGGTGGCCGAAGCGTCGTCCTCGTGGATCACCAGGCCGTCGTCATGGGCGGCGTCCAGGGCATAGCCATTGCCGCCCAGGGTGACGGAGAAGTCGCCCTTGGTCTGCTCGCTGACCCCGTCGATGACGATCGCCTGGTCGCCGCGGGTGACCACCACCTGCTCGGCGTAGGTCATGTTGTTCCAGCTGGAGGTCTCGGTGTTGATGGTGATCTTCGTGCCGTTCTCGAGCTGGAAGGTGGTCGTGCCCCAGAAGTCGCCGATGTGCTCGCCGTTGTAGCTGACATGGGGGTCGCCCCAGACGCGGGTGGCGTTGCCGTCGGCGTCGCGCACGACGATCTCGGAATTGGCTTCGTTGATCGACAGGGTGTAGCCGTCGCCGATGTCGATCTCGGCCTTGCCCTCGCCGGGCATGGTGGCGGTGAAGGGCTGCTGGGCGGGCGCGGGCTGGAACAGGCCGGCGACGATGGCGCCCAGGGTGAACTGCATGGCGCCGAAGCTTCCCAGCGACTTGCCGAGCTCGGCCCCGATCCCGGTCAGGATCGCGCTGTTGATCGCCGTGCTCAGCGACCCGTTGATGGTGGTCATCGCTCCTACCCTCTCTCATCGCCGCCATGCGGCCTGCGACGAAAGGTGGCGCCGAGCGGGGCAGTCGAGATAGCTGGGGCGTACCCCATCAGGGAAAACCCTAGCTCAGGTTTTTCCTCACCCCTTCCCGTCCAGCGCCCGCAGCACCTGCAGGATCGTCGAGGGCCGGGCGCCGATCTCGTTGAGGAGCAGCTGAACGAGCCCCGTCAGCATGGCCAGGACCACCGCCGTGGCGATCCACGACTTGATGGCCAGGCCCAGGGAGAAGACATTGAGTTGCGGGGCGTAGCGGTTGATCAGGCCAAGTCCGCCGTCGACCAGGTAGAGCACGATCAGGGCCGGGGTCGACAGCATCACCGCCATCACCATCAGCCGCGAGAACTCGCCCTCGAACAGGGAAAGGCTGCGCAAGGACAGCATCGGGGTCAGGCTGCCGATCGGCCAGATGGCGTAGCTGTCGAGGATCACCCCGACCATCAGCAGCAGGCCGCCCGAGAACATGAAGACGAAGTTGGCCAGGCGGCCGAGGAACTCGCCGGTCAGCGAGGTCTGGTGGCCGCTCAAGGGATCGACGACCTGGGCCATGGTCGCCCCGACCTTGGCGTCGATGATCTGGCCGGCCGCCTCCAGGGCCCACAGCATCGTCCCGAAGAAGAAGCCGATGACCAGGCCGATCACCGCCTCCTTGCCGAAGATCAGGATCCACTGGACCGTCGGCAGCTCCATCTGGGCGACCTGCGGCTGGAGGGTGATGACGATGATCCCGAAGGCCAGGAAGATCGAGTTGCGCACCAGAGCCGGCACGGTCTCGGGCGACAAGAGCGGCAGCAGCATGAAGGCCGCCGCCACCCGGGTCGCGCCGACCGCGAGCACCATGGTGTTGGAGAAGATCGCGCCCAGCCAGTCGGGCGTGTTCATCGGCGGACCATGGCCGGGAACTCGGTGAACACCCGGTCGCCGAAGCGATAGAGCGTGCCGCCCAGCAGGCTGGCGGTGACGAAGATGGTCAGGACAATGGCGAAGAACTTGGCCGCGTACTGCAGGGTCTGCTCCTGCAGCTGGGTGGCCGACTGGATCACCGCCACCAGCAGGCCGACCAGCGAGGCGGCGACGATCGGCGGGGCCGACAGGATCAGCACCAGCCACAGGGCCTGGTTGACGAGCTCGATGGCCTGGGCGTTCAGCATGGCGCGGCCCTCCTCAGGTGTAGGACAGCACGAGGCCGTGGGCGAGCTTCACCCAGCCGTCGATCAGCACGAACAGCAGAAGCTTGAACGGCAGCGACACCGTGGTCGGCGACAGCATCATCATGCCCATGGCCAGCAGGATGTTGGACACCACGAGATCGATGATCAGGAACGGCAGGAAGATCAGGAAGCCGATCTGGAAGGCGGCGGCCAGCTCCGAGACGGTGAAGGCCGGGACGACGACGATGAAGTCGCGCTGGGTCAGGGCGCGGGCCTTTTCCGGGCCGTTGATGCGCTGGGCGGTCTTCAGGAAGAAGGCGCGCTCGCGGGGCGTCGAATGCTTGATCAGGAACTCGCGCAGCGGCTCCTTGGCCTTGTCGGCATAGGTGAACAGCGCCTGAGTGTCGCTGCTGACGGCGGCGATCGGTTTGACGCCCTGGTTGGCGGCCGCCATCTGCTGGCCGACCGGATACATGACGTAGAGCGTCAGGATCAAAGCCAGGCCGTTGAGCACGATGTTGGGCGGCACCTGCTGCAGGCCCAGCGCATTGCGCAGCAGGCTGAGCGTGACGACGATCTTGGTGAAAGAGGTGACCATCACCGCCACGAACGGCGCCAGCGCCAGCAGGATGACGGTGATGAGGGCCGACCCGGGCGAGAACTGCGAGAGGTCCATCTGCGCTCAGCCCTCGCCGCCTATGGTTTCCACCAGCACGCCCCAGGCCTCGCCGACCGGCACGAGACGGCCGCGCGCGATCGGGCGGCCGCCGGCCAGCAGCACGGCGGGGGCGTCCTCGCGCGGGCCGGCCAGGACGACGGTCGCGCCGGGCCGCAGGCCCGACAGCTCCGACAGCGGCAGGCTGGCCTCGCCCAGCAGCACCTTCAGCGGCACGGGCAGGTCGGCGGGCGCGACCGGCGCGGCGTCGGTGGGAACCTCGTCCGTGGGGACGACGGCGATGTCGAGCGGCGGCGGGGCCATGGCGCTCTCCTCGATGGCGTTGAGCGTGAAGCGATGGTGGGAAAGGTCGAACCGGCCGACGAGGCGGCGGTCGAACAGGGTCAGGGTGGCCAGGCCCGGGCGCGAGGCCGACAGCGGGGTCAGCACGATGTCGCCGGGACGCAGGGAGGCGGCGGTGGCCGCCGGCAGCTCCGGGCCGTCCAGCACCAGCGGGCCGGCGGCGGGCACGGCCAGGTGCGCGCCGGGCGCCCAGGGATCGAAGATCGGCTCGGGCCAGGCGCGGGCGGCCTGAGGATCGACGGCCAGGACCAGCCGGGCGAAGGGCGCGCCGTCCTGGGCCAGGGCTTCGATCGACAGGGCCAGCAGGCCGTCGGGCGCCTGGGCCTCGACGCCCAGGGGCGCCAGGCTCTCGGTGGTCGCCGCCTCGATAGCCGCCACGACCGGCTCGACGCGGTCGAGGCCGATCAGCAGCTCGGCGTCGTCGGCCAGGGCGAAGGCGGCGCCGGCGAGCTCGCGGATCGCCAGACGCTGGCCGGCTTCGAACAGGATCCAGGGTCCGGGACCGAGCTCGGGGTCCAGCGAAACCCGGGTGACGAGGCCCGGCGCGCGCAGGGCGGCCAGCACGGCCAGGGCGCGGTTGCGGGCGACGAGGTCGGAGAGGTCGACGGCGGGACCCTCCCCCGCTTCAAGGTCGAGGAAGGCGCTCATGCGTCGTCGTCCACGCTGCCGGTGACGGCCATGCGCACCAGCCGGGTCAGGCTGACGGCCTCCATCTTGGCCATGATCCGCGAGCGGTGCAGCTCGACGGTCTTGGGGCTGATGCCCAGCTCGTAGGCGATGACCTTGTTGACCTTACCGGCCACCACCAGGGCCATGACCTCGCGTTCGCGGTCGGTGAGACCGGCGACGCGCCGGGCGTAGGCCTCCTGGCCAGGCGAGACGACGGGCCGGACCTGGGCGAAGGCGCGTTCGAGCGCGGCCTCCAGGGCGGCCTCCTGGAAGGGCTTTTCCAGGAAGGTGACGGCGCCCTTCTGCATGGCCTCGACCGCCAGGGGCACGTCGCCGTGGCCGGTCATGAAGATCACCGGCCGCTGGCAGCCGCGGGCCTTCAGGGCGTCGAGCAGCTCCAATCCCGACATGTCGGGCATGCGCACGTCCAGCAGCAGGCAGGCGTCGGCCGGCGGCTCGCCGGCGTCGAGGAAGGCCCGGGCGCCGTCGAAGGTGGAGACGGCGTAGCCCAGGCTCTCCAGCCACCAGGCGGCGGACTGGCGGAACTCGCCGTGGTCGTCGACGAGGCAGACCGCGCCCAGAGGGTTCGGCGGGGCGGCGGCCTCCGGCGTGGATGTCGAGGGGGTAGTCATGGCTCCTCCTGGCGCGCCGCGGGCAGCGCGATGTGGAATACGGTCCCCCCCTCGGGATCCGGGGCGTGCCAGAGCCGCCCGCGATGCAGTTCGACGATGGATCGGCAGATCCCTAAGCCCACCCCCATGCCGCCGGGCTTGGTCGAGAAGAACGGCGAGAACATCTTGTCGGCGGCGGCCGCGTCGACGCCCGGGCCGCTGTCGGCGACGGTCAGCTCGACCATGCGGTCGGAGCCTTCCATGGGCCCAGCGGCGATGGTCAGGCGGCGGGGGCCGGGCCGGCCGCGCATGGCGTCCAGCCCGTTGCGAGCCAGGTTGACCAGCACCTGCTGGATCATCACCGCATCGCCCAGCACCGGCGGCAGGGCGTCGAAGCGCGCGCGGGCGACGACCTTGTCGCGGGCGATCTCCCAGTCGAGCAGGTCGAGCGTGGCGCGGACCAGCCGGGGCAGATCCAGCGGCTCGACCTGGGGCTGGCGCTGCTCGACGAAGGAGCGCATGCGCTGGATGACGCCCGAGGCGTAGAGCGCCTGCTCGGCGGCGCGATCGAGGGCCTCGACGCCCTCCTCCTTCGCCAGCGCCCCGCGCGACAGCCGCGCCTTCAGTCCCCGGGCGATGTTGGCGATCGAGCCGATGGGCTGGTTCAGCTCGTGGGCGATCATGGTCGCCATCTCGCCCACCGACATGACGCGCGAGGTCAGCAGCAGGCGTTCGCGATCGGCCAGGCGCCGGGCCTCGGCCTGTCGGCGCTCGGCGGCGCTGGAGAGGATCAGGTGGATGCGGCCGTCGCCGGCGACGGTGCGCGCCTCGAAGGCCTGGCCGTCGAGGTCGAGCGGGTGCAACCCGCCCTCCCCGCGCTGGGCCGCCTCGACCGCCGCCAGCAGGCCGCCGGACGGGGTCTGGCCGGGCGCGAGCCCCGCCGTCAGCCGGGCGAAGGCCGCCGTTCGCCAGGCCAGGCGTGGCGAGGCCGCGTCCTCGAAGGCGGCGACGGCGAGATCGAGCGCCTCCAGGGCCTGCGCCTCGGGCGACGGGGCCAGCAGGGCGGCCAGACCGGTCATACGGGTCTCCCGCCGGCTAGGGAAAACCCGACTGGCGGCGGCGCGTTGATCTTCGTATCGAGAGACTGAAGGAGTTCGCCATGTCCGCCAGCCGCATCGACGCCCCGTCCGTTTCCGGCGTCTGGAGCCACGGCCTTTCGGGGATTTCCCCGGCCGGCGAGCCCTCGCGCGCCCAGGCCTTCGGCGACTTCTCCGGCTTCTCGCGCCAGGACGGCCGCATCGGCCTGTCGGGCGCCTCGCGCGACCTGGACGATACGGCCCGCGCCGTCGCCGACCGCCTCACCGACGCCCGCGACAACGGCTTCGTCTGACGCTAGCGTCGGGGCGTGACCGCCGACCGCATCCTCAAATCCGAGCCCGACTGGTTCGGCGCCGCCCAGGCCCTGGTCGAGGGCTTGCAGGGCCAGCCGAGCCTGGACCGGCGCGTCGATGTGCTGGAGCGCGTCTGCACCGATCTGGGCGATGCGCTCTACCCCGGCTTCGCCAAGCTGCTGGCGGCCGTGGCCCATTTCGGCGAGCCGGACGTCAAGGCGCTGGTCGCCGACACCCTGGCCCAGGCCCTGCTGACCGCCCGCCTGCCCGCCGCGCGCGTGCCGGCCTGGGGCGCGGGCGGCTTCTCCAGCTTCGGGGTTGGCGGACCGTTGCTGAGCAACAGCCGCAAGGTCGGCCCGCTGGAGTTTCTGTGCGTCTGGCTGGTGCGCGATATCGCCGACGCGCCGCTGGACGCCGAGGCCTTCGAGACGGCGGCGACCTATCTGCTGGATCTCGTCTCGGCCTCGCCCAAGGCGGCCAGCCTCTACATCGACAAGCTGCGCGCCGACGCCGCCGACCCGACCGAGGGCCTGCACAACGCCCAGAGCCGCCGGCTGATCGAGATCCTCGCCGACCGCTGGGCGGCGGGGGATCTGCCGGCCGAGGTGGCCCGCGCCGTGGCTCGGGCGGCGGAAGCTGATCGGGGGCGGTTCGGGCTGCCTCTTCGATAGGACTGGCGGGCCGAAAACCTCGCCCTTCGACAAGCTCAGGGTGAGGTTTTCTACTGCAACGTCCGCAATGGACCTCACCCTGAGCCTGTCGAAGGGCGAGGTCCACGCAACTGGCTGCTCAGGGCCGCTGCTCACCGCACCCTCCGGATCAGGCTTTCCGGATCCAGGCCGTCATCGGCCTCGACGAAGAGGTCGGCCAGGGCCAGTCCCCGCACCTCCAGCCGCTTGCGCAGGGCCTCCAGGGCTTTGGTCACCTCGGGCGTGGCGTCCGGCCGGGCCGCCAAGGTCAAGGAGACCGCGCCGTCGGGGCCGCGCGCCAGGCCAAGGCCCGTCAGCAGCGAGTTCTTGTCGGCCAGACCCAGGGCCAGCGCCTTGCGGTCGCCGCCGGCGGCGATCCAGGCCTGGTCCATGGCCGCGGCGAAGGCCTCGATCTCGGCGGCGCTGGCCGTGGCCGGCCCCGTCACGGGGATGTCGACCGACTCGCCGCCTTGGCGGGTCAGGGCCGCGATGGCGTCGACACCCGTGGGCTCGGAGGCGGAAGCCAGGTCCTTGAACTCGCGGGCCGGACCCAGCAGGGCGGAAAGGTCGACGCTCGCCCCCTCCTCCTTCTCCTCGCGCTCGGCCTCCTTCTGGCGCTCGGCGCGGGCCGGCTGACGGGCGACGGGCTCGCGACGGTCGGCGGCCTGCTGCAGGGCGGCCTGGAACTCGGCGCCGCGCCAGGGCGCAGCCTGATCGGACGAGGACGACCGCTGGCTGGACGGGCTGGAACGATCGGACGGGGCGCTGTCACGGATGGCGGTCATAGGGTTCTCCTCAGGGCGCCGGCGTCCTCGATCTCCAGCTGCTCGCGGGCCTCGCGGTCGGCGGCGACCAGGGCGCGGGCGAGATCCAGGCGGCCGCTCATGGCGTCGAAGCGGCCCTGGGCGCGGGCGAGGTCGCGCAGGGCGACGGCGAGATCCTCGCGGGCCAGATCCAGGGCCACGGCCTCCTGGTCGCGCAGGCGCTGGTCGGCGTCGCGGGCCGTGGCGATCGCCTCACGCCGCACCAGGGCGGCCTCGATCAGGTGGGCCGCGCCGGACAGGCCGCCGGCGAACCAGTCGTCGAGCTGGGCCTTGGCCAGGTCGTGGGCGGCGATCGCCCGGTCGCGGGCTTCCAGCGCCATGACGGCGTCGGCGACCTTGCGGCGGGCCTGCGCGGCCTCGCGCATGGCCTTCTCGACGCGGCGCTCGCGCAGCTTGACGACGGGGGTCAGGGCCTGGACCTGGACGCGGGCGGCGCTCATGCGGCCGTCTCCATCAGGGCGGCCAGGGCCTGGTCGAAGGCGACGGCGTCGTGCGCGTCCTGGCGCAGCAGACTGGTGATGGCGGCGCGACGGGCGATGGCCTCGTCGGCCAGCGGGTCGCCGCCGGGCTTGTACTCGCCGATCTGGAGCAGGAACTCGATCTCGGCGTACTTGGCCATCCAGCCCCGCACCTTCGAGGCGGCGGCCTGCTGCTCCGGACCCGTGACGCGCGGGAAGACCCGGCTGAGGCTGGCGGCGACGTCGATGGCCGGATAGTGGCCGGCCTGGCCGAGCTTCCGGGACAGATAGATGTGGCCGTCGAGGATCGAGCGGACTTCCTCGCCGACCGGGTCGCCGCCCTCCTCGTCCTCGATCAGCACGGTGTAGAAGGCGGTGATCGTCCCTCCCTCTATCGAGCCCGCCCTTTCAAAGAGGCGAGGCAGCTCGGCGAAGACCGACGGCGGAAAGCCCCGGCGCACGGCCGGCTCGCCCACCGACAGGCCGATCTCGCGCAGGGCGCGGGCGAAGCGGGTGACGCTGTCCATCTGCAGCATGACGCGGCGGCCCTCGGCCCGGAACCCTTCGGCGATGGCGGTGGCGACGTGGGCGGCGCGCACCCGCTCCATGGCCGGGCGGTCGGAGGTCGAGACGATGACCACCGAGCGGGCCAGGCCCTCCGGCCCCAGGCAGTCGTCGAGGAACTCACGCACCTCCCGCCCGCGTTCGCCGATCAGGGCGATGACGTTGACGTCGCTGCGGGCGTGGCGGGCGAACATGCCCAGCAGGGTCGACTTGCCGCCGCCGGCCATGGCGAACAGGCCCACGCGCTGGCCCTCGCCCGTGGTCAGCAAGGCGTCGACGCTCCGCACGCCGGTGGCGAAGGGCCTGGCGATCGGCGGACGGGCCAGCGGATTGGGGGCCTCGCCATAGACCGGGAACGGCCGCAGCAGGCCGGTGATGGGGCCCAGACCATCGAGCGGCTCGCCATGGGCGTCGAGCACCCGGCCCAGCAGCCCCTCGCCAACGCCGATCTCGCTGCGACGCGGACCGGCCACGACCTCGGCGTCGACCGCCACGCCCTCCAGCCGCGCAAGGGGCGTCAGGATCGCCGCCCCGCCGTCGAGGCCGACCACCTGGGCCTTGACCGCATGGCCGCCGGCCCGGTCGACGATCTCGCACTCCTGGCCGATGCGCACGTCCAGGCCCGTGGCGCGGACGGTGGTGCCGAAGGCCTGGGCCACGCGGCCGCGCCGCTCGACGGTGCGGGCGCCGCGCAGGACCTCGCGCAGGCGGGCGTCGGTATCGGCGTCGAGGCTCATGCGGCGGCCTCGCCAGCGGGGACGGCGAACACCGCTTCAAGGGCCCGCAGCTGGGTTTCGAGTCCGGCGTGGGTGCGGCCGGACGGAGTGTCGAGCACGCAGTCGCCGGCCGGCAGGTCAGGGTCGCCGACCACCTCTATGCGGGCGTCGATCGACCACAGGCGGCGGGTCACCGCGCCGGCCGCTTCGGGGGCGACGCGGACGCGGATCGGCTCTTCGGGCAGCAGGTCGCGGGCGGCCTGCTCGGCCAGGGCGGCCAGCACCTCGTCGGACGCCAGACCGGCGGCGATGCGGCGGACGATGTCCAGCGCCAGGGCGCCGGCGCTGCTTCGCAGGCGATCGCGTTCGAGCTGGAGGGCGGCGTGGACACCGGCCAGCACCTGGGCGGTCTCGCGGGCGGCGGCGGCGGTTCCCTCGGCGTGGCCCTGGGCGAAGCCGTCGCGCAGGGCGGCCTCGCGGGTCGCCTGGCGCAGGGCGTCGAGGGCGGCGGTCAGCTCAGCCGCGTCGCGCACCGCGCCGACGTCCTCGCGGCGGATCACCGGCTGGTCGGTCAGCAGCGCGGCCGAGGGACCCGAGGAAAGCAGCAGATAGGTCATGCGGCGACCTCCAGCGCGCCGGCCTCGAAGGCCATGAAAAGTCCCCGCGCGACGTGGGCCGCGCCGCGTCCGCGCTCGGGATCGAGCGCTAGGGGAACGACGTCGAAGAGATCGCGCAGGCGGACAACGGCGGCGGGTCGGTCGGCGACCTCGGCCAGCAGCACGGCCGCGCCGAGCGCCACGAACGTCGCGTCGTCGGCCAGGGCGGCGTCCGCCTGAGGGATGGCGGGCGCGAGGCCCGGGGGCGAGGCAAGAACGGCGTCCAGGGCCGGCTCGCCGATC